>JAHFGT010000008.1 GCA_023247275.1 Candidatus Omnitrophota bacterium
CAGCAAATCGTTCGCCTGCGGCAGCTGCTCCATCCCCGATACGGATGGATCACGTTGTGCTTTTTCTCGCACAAGGTGCTGCGGACCGTCGCGCCCATCTTGCTGCTGCTGCTTCTGGCGGCCAGCTTCTGGCTTGCGCAACCCTGGGCGATGATCCTGGTGGCGATCCAGGGCGTGTTGTATCTCAGCGCCTATGCCGGCTACGTGTGTCAGCGTCGAGGCCGTGTTGTCACATGGTTGTCGCCTCCGCTGTACTTCTGCCTCGGAAATCTCGCCATGTTGGTTGGCACGGTCCGGTTCCTGGTCAATCGACGCCGGTGTGCCTGGGAGCGTGCCCGCTAACGATATCGGGGACAGCCACTCATTTCCTGTTGTTTCAACCTGGGAAATGAGTGGCTGTCCCCGGCCATCCTCCTCGCCTGGTCTTGCCGTCCGCCGTCTTCTCGCGTCAGCATCCCATCAGGTATACTCCAAGAGAGTGCCTGGCCCTCCTGAACTGGATTGCGCGGTGTAGTGCGTGATCGCAGGAATCAGCTGAGAACGCCGGGCTACCGAACAGGTAGCCCGGCTTTTTTCTTGTCACCCTGGCATTTGATGAAAGCGCGATGTGGAGATGGCGTGAACCAGCTCATCGATTCACCATCCTGGCCGCAGGGGTCCTCGTTTGCGCATCGGCCATGTCCTGGGCGATCCAGCTCGAGCATGGCCGACGCTGGCAGGTGCCGGAGAGGCTGATCCACGATGGACAGCTCTCGCAGCCGCAGCCCATCTTAGAGATCCAGTTCATCTCTGCGGTCGATCAACCGTCCTCGCCGCTGCGCATTCAGCGACTGACCTTAAAGCACGGCTATGCCCCGCAGCCAGAGCCGCTGGACCAGGGCTATCGACTCTCGCTGCATGCCGCCGACGGCGTGATGGTATCCGCACTCCTGTTTGCCATTCCCGATCGGGTTTTTGATCCGCCCCCAGAACCCGGCCAGGTCTCGGACGGTCGGCCCGTCGTGTTTCGAGCGGCACAGTTTTCGTTGACGATCCCATGGAAGATGGGAGCGGCCGAGCTGCGGGTCGCCGACCCTGAGGGTATCGTGATCCTGGCCCAATCGGTGCAGGGCCTTCGCCTCCAAGACAACGCCCCACATTTCCGTTCACGCGAACACCGGTCACCGTACCAGATGAGCCGGTGGTGGCGTCAAGTCGATCAGCGCGCGGAAGCCTCGACCACCGACGGCCACACCCTGGATATTACCTTCGTGGGCGACAACTATGGGGCAGGGGACCTGGCTCTGTTCTATCATGACGCGGATCGGATCATTGACCATTTGCTCACGTATGAACCGTATGCGTCCCGGTCAGCGCAACTTCGCTTTCATCTGGTGGACAATACCGCGGTCGATTTGGGCTGCGTGCACAACCCGATGAACAGTCGATTGCTGACCTGCAATAACACGACGGTGATGTCTACGATTAATGACATGGCCGCTCCCTATGACAAAATTGTCGTCTTGGTGAAAGACCGGAAATACGGTGGCTCTGGGGGAACCATTGCGGTGTCGTACAACGGCCGCAACGCTCCCGAAGTGGCTGTGCACGAGTTTGGCCACAGTTTCGGCGGGCTGCTTGATGAATACAACGTCTATACCAGCGGTGGCTTGCTCGACAATGCGGCCCACGCCAACTGCTATGCCGGCGCACCACCGTCCAGCAGTTGGGATGGGTTGGTCGAGGTCTCTGGGTATACTCGCGGATGCCGGTACCCGAACTGGTACCGGTCTTCCACCTGCAGCATCATGCTGAACCTCAGTTGCCATTCCTTTAATACGGTCTCTCAACGCCAACTTGAGTCAAAGTTGGATCTGTTCACTGGTGGCCCACCCTAACATTAAGCAGCCAGGCAACATCTGACTATCCCTATGGTGGCTGCCAAGCCTCTGACCCCTGGCATGCCCTGTGCTTTTCTACTCATTCATGTGTAGCTCGGCGGTTTTCGACGCTGCGTTGCGAGTTACCAACGACACCAACAACTTGCAGAGAATGAGGTAGCTCGGGCACTGGAAGACAAAACCGTCAATAGATTAACTATAATGCATACAAGCACTTAAATATTTAACAAAATTCCATTTATTCCGGTGACTTGGCACGGCATCTGCTCTTTATTACAGGGTCTATGGGTATATCTAGGTTCGACTCAGGTAAAAATCCAGGTGACCTAAAATGAGCGTCCTCATTGCACAAATGCTAACGGTCCGTCAGCAGTTGGCTATTGAGCTGCAACGTTTTGCGCTACTCTGGAGCTACCAGCATCCGGTCCCACCGTTCACGCTATGGTGGCGTCTTGTCTTAAAACGGGTGGTTGATCTTGTTGGATCGTTGGTTGGGTTGGTCCTCACGGCGCCAATTATGGCCATCGTTGCGCTGGCGGTAAAGATGAGCTCGCCAGGCCTTGTCTTGTATAGACAGCAGCGGGTTGGTCGATTTGGTGAAATGTTCACCATGTACAAGTTCCGCACCATGGTGATCGATGCAGAGGCTACCGGACCGGTCTGGGCAGCGCAGGGTCATGACCCACGAGTGACGACTGTGGGTCGGGCGCTGCGTCGAACCCACTTGGACGAACTGCCCCAGTTATTCAATGTCTTCAAAGGCGATATGAGTTTAGTCGGTCCACGTCCGGAGCGTCCCTGTTTTGTCAAGACGTTGAACCAGGAAGTCGCTCGATACGATGAGCGACTGTTAATCAAGCCAGGCATGACCGGCTTAGCGCAGGTACACTACCGATACGATCAAACGATCGGGGATGTGAAGCGCAAGCTGCGGTTCGATTTGCTGTACATCAAGCGGATGTGTTTAATGCTAGATGCGCGTATTCTGGTCTGGACCGTGCTGGTCGTGTTGACCGGACGTGGGATCAAGTAAGCGGGTGTTGGAACATGGCGCGATGGCAGCCTCAAGGTGGATGCAGCGGATGAAACGCGCATGGCTGGTGGCAGGATTGGCTGGCCTGTTCGTGGGTGCGCTCAGTCGTGTGGCCTTGGCAGGCGGCCCGGTTGTCTTGGCTGGTCATGATCCGGATGACCACGGGTTTGAGTCGGTGTATGCAGACCTGTTCGATCAGATCTACAGCAATGTGACCAATGGCAAGCTGGGGATTCTCGTGGTCGGGGCTGATGTGGGATCCGATGCGGCGGACTGGATCGCCGGTGTTGAATCGCTCATGACGGTCGATCAGGGTGGGGGGACCTTCGTGAATGATGCGGCGATCTCCAGCGATCTGTTCAATGTCAACGGGGGAATCTCATCGTTTGAGAATTCGTTGCTGACAGCATGCGCAAGCGATGTCGCGAGTTTTGTCAATGGGGGCGGAGGTCTCTTTGGTTCGACCCAGGGGGGGATTGTCGCCGATCCGTACCGGAATCGATTTTGTTGTTGAGCCTCGGTGTGGTCGGCGCGGGTGTTGGGAGCCGCCGCAGAGGAATCAAGATTTGGAACTTTAGAGAACACGCGAAGGACGCGAGGAGGACGGTATGAAACGTGTGGTAGCGATTGTGGCGGGAACAATGTTGAGCGTGGGGCTCTTGACGAGTCCGGCGTCAGCATCAATTCTCGTCGTTGGGTCAGACAATGACTTTTTCTTCAACAATTTTGAGAATCTGTTTGACTCGTCTGGCCACTGGAAAGCGCCCTCTTCAGCGCCCGTTGTTGGTGATCATCTGGCAGGAATCATCAACATCCAGAACATCGATGTGGAGGGCACGACGCATTTCTTCGCCGGTCCAACCAGTCAGCTGACTGGGATTTTTGCCCAGCGCATTCTGGATATCTCCTCGCATGGTGGTATAACGCATTTGACCTTGGGCAACCCGACTCTCACGTCGTACTGTCGTGGGGCCGACTGCTTTAGTACGGTTGGATTGTTGTCTCCCGGCGAAATGTTCGCGCTGTACCTCCAGCAGGGTGGTGGGACCACGGTGTTCGAATCCAACGGCACGATGTTGGATGATGTCTCCAAAGCCACTGACGGATCCTTGTGGGTCACGTTAGGAATTAATGGAGATGCGTTTGTCTACAGCCACCCCATCTTGGGGGTCAACCCTGAAGGTCTGGCGTTCGGCGGGCTCAATGTGATTCAGAACAACACCGGCGTGACAACGTTCCAGGGGATCAATGATCCGAATGAAACCGAGGTGGGTGGGACCACGGTCCTCACTGACCTGGTCGTCAGTTCTGAATTTGAACTGAACCCGAACGGATTTGCAGGACGGGCCTTGGCCAAGCGGCCCTGTCCGACCAGTGGGTGTTCGCCCTGGGAGTTCCGCAGCAACGATCCAGCGACGGTGCACCCGGCTATTCCCGAAGTCTCAAGCCTGTGGTTGTTGGGTCTTGGGTTCGGCACCATTGGCGCGTTTGGACGACGGAAGTGGCTTGGGTAGATCACGCGACTTCAGCTCCAACAAATCGCCCCTGCTGTCTGGCAGGGGCGATTTGTTTTTAGGGCGTCAAAAGGAAAGAGACAGCTCAGTATACAGGCGGCTGTGACCCCGGAATCGACCAAACAGGCCGTCGAGATGGCCTTGAAACAGATCGGCTCCCAGCCGAAAGCGCAGATTGTCTGTCACATGAATCGTCAGCCGTGGACGGTACAACACGTCCTGCTCGCCAAGGCCGGAGAGGAGCAGAAATTCCGGTTCCAGCTTATGATCCAACAGCTGTGTACTGAGGCGGACCGACAGATGGGTACGAACCGTCTCCTCCTGCAGTAGGTCTGGGTGATCCATAATGAGCCGTTGCATCAGCTGGAGATTGGTGTCCAAGGAGTGAAAAAAAGTGTAGTCAGCCCCGAGCACGTAGTCGATCGTGCCGCGTTGGACAATCCCATCTGGGTCCTCCGAATTAAAAGTCACTAGATGGTTTTTGGGATTGTAGACCAGCTCACCTTTCAGAATCACGTCACGGATCTCTTTCGACAGGGTGGTGCCCATCAGGTGAGCGCGCTCATACTCCGGAGAAAAATCAAAGGTCGTGCTGCGGATGGATCGATAGAGGACCGGAAATTTATCCCAGGTATAGAGATAGAAGGCCCCAAGGTCCCACCCAGACTCGAGCAACGAACCGCGAAGGCCGATCTCACTGTTACTGACGCTAGCTGGCGGTTTCGACGGATCGGTATACGTGGAGGTGACGCCTGGGGGCAGCGGCAGCGGTGGTTCGAATTCTGATCCGCTTACACCCAGTCGGTTGAACTCGCGGATCGGCAACCAGACCATTTCGAGATGCGTCGGGTCCTGAGACCGCTCCACGTCGATCGCCCATTGGGGAATGCGGATCAGATCGAAATCAGGAAGAATATACTCGCGCAGGTCCTTCGCGTTCACGACATCGGCGAAAAACAACCCCACCGATTCACCCCACACGATCTGCTGTTTGCCCAGGCGGATATCCCAGTCTCCCTGCGAATAATCCAGATACGTGTCCCGCAGTTCGGCTTCAAATTGCTGGCTGTGTTGAGCCGACGAGGAGAAATTGTCCGTTGCTGCGTAGACCGGATCATAGTACAGGCGTTGCGTCGCGCGGTAGGCCAGGGCGTCCGTGAGCCGTCCGCTTTCGGTCATCAACAACTGATGGCGTGCCTTGGTCCATTCGCCCGACTCCACCGCTCGATACGCCAGTTCCTGCCGCAGCTCTCCGTGCACGTCCATCGCCGCGCCGGCCTGTGCCGAGCCGCCAGTGGGAGGAACAACGTCTGAGCCGGTCGGCAGCCGCGCCAACAATCGTTCGTCAACGACCCGGCGAGGCTCGGCCGGCCGTGCAGTGACCCGATGTTGTCGTTGGTCAATAGTCTCAAGACACAGTTGAATCAGGCGTTCTCGCTGATTGGCGGATGGAGGGGAATCCGCCCACGCCCAAGGAGAACTTCCGAAGGCGGTTGCGACCCACAGGACGATCACACACCGGCTGACGCTCATTCCATAAACTTCTTCATGTAGTCCTTCGTGAAGAGTTTATCAGGCAGTTCTTTGATTTCCATGTGGTCGTACTCGAGCACCGAATATTGGCTGGTGGCGAGCGCATCCTTCATGACTAGTTGCGTGGGGCGCAGCCGGCCCCCGAGTTCGCGATACCGTTGGTACGTACAGGTCTTCAGCAATCGACCAGAGACGGCGTAGAATTCTGCATGGTGCGGGAAAAATGTGGCCGCGTCAACCCAAAGGACGACTCGCGCATAGGTCACCTCGCCAGAGGTGGCGGTCAGATTGAGCACAAAATAGGTTTGGCGATCGATGGTCTGCATTTCGGCGATCTCCGGTGTATAGTCCCCGGAGAAATTGGCCCGAGCGAGGTCGCCATTGGCCACCTCTCCAATGAGCCGTTCCCGCAGCGACACGCGCAACGGCTTTGAGACCGTCGGCAGAAACGCCCACAGGTCGTTGTCGTGCATGAGGAGCACCCGGCCCTGATCAATCGCCGGACTGACGGTTTTGATCACCGCGTCCCGCCGCCCCTTAATCAACACTTCATAGGCAGCGCTCCGGGGTGCTCTCGCGGCTCGGAGGCTTGTCACAGTGACCGTGGTGGTGTAGTCCAGTTGGGGATTACGCACCTCATCCGTCTGCGTGAGGATATCCTGGGCCGTGAGCTCGGCCGCGGCGCCGCGCGGACTGCACGTCAGAGCAAGCGTTACCCACACCCACTGGACGAGCGTTGGGCGCATGATCCTACACGTGCCGGAGCGCTTCGGCAATTTCCAGTCGTGACGCTCGATACGCTGGATGCCAGGATGAGAGCATGGCCGTGACGACGGACAGGCAGAAGGCAAAGATTAGGACGGACGGAATGATCATCGGCTGGGACATCCACTCCATCGTCGCGCCAGGAGGCGGAGGCATCGGGATTCCAATAAGGTGCGCCCCCAGCGTGGTCGCTGTTCCAAGCCCGATCCCGACGAGCCCGCCCATCGCCCCCAAGGCGGCCCCTTCACACAAGAACAACCAGAGGATTCCGCGTCGCTTCACGCCGAGCGCCATCATGGTGCCAATCTCCGTTGTTCGCTCAAGGACGGCCATATTCATCGTATTGTAAATGCTGAGCACGACGATGATGGCGATGACCAGCTTCAGAACCGAAAACATCCGTCCGAACAGATCTCGTGTCTTGACGTAGAAATCGCTCAGGTCCTCCCATGTCTTGAGTTCGAGCGGTAGCCCGCGGTCCTGAAACAGGCGCAGCAACTGTTCTTTGACGCGCGGTGTGGTCTCTGTCCGGTGCAGGACGATGACCAAGGAATCGACCGCTGAGGTCTGGAGCAGTTGCTGTGCGGTGCCAAGCGGCAGCCGCAAGACGTGATCGTCGAACACCTTCGAGCTGGTGAAGAAAATCCCCTGGACGGTCAGATCAAGCGCATTGATCGCGCCTCCGGTCGTGTGGCTGACCAAGATCAGCGGTGTCCCTGGTGTGGCGGCGATGGCGCCGGCCAGTCCGCGGCCCAGGACGGCGGTAAACGGGGCAGTTGCCTGTAAGGGAGCGCCAGCCTCGATCACGCTGCCATCTAGCAATGGGCGATCTCGGCGTCCCCGGTCAGATTCGGTGAGAACGACCGTCGGTTCCTGATCGGGTTCTATGCCTTGAGCCAGACAGGAAATCGTGGTGTCTCCAGTGCTGAGGAGCGCGGAGAAGCTGAGCCGCCGCGCGACCGACGCCACATCGGGCAGCTCGCGAATGAGCTGCGTGATCTGTCCAGGATCTTCAATGAGATAATCAAACGGCGCCGCGCGTCCCTTCTCGAAAAATCCCTGGCGATAAATTTGTAGATGTCCGGTTTGCCCCTTAATGTAGCTTTCCCGCATTTTATACAACAGGTCCTCGAAAAACCCGCCCACAAAAATAATCGCCGTGCAGCCAAACGCGATCGCGCAGATCGTGATACACGATCTGGTCCGATGGCGAAGACAATTGCGCACCGCGAGCCGGAAGGTCGTCATGGGGCGTCCACGATGACCCCATCAGATAAGTGCACGAGCCGCTCTGCCAGGCGCAGGATGTTGTGATCATGGGTCGAAAACACACAGGTTGTTCCGAGCGCGCGATTGAGGTTTCGCATCAACTGAAGGATCTGTGCTCCGGTGGCCTGGTCAAGGTTCGCCGTGGGTTCGTCGGCCAAGACGATGGCCGGTCGCGTCACGATCGCGCGGGCAATGGCGACTCGCTGGCGTTGACCACCGCTCAGTTCCATGGGTTTGTGGGCGGCGTGCGAGAGGAGGCCGACACGATCCAGGGCTTCTTGAGCTTGTCGTCGGCGCTGCTCGGAGGACAAACGATGCGTGAGAAGGGGGAATTCGACATTTTCCAACGCCGTCAGGACCGGCAGCAAATTGAACGACTGAAACACGAATCCGGTGTGTCGGGCGCGGACATCAGCCAAGACATCACCGGACAGGTGTTGGAGTTCCACACCATTAAGCCGGACAGCACCGCTCGACGGTTGTTCGATTCCACCAACCAGATTTAGCAAGGTGGTTTTCCCGCTGCCGGATGGGCCAGCGATCGCCAGGAATTCTCCCCGCGAGACTGACAAGCTCACCCCGCGCAGCGCGAACACCGGGCTTGATCCGACCCGGTACTGTTTCGTGACCTGGACAATTTCAAGGACAGATTCTCTGGTCGTCATGTCGATGGCGGCTCATCCGTGTCGGTCGATCGGAGCACCTCGCAGGCAGGTCGACGCAGCGTCCTGGCGGTGGGTGGGTCGGCATAGCCAAGCCGCAACAACAGAAGCGGTGTGTAGGTTGCCGGGACGCCGAACCATTCGCGCAACTGACCCAGGATCGGCTGCAAGGCGGCGCGATGCGAAGGGGTCAATCCTTCGCCGGACAACCACTGACACCGTAACCCGAGGAACGTGGTGCCAGTAATTGGCTGCACGGCGATTCCGCCATGCGTCGCTGTCAGCCACACCCGCTCCAATACGCGTCCGGTTTGAACAATCTGTTCCGGTTCTAGGTGTTGATTGCTGAACAGCGCCATGGCCGCAGAACGCCGATAGATCGATTCACGGTGGTAAGGCAACAAGCGCGTGACGCCGATCCAGGCACACAACCGGCTGCACGCCCAAGAACGCAACAGCCAGAATCCCGGTCGCTCCAGCCATGGCAACTCCAGGCAGGCGAGCGGTAATCCGTCCCCACTCTGCCTCGCCGCCGTCATCGTCCAGCGAATCCATCGGAAGAGGCCATGGTGCAAGGCCTGGTTCTCGAACACCATCCGGTCGTTCAAGGCTGCAAGCGCTGCGATCTGGCCAATGAGGGTGGATTCTTCCACCAGATCCAACCGCACATTGTCGACAGCGTTGCCGACCTGCAAGAGCGACTGGGCCATGCGCGGATCCAGCGGCCGTGTGTGATACGGACGCCGATTCACGCAGCGTAATTCGAGCGACGAAAACAGCGGGTCTTGGCCAGGATTCGCACGCTGAATAGCGAGCTCAGCGACGATGCTATCCTGGCGACCCGGTGGGAACAGTCGTGTGGTCACTTGTAGGCCGTGCTGGCGCGCGGCAATCTCAGTGTTCGCGAGCAGCGCCCCCAGCGCAATCCACGACGCTGCTTGCCGGACATCGTAAAGCGATTCAGCCCGGTGGGGCTCAAACCGAACCCGGAGTGTTTGGGCCGCCCATTCAAATGCCCACGGTTGGCAATTGTCACCCGACGGAGCGCAGAGACCAGCGTCAACCAGGGCGGTGATATCGCTCAGGGCGATCATGGTCTGCTGCAGCGCTGGGTTCAGGAATCGATCAGATGGCGCAGTTGGTGTCTGAGCCACCAAAGCTTCAGTCGTTGGACGGGGTGACGATTTCCCCATCGAAGCCGGCCGGTACAGAGCCGCAGCCGGTAGGGATCGAATTGGAGATAGCGCGGTACGGCCACCGGCGGACGACGCTTGAGGACCAGGTTCAGGATTTCGGTTGCGGCCAATGCCGCACAAAGATCAACCGCGATGATGGAGGACGGGCCATGCCGATTGGTCAGGCTGATCTTCGAGCGATCAAGGTAGGGCAGATGTACGGCAGCTGGAGCAAGGCCGACAGCAAAACGGGCCAGCTGATCATACCGATCCATCCCATCGCGGATCGCGAAAAATTCATCAAAGCTCGGTCCATTAGGTAAAAACGTCAGCAAGGCTACGCTGAATCCCAGTGGAGCACAGGTGACAACGGGTAAGCCGCGCTGGCGCGCTCGATGAAACACCAGTCGTCTGGCATCCAATTCGAAGAAATCAAGTCCATCGACGACCGCTGTACAATTATCCAGCAACTGATCCACGTTCTCCGAATCGATCGGGTGCGGGATGATTCGAATCGACGCTTGCGGGTTGATCGATGATGCCATGGCAGCCATCACATCGACTTTCGGACGTCCAATCGTGTCCACTGTGGCGCCAAACTGGCGATTGAAATTTTGCAAGTCAAATGTATCACCATCGGCAATGGCAAATTGAGCGATGCCCAGCCGCGTGAGGGTTAAGAGATGCAGGCCGCCAACCCCTCCCATTCCAGGGATCGCAACCCTGATCTGACGTAGGCGGGATTGTTCCTGAGGGCTGACGAGCCCAAGGTTACGAACGAAGGCTTGGTCGTAGTCAAACACGTCGCGGGCCATGCACACGCGTCACGTTCATTATAGCATAGACAAACACACCCCCTGACCCAGGCAGGCTAGGGGGTGTGTGACTGGGGTTCAAGATGCGGTCTGCGCGCCAGCTAGCGATGCGTGGCACGCTACGTCATCCAGCCCGTACGTCGGATAGCAACTGCGCACATACTCCATCTCGGAGCGGCTCGCCGAGGCGAAAATCGAGGTGCTCCGGATGAAGAGCTCATACAACTCCTCTGCGGAGAGAAACAGCTTGTTGGCAAACCGTCGAACTGAACGCTGTTTCCCATAGAAAAATCGCAACACCGGGTACAGGGCGGCCACTTGCTTTGTCTTCGCAATGTTAAGATGTCGCGCAATTGCCGGATGTCCGTTCACGCGCGCGTACGATCGCAGCCCAGCCAGCGGCTCCAAATGGAGAAAGTCGTACAAAACCTGGTGCCGCGGATTAAAACAGGCCGCCAGTTCGGTGACAGCGGTGCACCCGCGCAAGTAATCAAACATCGCTTTAAAGAGCCGCAGGGTCACAACGAATTTCGACATATGGAACAAAGGCAATGTCTGCTGCCCGAAGAGTTCGTTATTCAACGCCAGCATCGACGCTTCGGCCAGCCGATGGCGGCTGCGTCGCATCGTATCCAACTCAGACTTGTAGACCTCGTCCATCGGCAATCCTAATCGGGAATCCTCAATGAGCGCTAATGTTCCGACAATACCTAACCGCGGATGAATGGCGACAAACGTTGTTGTTTCCGGCAGAGCATGGTAGATAGAGAGCCGCATTTGGGCTGGGTTGGTGTTGGCGTAACCGCGTCGCAGATAGCCCTGGTAGAGCAGTTGAGCGGCCGTCTTTAGTTCATCGACCGTCTCGACGGGTCGATATTGAATGGTGCCTCGCACATGTGGGACACGCCGCAGAAATTTCGGGGCGTTTTCAAACAGTCGTTCCAGCGGGGCTGGGAAATTTCGTTGCATCACTCCTCCGGTCAGTGATGGGTGTCAGTCTCCAGGAGCCCAGGGTTAAGCTGTCACAATCGAACACACACCTCCTGGTAAACCGAGCACCATGACGGACCGGTTATCTGGCGCATAGGTTAAAGCTCGTTAAATCTTTATGAATGGTACGCATTAGACAATGTTAAAAATGCATAAAATTACAGCAGAAGTGTAACCTATGACATTGGCGGAATGCAACAAGCAAGTTCGTTGGGGGAAAGAATTTTTTACGAGACCGAGACTGAGGATATCGCTGGAATGGGCTGGAGAATAGCGTGAAAATCGTAGGTGGGATAGCAGCTCTTGATGTACGCCAGCTCGGTGGGGCTGGCGGACTGAAGGATCGGAAACTGGACCATGAACAGTTGCCGTAACTCATTCGCGGTAAGCCGTAGTCTGCGTGAGAATCGTCGAGCTGAAGAGCAACGGCCGTAAAATAGTTGATAGGCCACATGTGAGCGACCAGTCCGCTGAGCCTCTTGGATATTGAAATGGCGCGCAATGGATGGGTGACCGTTCGCTCCGGTGTACGTCTTTAATCCACCCAGCGGGGTCAGCCGAAGAAAGTCGTATAGGATTTGATGCTTGGGATTAAAGCACGCAACCATCTCGTCACAGGTCGTAGAGTTTCGCACGTAATCGAAGAGCACCTTGAACAATCGAAGAGTTGTGAGAAGCTTCTTGGGGTCGAACATCGTAAAGGTTTTGCGAGGGAATACCTCACTGTCCAATGCTAACATCGTGACCTCTGCAACGCGCAGGCCACGCCGGCGCAGTCCGTCCAGTTCGGTCTTATACGCTTCGTCCATCGGTAAGCCCAAGGGAGAGTCTTGAACAAGGGTTGCGGTGGCGACGACGCCATAGCGGTAGTGACACGCGACGAATGTCACCGTCGTGGGTAAAGTTTGATAGAGCGACAACCTCATCTGGGCCGCGTTTGTACGGACGTAATTTCGGCGCAGATACTCCCGATAGACAAGGCGGCTGGCGGCTTGTAGTTCCTGTGCGGACTCAACAATTTTAAACTGCACTGGCTTCAGGCATGCGGGGAGCACATCGTACATTCGACCCAAGAGGGACATCGGAGATCGCATCGTCAGGTGAGATACTGAGCTAACAGTTGCGATGCGATGAACCGGCAGTAGCGAGCGAAGGCCTGATCATCTCCGGATTCAGGCGTGGCGAACGTGACGCCTATTTCATAGTGGGAAAACGGCTTACTCGACGTCTGTCGACACCAAGCCACGTGCCCCTGAAACCGGATCGGGTCTGACGGATTGTCCAAGATCAGGGCCAGGTCACATCGGCTCGCAGGAGCCACCATCTGGGAAACGGCAAATTGCACCCCGCCGGAACTCACATTGGTTGTCTGGCTCACCCCATCCAATCGGTATTCGACGAGCGTAATGTGATAGCGAAGCTGAAGCGTTATAGCCAGTCGTTCAGCCCGTCTGGTAGGATGAGATTCGATCCGGAAGGATGGGGAGCTGGCAAGTTTGGGTGTGACAACCTGCTTCATGAGGACCTCTGCCAGTTTCAGATACAAATGAAACTATACCACATGCGATAAGATAGATACAATATTAGCAAATCATATATTGATCTATTGCTTATGTACTGATACAATTGCCTTTCTTACTTGCTCACCGACTGCAGTTAGCGTACATGGTGTCTTGTAAATACGACAGCTTTGACCAATGGCGGCATGTCTATCCATCGGCTCAAAATGATCCTTGGCAATTATTCTTGGCCTCTAATGACTTTACAACATGGAAATCATCATATTAGGTCAATTGATCTGTCCTGATAGCTCCACTAAAAATTGGTACAAAACATGCTCTATAAAATCAACACGATTTTTTACCTGCAGAGCGAGGTGGGTCTATGTATAAGTTAAGATCAAACTGGATTGTCTTGGGTATTGCTGTTTCTGCCCAGCTGGGTATGGTAGGATGTAATGCCGCTGCCAATGGAGGGCTGTTTGGGCTGTTTGGGGGCGACGCCTCTACCGATGATATTATTGATGTCCTGACTGGGAAACATGACACGACCGCTGCGACCGCGCTCTCAAGCGACGTAGGTCCACGAGCCGATGTGGAGCTATCGGTGTTGTCTGCCAACGAGTCCGCTTCGACATCAAACCGCTCAATTGCTTCTGTGAGGAGTATTTCCAATCCTGAGCCGGCCAGCTTGGCATTATTTGGGACTGGGCTGGTGGGTGTTGGTTTTTGGGGACGCCGAAGAGTTCGACGGTCGTCTTCCTCTTAAGTACAGCAACCCCGGGGTAGCATGGCGGTCATCGGTCGTGTATTTTCCGAACTATGGCAATTGCTCGGTTCCCAGCGAAAGCTGTGGTTGCCGTTTCTACTGACGGCGATTGCAGAGAGCGTTTTGATTGGACTGCTCTGGCTTGCACCCCATCCGCCGTTTTCTAGCCTCCTCGCTCCCCCGATCCGATATTTTTCCGGAGACCAAGTACTCCATTATCCCTGGCACCTCTGGTTTCTTTACCATGCCATGCAGCATGTCCATCTCGTTGTGGTGACATTCATCGGCGCGTATTTGACTGGGGTGGCCTGCGTGATGGTGCGCCAACGGTATGAGGGAGAGCCTGTGGTGCTCCGGAACGCCTTGGTGAGCCGGCAAGTGTCTTATGGTCGCATGGTGCTGCTCTGGTTTATTCTGTGGGCAGGTTACGGAGGAATGGGAGCCATGTTTGGGTGGCTCTGGCCGCATAGCACCGGGCATCGGATCGTGATCATCACGGCGATCGCTCTGGTGGTACAGGCGCTATTTGCGTATATGATTCCCGCCGCCGTCTTCTTACATCTTGCCTGGTGGCGGGCCGTCATCGCGGGTATTCGGGAAACGCTGCGCTATCCCTGGAGCACGCTGCTGGTGGTGGCTGTGCCGACCGCGATCCTCATGGTCTTCGCGCGGCTAGCGTCCGAGCAGCGAGTCGCTGAAATGATGGTGCGCACCGCGCCAGAGATCGCGATCGTGTTTGTCCTTGCCCGTCTGTTGGTGTGGACCGTGGCAGATACGATGTTGACGATTGGCATCTGTCATCTGTGGTGTCTTCATCATGCAGCGGCCAAGCTACAGCAGCCTGCGCCAGTTACGGCCGCGACGCGTACACGGGTCAAACTGGTCCCCGGAAAAGGTCATGTCGTGGCATAGTTCTCGTCTTTCACCGATGTTCCGACGTGTCCTGGTGATCGCCGGTGTGGCGTTAGGGCTGTCCGGATGCAGCAAGAACTACAGCGCGGAGCGATTGTACTGGAAGGCGCAGCAAATCGGTGCACCGGTGATCAAGAACCCGCGGACCGCCACACCAGAACAGTTTGCCTTGGCTGTGAACGCGTTCCAGCATGTCGTTGAGCGCACGCCCGGTACCATGTGGGCGGCTCGAGCGCAGGCGGTGATCGGTTCGTTCTATGCGGACCAGCAACACTATGACAAAGCGCGGGAAGCGTTCGGACTGGTCATTCAAAATTACAACCGGTACAGCGATCTTGCACTCGGCGCTCGGATCGGAATCGCGAAAAGTTATGAGCGTGAAGATCGCTGGGAAGAGGCGGCGAAGGCGTATGCGGAAATTTCAGCGTATCATCCGTGGAGCACCGTCGGGTTAGATGCCCCGCTCTATATCGCCACGGTGTACGCTAAGCGCCAGCAGCCCGAGCAGGCGAAAAAGGCCTATGAGCGGGCGGCGCGGGCGTATACAAAGCTGATCCCGAACGCCCCATCGCCTGAAATGGCGTTGCAAGTCAAAGGCTATCTGGCGCTGGCGTACCACCAGCTCGGTCGCTGGGATCAGGCGGTAGCGATCTTGGAAGAAGTGAAGGCCTCTACGTCGCCTGGGGTGAATCGTCCGTACGTCCTCCTCGCGTTGGGTATGATCTACCAGCAACGACTTGGCAGCACAGACAAGGCCGCAGAATTGTACACGACGCTCGCGCAGGAGTTTCCCGAGCATCCGTTCGGGAAACTGGCCAAGACGAAGTTAACAGAACTCGGCCGGCCGGTTCCTGAGCCCAAGGCTGCTCAGCCGCAAGCTGTGAAGCCTCATGGCGCTGCGCCGAGCCAGCCGGCGGGTGTGGGGGCGGGTCATTGATGCCAACTACACCCGCGGAACGATGGGGAAGGATCATGATGGGTGTCGGGTTGGCTGCGGCCTGTCTAGCGCTGTTCTGGCCAACGCTACGATGGATGGCTGAGCGGTTTGACGCGCACGACTCGTTCTATTCACATGGATGGTTGGTACCGTTCGCCAGCGGCTGGTTGATCTGGCGACGGCGCGATCTGCTGGAGCGATTATCGCTGCGGCCTAGCTATGCCGGGCTCATGTTGTTGGTCCCCTCACTGTTGGTGCACCTGGCAGCGACGTGGTTGCGCGTCGGATTCGTCTCAGGTATTGCCATGCTCACCACAATCTGGGGGCTGGTGTGGACCTTCTGGGGTTGGCCAGCGCTCTGGACGCTACGGTTTCCAATGGTGTACCTGTTGTTTATGGTGCCGCTGCCTGGTGTGTTCTTGATCAATGTCAGTTTTCAGATGAAACTGATGGCCGCCAGTCTCGCCACCCACGGGTTACACCTTCTTGGGCTGAGCGCGACCCAGGCTGGTTCGACGATCCAGGTGCCTGGAGCGTCCGTGATTGTCGATGATGTGTGCAGCGGTCTGCGCTCGCTCATCAGCCTGATTGCTTTGGCGACCTTGTGGAGTGATGGGCTGCCGCTCTCGTCGGCTGCATGGAAGCGTGTGATGATCATTGGGTCCTCAATCCCCATTGCGTTGGTGGCCAATATGGTCCGGATCCTAACGCTGGTGCTGCTGGCTGCCATCTATGGACCGGACGCGGCTGAGGGGTTTTTGCACTATGGTTCAGGCGTTGTGGTGTTCCTGGTTGCTCTGCTGGTTTTAGCGTGGATGAGTCGTCTCCTTCAACAATGGTCACCTCCCTCACTCGACCTCGGCCACTCGCCCTCGTCCTCCTGACACTAGCCGCGGCGCTGGTCTGTGTCCTCCAGCGATCAGCATCCATTGTGACGGGTGGACACCACCAGATGCCACTGCAGCTTGGTCTCTGGGTTGGCCAACCACTCACGGTCGATCCTCGCGTCGTCCAGGTCCTTGAGACAGATGATGTGTCCTTGATGGAATACCGACTTGGGAAAGAGCCGCCGCTGTGGTTTGCCCAGGTGGTCGGTTTTGGCAAGCGCGGCGCATTTCATCCCCCAGAATTGTGTTATATTGGCAGCCACTTTGAGGTGGTGGAACGTGGACCGGCGACGGTCATGATTCATGGGGTGCCTCACGAGGTGATGCGGCTGGTGCTGGCCAAGGGCACGGAACGGTTTGAAGCATGGTACTGGTTTACCGCAGGCGATCGGATGACCGCCAATTATTATCAACAGCAAGTCTGGTTGCTCTGGGACACGCTGCGACGGCAGCCGGCGAGCGGTAGCCTGGTGCGAATCTCCACACAGCTCGACCAACCAGAGCCAGCACGCCGCCGGCTGCTGGCGTTTGTCACCTCGTTACTGAGCTCGGACACCCATGAATCCTGATCGGCATCTGCTCGGGCCCCATGGGCACGTGCTTGACGACGCCAAAAAGACGTGGTATCGTTGGCGCACCTCAACGGCTCACCTTATGGAGATCCCACAGGACGAATCTTTGTCATCCGCGTCATCGCCCGAATGGGAGTCGCTGCTGTTTTCAGCGGCCCCGTGCGGGTTGGTGTTCTTGGATCGTCAGGCCATCATCCGGATGATCAATCCATCGGCCATCCGCTTGCTCGGCGTCTCGTTTGAACAGAGCATCGGCCAGCCGCTGACCGTGGTCCTACCGCAATGGAAAGATACCCCACTGTATGCTAGCCTCCCCTCACTCTTGGATGCCCAATCTACATTTGAGACCATCGAGTTTGACGTGTCAGGTCCGCAAGAGCGGTCGCTGAAAGTGCTGGCTGCGTATGTGCCCAATGGCCAATCGGCGCGCGGCGTATTGTTATCGATTATCGAGTGTACCGAGGTGAGCACATTGGAGCGGCGGCTGCATCGAGCGGAGCATCAAGCTGCCGTTGGGAAGCTGGCACGAGGGATTGCCCATGAACTGAATAGCCCGCTGGACGGGGTCTTGCGCTACATACATCTGGCGCTTGAGCATCTGACAGAAGATTCCCCGATCCGAGAATATTTGATCCATGTCAAGGAGGGGCTGGACCGGATGGTGCGGGCCGTGCGGGCGTTCCTGGAATTTTCCCGACAAGTCACGACGCCAGTCAACCGGTCCGCCAATCTCAATCAACTGGTCGAAGATGCCCTCTTGCTGGTTCGGCATCGGGCTAAGTTCCAACAGATCCGAATCCTCACCCAGTTTGATGAGCACCTGCCGGCCGTCATGGATGGTGGATTGCAGCACGCCGTCGTGAACCTGATTAAGAACGCCTTTGACGCGATGCCGCGGGGCGGGACGCTGACGATTGCCACGCGCGCGCTCGGGGAACATGTGCATGTGGACGTCGAAGATACCGGGTCAGGCATTCCGGAAGAAATTCGCTCCCGCATCTTTGAGCCGTTCTTCTCGACCAAGCCGATCCATCAAGGCAGTGGGCTGGGCTTGATCATCGCGAAAGAAGTGGTGGAACGCTCAGGCGGGACGATGGAATTTACCAGCCAGGTCGGAGTCGGGACGCGATTCCGCATTCATATTCCGATTGCGCCCACGGAGGCAACTCAGCATGGAGCGTAACCGGATCCTGGTCGTCGATGACGATCCGCTCATTCGTGGGTCCTTGTACGAAATGTTGCGCAATCAGCGGTTTGATGTGGAAATGGCTTCTGACGGGACCGAAGCCATGAACCACCTCAAGCGGCATCCATTCCGATTGGTGCTCACCGACTGGAAGATGCCAGAAGTGGACGGCATCAGTCTGCTCAATCATATCCGCCACAAGTATCCCGATATCAATGTCGTGTTGATCACCGGATTTGGCAACATCAACTCAGCGGTGGAGGCGATTCGGCAAGGCGCGTTTGACTATCTGACCAAGCCAATCCAACCGGAAGAGCTGGAAGCGACCATTCAGCGGGCGCTCAGTCAATATATCGCGCCGGTGGAAAGCATCGAAGATCCTTTTGTGGGAATCGTCTCTCAGGATATCTCGATGCAGCAGCTCTTCGGCATGATCCGGCAAGTCGCGAATACCTCTGCGACGGTGCTGCTGGAAGGGGAAAGCGGAACCGGCAAGCGGGTGATTGCCCAGGCGATCCATCGGGCCGACGTGAAGCGTCGCCATCACGCGTTTGTTGAGATCAGCTGCGGGGCGTTGCCGGAGACGCTGCTCGAGAGCGAACTGTTTGGGCATGTCCGGGGCGCGTTCACCGGGGCCATTCGGGATAAACAAGGACGATTCGAATTGGCCGAGGGCGGCACGGTCCTGTTGGATGAAATCGATGCGTTTACTCCAGCGCTCCAGGTGAAACTGCTGCGTGTGATCCAAGAGCGACTGTTTGAGCGGGTCGGCGACACGCGAACCGTACGCGCTGATGTGCGCATTATTGCGGCGACCAATCGCACGCTGGCCGAATTGGTCCAGCAGGGAAGGTTTCGAGAAGACCTCTACTATCGTCTGAATGTCATTGCGATGCGGCTGCCGCCGCTGCGCGAGCGACGGGCGGATCTGCCATTATTGATCCAGCATTTTATTGATCGCAGTTGCCGATCCATTGGTAAGACGATCACTGGGATCACAGACGATGCCCGGCGCATTTTGACAGAGTACGGATGGCCGGGGAACGTGCGACAATTGGAGAACGTGATCGAGCGGGCCGTGATCCTGGCCCCGCGAGCCACGATTGATACAGAAGATCTGCCAGAGGAGCTGCGGCAGACTCCAACGTCAGGTCCAACAATGGACAGCCCGATCGGCTCTGAGGCACGCGCGCCAGAGACCGACACCATGCCCGTCGGGCTCAAGGATGCCTTGAGGCTGCCAGAGCGTGACCTCATCTTGAAGGTCCTCGCTGATGTGCGATGGAGCCGCTCGGAGGCGGCCAAGCGCTTGGGGATCCATCGCTCCACGCTCTACCACAAGATCCGCAAGCTCGGCATCCAGACGTCATCTCGCTAACAGCTTGACGCGATCGGCCCTGGACAGTCTATCTCCTGATCGATTGCCGCAGGGCTGCTGGTGCGCGCTATGGATCGTCATGTCCTCATCGACCGACCGGCCCTGCTCGGCTTGATTGAGCCGGATCGGTGGCAACGGTTACAGGATCAGTTCGCCACCGTTCTGGGAATCCCACTTCGGACTGTCACCGCGACGCACGAGCTATTATCCGCGCCGAGTTGGCCCCCCGCGTTTGAGTACGAGCCGGCCATGCAGTTGTTGCGGATCGGGGAAGAACTTCCCCAACTCTTCCCCAGCTCGCAAGGGCCTCCGGCGGTCACCTCAGCGACCACACCGCTGGGGATCACGTACGCGACGGTGCCAATTCGTGCGACATCCACCCAGATCGTCGCCTACGTGGTGTTGGGGCCGTGTATTGTCGGTGCCAGGGACAGCGAGCCCCAACTGCGCGACCGGGCGAGTCAGTTACAGCTTGATGCGGACGTCCTGTGGCCCATGCTCTTATCGCTCAAACTTCACACCCACTCGAGTATTCGCTCGGCGCTCCAGCTCATTGAAGAGGTCGGGACGTCGATCGTAGGATTAGCCTATCAGGTCAAGCGATTGGCCGGGGCTTCTGCGTGATTCGAGTGGGATTCGGGCGAGGAACTGGAAGAGAACTAGAGGCGACGGCGCAGATGCGCTGGCAGGATTTTTAGCGCGGCACGGTACTTTGCGACTGTGCGACGAGCCACACGGATTCCATCGGACGCCAGGTGCTCGACCAAGGCAGAATCACTCAGCGGTCGGCGGACAACTTCCGCAGCGACGAGCCGCTGAATCTCAGCTTTGATCCGTTCATCCGAAATTGCCGGGCCGGCTGTGTCAACGGACTGACGCACCCCGGTGGCGAAGAGGTGTTCTAGTGCAAACACGCCAAACGGCGTATCGATCGTCTTGCCGCAGATCGCTCGGCTGACGGTCGACGGGTGACGGCCGATGAGTCCTGCCACTTGAGCCTGGGTGAGCGGTGTGATGGCTTGAGCGCCGTGCTCAAGAAATTCCCGCTGCAAGCTAATGACGCAGCGAGCAATGGACAGCACGGTGGTGTTGCGCTCATCGATGGCTTTGATGAGCCAGCTGGCTTTCTGGAACTTGTTCGCCAGGAATTCCTTGGCATCGTGCGGCGTGCGGGTATCTTTCAGCATCCGATAGTAGGAACGGCTCACGGCGACCCGCGGCACGTCTTGATCGTTGAGTTCAACGTCGTAATGGTTGTCGCGATGGCGAATGACCAGATCGGGAATAATCGATGGCGGCAGATCGTTCGCGAATGCGCAGCCAGGCCGGGGATTGAGACGGCGCAGTTGGTCGCACGCCTCCGCGACGGCGGCCGGTGAGGCACTGGCCGCTTTCGCGATCGCGGCCAGACGATGTTGGACGAACAGCTCGAAATGATGTTCGAGAATGCGGTCGGCCAGCGTGTTGACGGCCCCGGCATGTTCCAACTGCAGCCGAAGGCATTCCCGCAAGTCCCGTGCCCCCACACCAGGCGGCTCAAGCCGCTGGATCATCTTGAGCGCTATCTCGAGCGCATCAATCGGGACGCTACATTCCGCGGCCAGTTCAGTCGTGTTTGAGTCGAGATAGCCGTACTCGTCCAGGTGGTGGATCAGCCATTCACCGATCCGGCGAATTTCTCCAGAAATCGGCTGACAGCCTAACTGGATCTTGAGTGAGTCGTAGAGGGATTGCGGTTTGATGAGGCGTTGTTCGAGGACACGGTTTTCCCATGAATCCTTGGGGTCACATTCCTCACGTTCAGTGGCTGTGCGCCAATGTGACCCCCAGTCTTCGTCGAACAGCTCGGCTGGTTGCTCATCTGTGTGGTTTGGCTCAAGCTCGGCGGATGAGTCTTCCTCATTGGTTTGGACCTCGTCGAGTTCTAGGAGCGGATTTTCTTCAAGTTGACGTTCGAGGAAGGCGCGCAATTCGAGGGTTGGCATACGCAAGACCTCTAGCGCCAACGTGACGTTCGGCGCCAGCATCAAACGCTGCTGGACGAGCTGTTTGGCTTGGAGTGTCATCGTGAAGTGACTTGGAAGGCTAGCAATTGATGGTAGCAGGTTCTGTGCCAGGTTGCAATCTAAATTACGGAACGCCTGGCTTGATTTCATCGGGCAGATACGTTAAGGTACCGCAGTAGAAAAAGTAGAAAACACAACCGACGGTCAACCCAGGAGGCTCTGCTGAACGCTGACACCCCCATGATTGTTACCAGACGTTTGATCTCCGGCTGGCTGGTAGGCCTATCGCTTGGGATGTCCGCAGGAGTGGCTGCTGCAGAAAATCCCAAACCAACACCGGCCGCGGTCGCAGCTCCGGTTGCGGCCAGTCAGGCCAGCGCGGCGCCATCGCCAACAGCCGGATCGCTGCAGATTCAGGATCATATGGACGTGAAAATCGAATACAGCCTGACGGTTGATGGAGCCGTGGTGGACTCCAGTGAAGGAAAAGAGCCACTACAGTATCGCCACGGCCAACATCAATTGGTTCCGGGGCTTGAGCGCGAGTTGGTTGGATTGCATGTCGGCGACGCCAAAGAAGTGGTGGTCCAGCCGTCAGATGCCTACGGTCAAATCAACCCGGCGAGTATTGTTGAAGTGCCGAAGCAACAGTTGCCATCCGGCGTGACGCCGCAGGTCGGCATGGTGTTACGAGGCGTCAACCCTGATGGGCAGGCGTTTCGAGCCAAGGTGCAAGCGGTGAAGAAAGAATCGGTGGTCCTCGACCTGAATCATCCGTTGGCAGGAAAGACGCTGAATTTCAAAGTGAAGGTGATTGATATCCAACCCGCGAAGGAATAACAGCCGGGGGCGTGTCTACCGCACCACAGGCGCGCGACGGCCCATCAGGTTGTCGCGCGCTCTTGTCTGATCCCATGCTAGCGAGCAGCCAGTCCCGCGTCATCCTCAATGCCGGCGTTGAACCACTCGCCCGCCTATTGGCGCGCGTCGGGGTGCCGCCGTCTGTCATTACGGTGATTGGAGCGGTCGCGAGCGGGCTGGTCTGCTTGTGGTTTGTGCAGACCCATGCGGTGCTGCCATTTTGCGGCTGGATTGTCGCAACCGGCCTCTTTGACGTCTTAGACGGGGCTGTCGCACGCGTCGGTGGGCGAGTCACGAAGTTTGGCGGCTACCTTGACGCGATGTGCGATCGGTATGTCGAGTCAATGGTCGCGGTGTCCGTAGCACTGGTGACCGGTTACTGGGGGCTGACGATGCTGGTGCTGGTCGGCTCGTTGCTGGTCAGCTATGCAAAAGCTCGGGCCGCGCTCGAGGTGTCGGTATCGAACACCGAGTGGCCAGACCTGATGGAGCGCGCCGAACGAAATTTCGGTTTTATCGGCGGACTCGCAGCGAGTGCCCTCGTGCCATGGAAACCGCTGGGACATGATCTCTTTTGGTGGACGCTGGTCGTGCTGGCCGGCTGTATCCATTTCACGGTCGGACAACGGATGTGGCGAGCCCGACGGCTGATCAGACTGCGGGGCTAAAGGAATCACCGACCGCTGGGCGCGGCCGGAGCTGGCTGGGACACCGGTCGGTGATCGGGTGCCGACGGCGCGACGGTCGACGGCTGATCTGATGCGACGAGCCGCAATTGCTCCGGTGTCATCGAGAGCAGCGCATCAATGGCCTGAGGCACTCGGACAATCGGCGCGCGACCATCAATGCGGACGTACCGTTCACCCGGCTGATCTGCCGGCCCGCCCACCCAGATGCGTTGCGGTGCCGCCCCCTCGCGGGTCCAGATCGTAATCGATCCCGTCGGTGTCAAAAGTCCGAAGTGGCTCAGATCGCCTGACGGGTCGGCTACCACACCGGCCAATCGCATCGCCAGCAGGTCGTTGAGCCATGTTTCGACTCGTGTGGTATCCAGCGCCGTGTGGGTTGAAGCTTCTTGCCACCGTGGTGTCGCATCGACTGGGACCGTCGTTGACGACGTTGCCGCGCTTGAGCTCATCGGCAGCCGCTCGATCGCCCAGGACTGACGGGTGCGCGTCACGTCGATTTTCGTCACACTCCCGGGCACGAACTCCACCACCCGCATCGAGCGCAGCCCATTGGGATTCTTGAGCAACGCGTCAACCTGCTGGACCGGCACCCCGTAAATAAACGGCTCATCGCTGCGCTTGGCATACACCAGCGTGGGCTCATCCGGCACCGCGCGCCCGAAAAAGAAAGTGATCGGTTGTGGCAAGTCGCTGAGAGTCAGCGTGACCTCGGCTTTTGGAGTGTCGAATCCCCAGGTCGTGAGTTGCTCAACCTTCGGCGCATCGTCAGCAAACCGGTCGATTCGGACATCGGCCAACCCGTTGACCAGCGCCATCACCTGTTCGCGATCTGCAAGATCCTGGAATGGCGCGGCGATTGACCACTGATCAGTGCGCCGAACCAGCGAGGTGGTGCTGGTCGGTGAGGCGATCGTGAGTGCCTGCGTTTGCCAGGCGATGAATCGAACCAGCCGTCGATCACGAAATGCCTCGAGCGGTTGATTGGCGGATTCGAACAGTCGCGATGACACCACAAAGACATGTGGCCGGTCGCCCACCTGGAGGTACTGCTGGCCTTTGATCGGGGTCATCTGGCCGAACAAAAGTGTCGTGGGTGCTCCATTGATGGTGACGGTCAAGCTACCGGTCGGTGGCTGGAGTCCATACGAGCTGAGATCTAGCGGCTGCTGGCCAGGCGTCATCGTTCGATTAGCGACCAGCGAGGCCAGGGGTGAGAGCAGCGGCTGCAGACGAGTCTCGTCAACCCGCCAGCCTTGGGGCACGGCTGTCCAACCACCAGCCTGTTTGGCGAAGGTCGCTTGCAGCTGGGGGACGTCCACGCTGATGTACGTCGCTGCATCGATTGGCAGATCGAGGATGTGGCGGGCGAGCTCGCTGCGTTGCTCAGGCAACGGCTGGCGAATTTCGTACAGGGAGAGGTAGGCGCCAACCGCAATTACCGCGAGGAACAAGATGAGAGTAGTTTTCCAGCGCATGACCAGGCGGCAACAACAACGCTAGCGTCGTCGCACAAGCCACATCATCGTGCCCATGACCCCGAAGGCTAGCGGCAGGCCGGCCAGGGTGAACCAGGTCAACAGCGTAAACTGCTGAGTGGTCAGGTGCAGCTCGATCGGACGGAGCGGTTTGGGTCCGATTCCAATCAACTGTTCCTGGCCGAGCAACCACGACGTCACAGCCGAGGCCAGATCGCGGTTGCCGACATTGTCGAGCGCGGAGTTTTCCACGAAGTCTGAGTCGCCGATGACGACGAGTCGAGTTGTCGAGGGTGAAGGGCGTGGAGTCGTTGAGGCGTTGCTCGTCTCTGGGGCCTCAGCTCGCTCGACGGCGACGGCGATCGGCACTGGGCCGGCGATATCCTGATTCTTATTGAATTCAAACGGCGACACGGACAGGTGCGTCTCGCCCCAGCCTTCCTCAGAGCTGGTCGCCAGTGGGGTGACCGTCAGCCCTACTGGAGGTGGCTGGACCGGATGGACTGAGCGGACCAACGGGAACAAGGTCATCAACGTCTGCATTCTTTCGACAATCGGATGCTGGCCGTAGGTCTGGATCACGAACAGATTCCCGGGTGACACAAACGGGAGCTGCCGGGCCGGATCAACGACGATATCCATGCCCAGCTCCACACCCCAGCGCAGGAGCAGCCCATCGAGGCCGGTGTTCTGTTGCGGATCAATCATCGCCCACAGATGCCCACCGTGATCGAGATACGATTCAAGAATCAGCAGTTCTTGTTCAGTGAACCGGCGCGTGGGTCCGGCGATGACCACCAGCCGGACGGTGGTCGGGATCTGTGATTTTTCCAGCAGGTTGATCGCTTCAGTCTTCACATTTTGCTGCTGCAGCACTTTGGCCAAGTTCACCAGCCCGCCCTCACTGCCAGCGTCGAGCGATTTTTCGCCGTGGCCGGTGGTAAACCAGATCGGGGGCGATTCAGCTTGCGTCACGGCGAGGATGGCAGCGGTGAAGGCTTCTTCGCCTTTGAACGCCTCCAGCTTGGGCGGTCGCATGAACTCCTCAGTGTCGAAATCCCCGAGGTCTGTTGTCGAGAGAAACTTGTGCCGATGACCTTGAGAGAAGATGACGACATTCCGTTGGGTGATCTCGAACTGTTTGATGACCTGTTCGGCCCGGGCGCGGTCACGATCCGGATCGATCTGTTCGACCTTGACCTTATCGCTGACCTGCTCGTATTCCTTCAAGAGGTCAATGACCAGCGGATACAGCGTGTTCGCTCGCGGGTCTGTTTCTTGGGGGTCTTGGGGAATATAGAACATGGTCACCTGAATCGGCTCGCGCAACTGACGGAGGATCTGTTTGGTGCGGTCTGACAGGCTGTTGATCTTGACGGCGGTGACATCCAACCGCCCATACCGTCGGAAGCTGATGTAATTCACCATTATGAACAGCACGCCGATGCAGAGGATCATCGCGGCCAGGTTGACCGAGCGCAGCACGCGCTTGATGGAAGGCGTCGGTGTCAGGAGCGCCATCGCGGGCTGCCGATCGTGCGGGCGGTGAAGAAGAGGCAGGGGATGATAACGGTCGCATAGAACACGACCGGGCGGGAATCCAGCGTGCCGCGAGAGAATTCCCGCACGTGGTCCACCAGTGAAAAATACGACACCCATCGACGGGCGTCAGGCTCTCGAATGAGTCCGTCGAGAAACGCGATGGAAAATAGCAGCACGACGCCAACCATACCCAACACAGCGGCGATCACTTGATTGCGAGTGAGGCTTGACGCCAACACGCCGATGGCCACAAACACCGCTCCAATGAGCGCGATAATCAGATAGCCGGTGAGCACCGGGCCCCAATCAAACGGGGTGAAGCTGCGGAGGATCAGGAACAACCCCGCGGTGGAGCCCCACAGACACAGGTAGGACAGCCACGCGCCGAGGAACTTTGCCACGACGACTTGCGTATCGCTCACCGGAGCGGTCAGCAACAGTTCGATCGTCCCGGTGCGTTTTTCCTCACTGAAGCTGCGCATCGTGACCAGCGGCGGAACCAACAACAGGGCCAGCCAGAAGAAGAATGTGCCCCCAAAGAAAATCTGCGCGATCGACCACGGGATCTCCGTGCCCGAGGAGTTCAGGTACGCGATTAGCAGCCAAAAGATGACGCCCTGCAGCAGGGCAAACAACGCGCCCACGACGTAGGCCATCGGCGAATACCAAAATGCCTTTAATTCACGAACGGTTAACGCCCACGTATTACGCATGCGCTGCTGCGGCTGGAGCCGCCGAGTCGGTTTCTTTGGTGGTCAGCTGGATGAACACATCTTCCAACGAGGCTCGCTGTTGGGACAATTCCAACACGACCCACCGCTGTTCAACGGCCAGTCGATAGATCGATTCGCGCAGATCCACCCCAGGTCTGGCTTCCACGTCAAAGCAAGCAGCGCCCTGGGTGGTGGGCTGAAGCTGCACTCGAGCCACGCCAGGGAGCTGTTGGAGCGCTGATTCCATTCCATCAGGGCCGCCAGCGAACTGAGCGCGTACCACCTGGGTGCCTTCGAGCCGTTGCCGCAATCGGTCCGGAGTGTCGACGGCCACAATGCGTCCCTGGTGGATGATGGTGACTCGGTGGCACAGCATCTCGACCTCGGGCAGAATATGGGTCGAGAGCAAAATGGTGGCGGTCTGACCCAGCGTGGTAATCAGTTGGCGCGTTTGGCGAATTTGGTGCGGATCGAGTCCGACCGTTGGTTCATCGAGAATCAGGATCTTCGGCTGCGCCAGCAGGCAATCGGCAAGCGCCACGCGCTGTCGATAGCCTTTAGACAGCTGTCCCACCAATCGTCGTCGGACATCGACCAGATCGCACTGCTCCATCGCCTGGGTCAATCGCTGCCGTCGCGCAGGGCGCGGGACAGCTTTGATCGTCGCGCGGTAGGCGAGATATTCCTCGACCCGCAATTCAGGGTAGAGCGCGACATGCTCGGGCAGATACCCGATCCGGCGGCGGACCTCCAACGTCTGCTCGGTCACCTCCAAGCCGTCAATGCGCACCGAGCCATCAGTCGGAGACAGCATCCCGGTCAGAATCCGTAGCGCCGTGGTTTTGCCAGCGCCGTTCGGCCCCAAGAATCCCATGATTTCGCCGGGCTCGACGCTGAACGAGACGCTGGAGAGCGCGGTGACGGTATCGTACCGCTTACTGAGGTTGATCACATCAATCGGTCGGGGCATCATGAACGGTCTCAGCTATTATTTCTAGGGCGTTGCCTGGTTCTTGTCAAGGAAAGGCTTTTAGAGTAGCATACACCCCAAGGTCAGATGCGTCGTGCACAGATCATCGCTGTTGCTTTGCTCATGACGGCTGGATGCGCCGGCGTCTCCGCGACCCATGTTGGCCAGACGATGGGCACGATTGCCGGGGCTGCGATCGCGCCAGGCGTTGGCGCGCCGATCGGTGCGTTGATTGGATTGCTGAGTGGCATGGTGGTGCAAGGACAGATCGATCGTGGTGTTGAGCATCGTGAACAGCGGACGCTCAGCGATCAGCTGGCATCGGCCACCCAGTCACACTCCAGCGGGCCACACGATTCGAGTCCTCCCACCGGGCAGCAAACCCGCGTCTGGGTTGACGAGATGCTCGAGAACGGGCGCGTGGTGGCAGCGCACTTCGACGTCCGCAATCTCTAGTCCTCATTCCCTCGGGATGATCGCATGACCACACACATATCACCCGCTCCAACCCCCCTTGAACGGTTGGTGAGCCAGTTTGCGCGTCGCTACCAACGTGCCTTCGTGCTGAAAGTCGTGATCCTCTGCCTGCTGGGGGCGATGATTGTGGTCGCGTTGACGCTGGCGTACGCGCGATTAGGCGTGCAGCGGACATGGGTGGTCGCGTTTCCAGTGGCGCTGGCCGTGGCTGGTGCAGCCGTGATGGCCACGTGGATGCGAGCGCATTGGATCAGTCGCCGAGCTGCCCCTACGCACCTGGATCGGGTGCTGGGATTACAGCAACGGCTGGCGACGATTGCCGACTACGAATCAACCGTCCAGGCGGCAGCCAGCTCGTTGTATCCTGCGCTCATGGCCGATGCCGCAGCCCGGCTTGAAGGACGCACCGTCCGAGTTCCGAAGATGGTTGATCGCACCACCGGGAGTCTGCTCGCGGTGCTGCTACTGATTCTGTTGTTACCGCGCCTACCGCATCTCAGGCAGGCTCAACCGGTGAGACCCCTGAGTACGTCTGCGTCGTCAGCGATTAGTCAATCCGCAGACCACAGTCCTCAATCAGCGATGGCACCACAACAGGGGCGGCCGCAAGGCGGATCATCGACTCAGTCGGCGAACAACACCACAGGAAGTTCGGGCAGCCAGACCATAGGGCAACAACAATCCGCGCAAACGGGACGTGCCGGCGAATCGGCATCACACTCGTCCGCTCAGCCGTCAGCAGGTGCGACACCTGCGTCAGCGCAGGGGCAGGCGGGAGACCGCGCCGGCGATCGAACAGCCCAGAATCAGGGCCAGCAGAATCCAGACCAATCCAGCCCGCCACCATCATCGCGCACCGGGGAGTCACCAGCCGAATCATCCCAGAATCATCAGGAGCCGCAGCAGACGTCGAACGGACAAGCTGGTCACGGACAGACTCGACAGGCTGGGGCAGGGTCGGACGGAAATCAGTCGAATCACCCCGGGCGCTCGTCGAGTGAGGGCCCGCCATCGTCTGGGTCTCAGGGATCGTCGTCGCAGCTAGCGCAACAGCAGCCTGGCGCTGCGACGGGCGGCACAACCCCTGCCGGCCAGGGGGCTGATCAAACCGCGCTGCGGACCGAAATTCGGCAGTTGCTGCAGCAGGTGTCTGGAGAGTTGCAACAACTCCAGGACCAGATGGCCGCGCAACACCCAGGGCCGTCAACCCCTGGAACCAGCACGGATCCACAGCTCTACGGTGCAGAAAAGGAGATCGCCCCGCCTGGTACTGGGCCATCGGTGCCGATTGAGCTGAACGCGGATTCCCACGCCACGGTGGCTCCGCGGCCAGGGGGCGGGACCGGTCCGGCCTCGTCGACCGCGTCCCATGCGTCGCCGCTGGCGCAGGCCGAGCAGGCCAGCCTCAGCGATCAGCCATTGGCTGAAACACCAACGGCGCGTCAGCCGGTCCCGCCAGAATATCGCAGTGTGTTCGATCAGTTGAATCAGCAACCTGAGCACGGACCCAGCACACCGGAGCGTACGCGATGACCGCGACTGCACCACTCGAAGTGACCCCGTCCGCATTCCGCGATACCTTTGCGAAACTCCGCGACGAGCTAGGCCGCGTCATCGTCGGCCAACGGACGGTGACCGACCGGCTGCTCGTCGCATTCTTCGCCGGCGGACATGTTTTGCTTGAGGGGGTGCCTGGGCTGGGCAAGACGCTGCTGGCGAAATCGTTTGCGCAGGCGCTGGGCGTCTCGTTTAAGCGGGTGCAATGCACGCCAGATTTGATGCCGGCGGATATCCTTGGCACGCAGCTCGTCGTGGAGCGCGACGGCCACAAGCTGTTCGAGTTTTCCAAAGGACCGGTGTTCACCCATGTGCTGCTCGCTGATGAAATCAACCGCGCTACTCCGAAGACACAGTCTGCGTTGTTGGAAGCGATGGAAGAGCACCAGGTCACCGTGGCCGGGACGACCTTCCGACTCGATGAACCGTTCTTTGTGATGGCCACGCAGAACCCGATCGAGATGGAAGGCACGTTCCCGTTGCCTGAGGCACAGATGGATCGATTTCTGTTCAAGATTTTCGTCGACTATCCTTCGTCAGAGGAGCTGGCACAGATCATTCGGCAGACCACTGTGGCCCAGCCGGCCAGTATCCAGGCCGTGCTCCCCACCGATCGCGCGCAGGCATGGATCCTGGCAGCCCGCCGGTTGGTCCGAGAGGTGCTCGTGTCTCGCGCCGTCGAGGAGTATATCGTCCGCTTGGTGACGGCCACGCGGCCTGATACCAACGGCGCGGAACGACCTGCCTCACGATTCTTACGATACGGCGCATCACCGCGCGGCGCTCAGGCGGTCCTAATGGGCGCGAAGGTTTTAGCGCTCATGGACAGCCGGGTGAATGTCAGCTTTGAAGATGTGGACCAGGTCCTCTTGCCGGCGCTGAACCATCGCGTGGTCCTGTCGTTTGAGGCCGAGGCCGATCGTCGCAGCGTCGTGGATATCTTGACCGAACTCACCGAGCCCATTCGCAAACGCGCGTGACGGCCCCCAGGGCTCGATGGCGGGCTGCCTGCCGACCGCGCACGTATTCATGCCCACAGCACGTTGGTTAACCCCATCGTTCCTTCGCCGCTTGGAAGCGCTCGAACTGTCGGTGCAGTGGGTGCGAGCCGGCCAGCGTCTGGGCGGGCGATTTCCGATCAATCGTCGCGGCGCCTCCATTGAATTTGCGGATTATTCGGTCTATTCACCTGGCGATGATATTCGAGCGATTGATTGGCCGCTCTACGGCCGGCTCGAGCGGCTGTTCGTGAAGACCTATAAAGAAGAGGTGGCGCTATCGGTCGAGCTGCTGGTCGATGCGACCGCGTCGATGGGCGCTCCGGTGCCTGAGAAATTTGAGCGGGCGACCCAGGTCGCGCTCAGTCTTGGCTACATCGGGCTGATCGGCCGTCATCATGTCCGGATGAGTTGGATTCGGCCCGTAGAGACCGGCCGGACAACTCCGCTTGCCGGGCTGGCCGCGAGCCGATGGTTGCATCACCGCAGCGATATTGTTCGCCTCGCCGAGCAGGCTGAGCGCATGCGGCCCGGCGGCGGCGTCGAATTGGCCGACTGGTTGCGGCGCGCGGTCATTGGACTGAAAATTCGCGGCGGTCAGGCGATCCTGATCACCGATGGGATGCTGCGGCCAGCGGACTTCTTCCGTGCGCTCAATGCGCTGATCGTGCGAAATCTTGAAGTGAAAGTGATCCAGATCGTAACGCCCCAAGAATTGCATCCCGGGCGTCGCTTTGGCACCGGGGCGGTGGTCGATATCGAAAGCGGGGCGGTGCAGCAGCTCGCGTATAGCCCCGCGCAGTTGGAACAGGCGATGGCCGAACACAATGAGCTGCTGGCGCGGTTCTGCAAGCGGCGCGGCGTGCCGTTTGTCCAATACCGCATGGAGGAGTCATTGGAATCGTTCGTGACCAAGACACTCCCGACACGAGGATTCCTTGAATGAGTCGTACACAAGCGGTGTGGGGTGTGAGGTGTGGGGTCTGTGGTGACACCGCACACTGCACACCGCACACCAACTGGTCTCTGGTTTCATGTCCTTGTTGACGCCGTGGGGTTTGCTGGGACTTAGCGCCCTTGGGGTGCTGCTCTGGCTGTGGCGATTGGCCTCAGCCCGTCGAGAATACCGGATCGCCAGTTTGATTCCCTTCGAGCGATTGCTCCAGCGGCCACCGCGACGTCGCGCGCACGTGATCGTCAACGCGCTGTTTTGGCTTCAGGCCGCGGCGATCGCCGGGCTGGCGCTGGCGCTGGCACAGCCCATCATTCGACGCCGACCAGCGTCAACGGCCCTGGTCATTGTCGATACATCGGCCAGCATGGGAAGCCGGCGCAGCGGGGCGACGGCGTTTGAACGCGCGCGCCGCGCGCTGTTGGTTCGCGCCGCAGCAAAATCTCCCACCGAGCAATGGCTCATCGTGACGACCGCCCCGAGTGCCGCTGTGACCCCTGAGCCGACCAGCGATCCGCTGGTGCTGTCCAAGGCGGTGCAAGCCGCCCATGTGGCAGACCTGGGCGGGGATCTAGCCGCTGCGGCGCGGATCGGGCTCGCGATGCTGTCCGCTGCGCCAGACCGGATCCTGGTGGCCACCGACGAGCCCAAGCCGGAATTACCAGCGGCTCCACGCGCGGTTCGGACCGAATGGATCGGCGTCGGTGAGCGCGCCACCAACGTGGCGTTGGTCGGAGTCGAATCGCGCGGGCCGTTGTGTCGCGCCTCAGAGGCGCGCGTGGTGGCGACGGTGCGCAATTTCTCTGACGAGCTGGCCCAGGTGACCGTGACGGCGCAACAATCAGGACACCAGTTAACGGCGGTGCATGCGGAATTGCTGCCTGGCGCCCAACAGTCGCTATCGCTGGCGCTGCCTGAGTCGGCTCAGGGATGGATTCAGGTGACGCTGGCCGGCGCGGGGGATTCCTTGGCCATCGATGATTCGGCCTGGGTTGAACCGCGCCATCTTCGGACCCTGCCGATTCTCCTCCAGGTCGATGATCCTGGAATCCAGGCGACCGTTGCCTCCTGGTTGTCGGCGTGCGAGGCGCTGGTCGTGACCACGAATCCTGAATCGGCTGGCGCTGCCGTGCGGATTACGGATCGGTCTGATCACATCGCGGCAGCCGCAGAGTTGCAGATCATCCCTCCTGCGCACCCCACACCCATCCGCGCGCGGTGGCTGATCGCGACCGACCACCCGATCGGTGCCTATCTGGCGCCGGTGGAAACGGTGACCGCACCGGTCAATCTGTCGGCTGGCGAGCGCGCCGGAATCCCCGTGGCCTGGGTGCTGATGAACGGTCGCAAGATCCCGATGCTCGTGGCGCACGACACGGCCGTCAGGCGGGTGGAGCTGTATGTGTCACTGGCCGAGCCAGCGACCAGCACGCCGCTGATCCTCCTGTTTTTCAACAGCGTGCGTTGGCTCGTGGGTGAATCGCAACCGCCGACGACCGGGACCCCGGTGGTGGTCAACGGGTTTGCCGACGGTTCGGTGCAGGTCAAACGTCCGGATGAGCGGATCGAGGAGGCGGTCGCGGCTCATGGAGCGGTGTCCTATGAACCTGATCAGGCCGGTGTGTACGAATTCCGGCAAGGGAGCACGGCGCATGTGCTGGCCGCGAATTTCTTTAACCCGCTGGAATCGAATCTCCTGGCCCCAGTGTCCACGTGGAGGCCAGTGGATCCGGCGATGATGCCGAGCCATGTTCGTCAACCCGCGCAGGAGCCACTCGCTCATCGACTGATCGTCCTGATGACCGGCGTGTTGCTCATGGAGTGGGCCTGGTATACCCGCCGCGAGCGGCTGCGAGGGCATCGCGCGCCACCCATCGTGCAGCAGGGTCTGCAGATCCCGGTCGACACCGCAGCCGCGCACGTTACCGAGCCGGTCACACGATGAATCTGATGAGCCTGGTGTGGGTGTTGGCGATCGCCGCGTTGGGGTTTGTCGGCTGGAGAGGACGGCACCTGACGACATCCAGGGGCAAGCGAATCGCCATCCTGGGGTGTCGCATGGCGGCCATCGGGGCGCTGATCGCGGCGACCGCTGCCGCGCCGCACCAACGCACCGCTGAGAACGCCAGACGAATTGTCTATCTCATTGATGGCTCGGCCAGCATCGACCCGGCTCAACAGGCCTGGATCGCGAATCGAGTAGCGTCGCTGGAGCTGGTGCGTCCTTCCGCGGTCGAGCACGCCATCATGGTGTTCGGCCGTCAGGCCGAGCTGGCGGCGCCGTTGCGCGCCGGACGTCCACTCGATCCCCGCGCGGTGCAGCACGCGATGATCTCAGCGTCGATCGATCCGGCCAGCACCAATCTGGAATCCGCCCTGCTCAGTGCGCTGGCGCAGCTCGGGTCGCAGCGTGGGGGACGAATCGTGCTGTTCAGCGACGGTCGGGAGACCGCGGGCAACGTCACAGAGCTGTTGCCGTTGCTGCGCCGGGCAGGAGTAGAAATCTTCTCGGTGCCGGTTCCCTCGATGGGGCGGGCGACGACCGTCTGGGAACATCTGGTGGCTCCGCCGATCGTGCAACGCGGTGCAGCGATTCCCATCGAATTGGTGATCCATCAGGCCGGCTCGAAGACCCGGGCAGGGCAGCTGAGCGTTGCGATGGAAGGTGTCACCATCAAACAGCAGTCGGTAGCGGTTCGGCCTGGGTGGCAGGTCATCGCGCTGACCGTCCCAGCGGTTCGTCGAGGCACGACGGCATTGGATGTCCGTCTCTCGATCCCTGAAGAGTCGCTGGAAGAGGCTCGGCGAATCTACACCGAGGTCGAAGGACCGCCGCGATTGCTCGTGGTCACAGACCAAGTGGCTGATGTGCCTGCGGTGGCCACGGCGCTCAAACGGCGTGAGATGGATGTGGAGCTAGCCCGACCTCAGGATGTCCCGATCACGCCAGAAGCGTTGTTGGATTATGACGCGGTGGTCCTCTTTCATCTCCCGAAGTCGTCGCTGTCGCAGGGACAAGCTGATGCGCTGGCCCGGTACCTTGAACGGTTTGGTGGCGGGCTGGTGACCGTTGGGCTCGGAGGGGAACTCGCCACAGAGATCACCACCCCGGCACCGCTGGATCCGGTACTTCCTGTGGTGTTTGAACCCAAGGGGCTGCAAGAGGCCAAACGGCGCGTGTGCATGGTGCTGCTCATCGATCGTTCGGCGTCGATGATGGGACCGCGGATCGCCGCCACCAAGCGGGCGGCGGTTGAATTGGTGAAACAGCTTTCACCAGAGGATCTGGTGGGGATCTACGCGTTTGATACGCAACCGTACGTCGTCGTCGAGATTCAGCCGGCGAGACAGGTCGGGCAGTGGCTGATCGACAAGCTGGTCAAACTCAAAGCTACCGGCGGGACCGATGTCCTCCCGGCGCTGACCACTGCGGCCGAGCGTCTGGCCATGACCGGGGCGACCGTGAACCATATCATACTCCTCTCGGACGGGAACACGCCGGTGAACGCGGGATTGTACCGAGCGTTGTTCCAGGCCTTTCGAACTCGGCAGATCAGTGTGAGCACCATCGGAATCGGCTCAGCTTTCATTAATGTGGACTATCTTCAATGGGTGTCCCGCGAAACTGGCGGGACCTACTACCCGCTGCGAGATTTGAACGAGCTGCCCAAGCTGATTGTTCGCGATACACAGAATCAGCTCGAGCGGCTCCCCTTCAGCGAAGGCCAGTACCAACCGGTTAAGTCACCGACGACGGATTGGTTTGCTCAGACGACAGAATTCCCCCGGCTGCGCGGATTTCTCACCGCGACCGCGAAACCTGGCGCGCGAGTCGATCTCATCGTGCGGGCGACGGACGAGGAGTACCCGTTGTTGGCGCGTTGGCAGCTCGGCCAGGGCCGAGTGGTCAGTTGGACCTCGGATTCGGATACGCGGTGGTCACCGGAGTGGATCCGATGGAACGGGTTTGATCGCACGTGGGCCGAGATCGTTCGATGGGCGAGTCGGCAACGATTGACCGAGGAGCTGTTTGTGTCGGTGGAGCAACGCAGCGGCAAACCGCTGTTGGTGCTCGAAGGCGATCTGGCTGATCCGCAGGCGACGATCGTTCCTGCCGAACGGCCTGAGGCGAGCATGCGCACCGAGCCGCCAGGGCGCATGCCGCTTTCCCTGATTCAGACCGGGCCATGGCGATGGCAGGCCTCGCTTGAGCAGGTGCCCAGCGGATGGTATCAACTACTCGTCGAGGCTTCATCGGCAGTCCAGCCGGCGCCAGCGACGAACGGCCAAACCCGGGCCGTGGCGACACGGTGGATTCGAATCGGCACTCCGCCAGCCGATCGCGAACTGCCAGGCCAGCCGCCGTATGAGCCGTTGTTGCGACAAGTGGCGCAAGCCACCTCAGGGATGTACGACATGCCGGACCAGGCGTTTCTCCCAGTCACGACGACCGTCACGACGGCGGTCCCGGCGTTTACCTGGTGGATTCCTTTCGCGCTGCTCGCGCTGCTCGGTGATGTGGCACTCCGCGGCTCGTCACTCTTCCAGTGAAAACCCCTTGTCGCTTGTCGCTGGTCTTGTCGCTTGTCGCTTGTAGCTTGTCGCCGATAGGCGTCTTGGCGAGCGACAGCTGGCCATCACTGTTTCGAGGGGTGGTCGTGGCTGACAGCCTGCTGGGCGTGCGCGTCGTCAGCGTTGAGCCATCCTCCCAGGCACAGCTCGCCGACCTCAGGCCCGAAGATCTCATCGTGCGAATCGGCGAGCGCGAGATCCACTCCATCGATGAGTTCGCGGCCGTCTCACAAGCGCTCAAGGGGCGGACGGCTCGCACGACCGTGCTGGTGTTTCGCAACGGCTCGCCGCGCGAGCTGCACGTGCACCTGTACAGTTATCCGCTGCTGGACGCGTGGGGGATCGAGTTCGTGCCGCAATATGATCTGCGATTTGCTGAGGCCAAGACCGGCTGGGCCTATTGGATTCAATTAGGCCGGGGATTCGAGGTGGCTCATCGGCCGGCGGAGGCGCTGGACGCGTACCTGAACGCGCTCCATCATCGCCCGGACGATCTGCAGGCCGCGGCTGCGGCGGCCGCGCTGTACCTTCGCGTGAGCCAGCAGCAGTTGCGCGCCAACGCGGTGCCGGAGGGGATCGCCGCGCTCCATCGTGGCGTGACCATGATGGACCGGCTGTTCAGTCAGCCGCTGACGACGGAGCAGTTGCAGGGTCTGCGCGACCAGCTTGAGCAGACGCTGCGCGTGCTGCACGAGGTCACGGCGAATCTTGCAAACCAGACAGCCGTCTCGTATACTTCACAGAGACCTTGATGGCCAAGCATCTGACGAATCGACAACAAACAGTGCTCGAGACGATCCGTAGCTGGGTCAAGCAGCGCGGCTATCCTCCGACCATTCGAGAATTGGGCAAGCTGTTGGGGATCAAAAGTCTGCGCGGAGTGACGACCCACCTCGATGCCATTGCCAAAAAAGGATTCCTCAAGCGGGAGCCCAGGGCGAGGAGTATCAGTTTGCTGGATCTGGTGGAGCCGTTCGAGCAGGCGTTGCGCGTCCCCATCGTCGGCCGGATCCGGGCTGGTGAACCGGCGTTGGCTCAAGAAGAGATTGAAGGGCATGTGGTGATTGACGGGGCATGGATCCGCCGGCCTGAACAGCCTCCCGGGACAGAGCATTTCGCGCTGAAGGTGCGAGGCGACAGCATGATCACAGCGGGAATCCTGGACGGAGATTTCGTGATTGTCCGTCGCCAGCCGGCTGCTGAACAGGGGGAGATCATCGTCGCCCTCCTTGGCGACGATGCCACCGTCAAGCGGTTATACCGTGATGGAGATCGGGTTCGCCTACAACCCGAACATCCGACCATGGCGCCGATCATCGTGGAGGGCGAGACCTCGTTCAGGATTCTTGGAAAAGTGGTCGCGGTATTCCGGCAGCTCTCATGACGCTCGTGCTAGCTGGCCTGCGTATTCCCCAATGACTCGAGTGAAGAAATCGTCTCGGGTGGAGCGGCAGGTGCGTTGGGCGGTCGCGGCCATCCTGATTGCGGGCGCGGTATGCTTGGCGTTGACGTTCTTCGCCGCGCCGACACGGCAACAGCTCGAGGATCGACGCGTCCGCCAGACCATCCGAGATCTGTACGATTCCAACGTCCAACAGCCGGCGCGGCAGCCCATGCCGCCCGGGTATTTGGATCGCGGGTAGCTGTGACCCACGTCCAGTTCATGACCAAGGGCTAGGTCGCGCGAACCAGCCACCGACACAGCATGGCGGCGGTGAGCCCTAGATACGTGCCGACCGCGTTGGCAGCGACCGCCAACACCAGCCCGATCGGAGCCAAGGATTGATGATAGACGGCCCCGACCAGCGGCGCTGACACGACCCCACCGACATTCGCCTGGCTGGCCGTCGCCAACCATCCCACCGGAATCTTCAGCGCCCGCCCGGCGATCAGCAGCACGACGCCATGAATCACGACCGCGCACAGCCCGACCAGTAACCACGCCGGCGCGGACCACAACGCCGACAGCTCAGCCTGCGCTCCGGTGGCTGCCAAGACCGCGTACAGGCACGCGTAGCCAATGTCGGCGCCGGCTGCGCCAATCCGACGAATGTTGGGGATGGCGGAGAGAGCCAAGGCTCCTGTCGTGACCAGGAGAATCCGCCAGGCGTTAGCACTGGTGATCAATCCGCTGACCGGCAATCGGCCGGCCAGGCTGTCTGAGACAGCGACCAGAATAGCGGCCATCCCAAGGCACGCGGCCAATAGGGTCCACGCCCGCCGACCACAAGGGAGCGCCATTGCTGGCCTCTGGTCTGCGAGTTCCTGCATCCCGGGTTTTGTTGCCCGCAGCCAGCCATCAATCTGCGGCTGAAATCCGGATGCGGCCACCAGCATGGCCATCCAGGCATACGCGACGATCGGGTCGACGATCATCAGCGGCGCGAATACCTCTTCCGGCGTATTCAAGACCGATCGCAACGCCAGCAAGTTCATCGTGCCGCCGGTCCACGTGCCGGCCAACGCCCCGGCACCTTTCCAAGCCTGGGCCGGCAGGTACCCGTGCAGCAACAGCACCCCGATCGGCGCACCGACGATAATCCCTGCCGCGCCGGCGGTCATCGCCGCCAACCCGCGCGCGCCAGAGTGGATCACCCCGCGTAGGTCTACACCCAGTAACAGCAACCCGAGCGCGATCGGCAACAGCTGGTTCGCGAACGCCCGGTAGGGTGCGGTATCGCCGTGCGGAATCCACCCGGCGCTGACCGCGATCATCGGGACGGCATAGCACCAGATCGGGATTGGGATCCAGCGAAACAACCCTGCGAATCCCGGACGCCGGTTCAGACCGTTCAATAGCACGACCAAGCTGATGAGGGCAGCCAACGGATACAGGCCTGCCATTGGTCTAGGGCATTCGGTCGTTTGGCGCTGCTCGTTCCACAAGGTGATGCGACCCGGCCGGTTTTGCAGATGCCGCGCGCTCTTTAAGGTACGCGCCAAAGAAGACGGTGTGCCCATCGATCACATCGCCAGGCCGCACCTGATCAATGGGCCGACCCAGCCGCTGCGCCGCGCTGATGCGCCGGACCGTTTGCCCGGTGCCGGGCGCTTCGATGAGTTCACCTTCACCGGCGTAGAGCATGGCATGCACGATTCGATTCGGCTCGCCACGCGCCGATAAGAACACCAGATCAGCCGGCTGTAGCGAGTCCACCCGCCGCGCGCGCAGGAACTGTTCATGCGCATCACGTGGCAGATCCACATTGATGCTCCGGTACGCCAGGTTGACCAGCCCTGAACAGTCCACGCCGGTCACACCTTCCTCGGCCGTCTGCGGCTGCGGGGAACGACCACCCCAATAATAGGAATCGCCGATCAACAGCGCGGCGTTGCGCAGGATCGCTTGGCGTTGCTCAGCGACCGTCAGATGCGCCAGCTCGCCGATGGATCGCGCCGCGTCATACGCCAGCCACACCGTCGAGCCATCCAGCATCTCGACGCACCACAGCTGTGTGGCTCGGCGCGTGGCCCGCAGCCGCGTGCCCAACGCAAACCGCCAGCGCGACCGCGCGGTGCCGTACGCGTCATCCCAGACCGTCGCCCACTTCTGTTGCACGACAATCGTCGGTGAGTCAGCGCGCGTGGTCAGCTGCGATTCAGGCAGCCAGCCTGGATACCCTTCCCATCGTCGATGATGGCTGAACTCTGGCTGCTCGATCGATTCCACGTACGCCCAGCCGTCGACCACCTGCTTGACGCTGACCGACTCGCCATACACCAGCTGCGTTTCCTCCAGGTCGTCATGTCCGTTGGCGACGGCGGTCGTGTGTGGCTGCGCGCGCAGATCGCAGACCGGCACGTTGACGGCCATCACCGACCCTGTCATACACCCGCTGCTGCCAAGGAGCCACAGCGCCGCCAACAGTCGGTGATGGTGAGAGGCCGCGGCCATCAGTTACCTCAGTGATCGATCGAACAGTTGCGTCACCTGCTGGGCGGTATACGGCGGCTGCTGCGCCAGCGCGAGGTTTTCTTCGACATGCGCGCGTTGCTTCATGCCGACCAGCGCGGTGCACACGCCTGGTGTGGATCGCACCAGGTTCAGCGCCCGTTGCGCGTCGGTGCAGGGGCCAGGCAGGTACCGGTCCAATCCGGCCGGCAGCCGAGCCAGCCGCTGTTGCAGCAGGCTGGCGCTGATAGCGACCGACAGCCCGAGTCGCTCGGCTGCGGCGAGTGGCGTGAGCGGTTCACCATCAACGGATTGATTTGTAAACGCCGCCGCTTCTGGCATCGCCAGGTTATACGGCAATTGAATCGCGCGGAAATGGTGCGCCGGCCCGGCGATCGATTCGGCCAGACGGACCAGCGGCTCCAGCGCCACATATTCCGTCGCGCGCGGGTTCGCGCGCAGCCCTTGCCAGGTGGCGATTCCATAGTTGCGCAAGATCCCGTCGGTGGCGCACCGCTCCAGGAGCTCGAACGCTTGTCGCAGCCGCTCGTGCAGGACGGTCAGCGGAACCTCGTCGAGCTGTTGTTCCGGATTGTGCAGGTAATACACGTCGACGCTCGACACGCGCAGATTCGCCAGGCTGGTGCGCAGGGCATGGGCAAGATAGCTCGGGGCCAAGCAGTGGCAACCAGCCACGATCTCATCCGGTTGCGCCAGCCCTGGCTCAATGACGGTGCGGGCCAGATACCGAGCCGGATCGGCCGGCACACTCTGATCAAACGGCAGATACCCGCCTTTGGTGCAGAGCAGCAGCTCGTCGCGGGTGATCGTCTGCTCATGGGCCAGCCGTTGGAGCGTGCGCCCGATCGTGCGCTCGCTGCGTTGACAGCGATAGTTGATCGCGGTGTCGATCACATTACAGCCCCGGGCCAGGGCTGTTTCGATCGCTTGGGCATACTGCGCGTCGGTCGCGTCGTCCGAATCACCCAGGTAGGTGCCCAGGCCGATGGAGGAAGCCCACACATCTTGGAAGCGTCGAAAATGGCAAGGATCACACGAGGCAAATCGTTGACGGAACCGTTCGGTGGCCGCTGCCGAGGCCACGCCCTGCATCGCCATGGCCCCTAGGATACGCCGTCCCGCCACCGTCCGCAACCTTCGAGTCATGAACTGCCTTGCATTCATCTGGCCGTGCCGTTAGCATATCGTTAACTCGTTGACACTGGAGGCAGGCTATGCGCAAGAACGTTGCTCGCCGTGTGGGAATGATCTTAGCAGGGCTGACCGTTTTTGGGTGGTCTGCCAGCGGCCTGTGGGCAGCCCAGCCAGACCTGATCATTGCCGATCTGACGTATCCATCCGCCACGCCTGGCGACGCCGTGCAGTTTACGATCAAGGTCACCAATCAGGGCGCAGCCTCGGCCGCGTCCAACCGATTGGAGCTATGGCTGGACAACGCGCTGCGCGCCACCGCGACGGTGCCGGCGTTGGGCCCTGGGCAGAGCGCCACATTGACGCTCCCGTCGCAACCGTGGATCGCGACCGCTGGCGGGCATCCGTTCTGGGTCAAGACGGATGTCTGGCTGCAGGTTGCCGAATCAGACGAGTCCAATAATGAGCGTAGCTTCACAATCCAGGTTGGCACGTTGCCAGATGTGGTGCTGACCGCCATCACGGTTCCCTCGACCATCACGGCCGGCGACCGGGTCGCCTTCGGATTCACTGTCATCAATCAAGGGGCGGCTGCCGCGCCATGGAATCTCCTAGAAGTTTGGCTGGATGGCGTGAAGCTTGGCACCTACACGGTTCCTGCCCTGCAGCCAGGACAGGCGGTGTTCATCAGTTATCCGATGTGGACCGCCACCGGCGGCACGCATAACCTGTGGGCCAAAGCCGATGTCTGGCTGGTCGTCGATGAGTCCAATGAGACGAACAACGAGCGAACCGCGACCATCATGGCGGCCGGGGCTGGCCAAGCCGACCTGACGTTACGCGTCACTCCACCCACCCAACTGGTGCAAGGCACACCGGCGCAATTCACCATCACCGTGCGGAATACCGGGACCGCCACCGCCGGATCGCACCGTCTGGAGCTGTGGCTCGATGGAGCGCAACTGTCTGGTGAAACGATTCCTTCGCTGGCCGCTGGCCAAGAGACAACCGTCAGTCTCCCGCGCACGCCCTGGGTCCCAACCGCTGGCATGCATCAGCTGTGGGCGAAAACTGACGTATGGCTCCAGGTGCCGGAGTTTTCTGAACTGAATAATGAGGTGAGCTTGCCGCAACTCGAAGCCTTGGCGGCTGACAAGGATCTGGTGGTTTTGGGTGTGACGCCAATTCGGCCGACGCGCAGCCCATCCTACACGTTTACCGCTGTGGTGCGCAATCGCGGCGTTCAAGCCGCACCCTCGAGCCGTTTTGAGCTGTGGGTGAGCGGCGTGCTCACCGACATCGCCACGATCCCGCCACTGGCCGGTGGCGCCTCGACTACGCTGACATTCACCGCAAGCCATGGGTATCCCAGCGAAACCACCCAGTCACTCTGGGCCAAGGCTGACGTCTGGCTCCAAGTGCCGGAAAGTGACGACAACAACAACGTCTTCACCGGCTCGTTCTACGTCTACCCGTTTGGCCCGATCACGCCGTAACCTTTACAACCTCGTCAGTCAAGCCTCCTGTCGTGCGGGATCTTGGCCCGCTAATTCCCAGTGCTGTCTGAATCGGAATTCCCTGAATTCAGGACTAGCTCAGTAGCGCGTGCGTTAGCCGGAGCAACCGCTGCCGGTGGGTCTTGCGGTAGACGATGTCACGCGTTTGGACCGCAAGCACCCAAACCTCGTGCGCGGCCGGCCGGACCGTATATACGAGTCGGACGGTCCTACTGGCGAAGACGAATCAAACGGTGCCAGGGACTGATCCCTTCGGGGTCAAGGGCCGCGCGCTCTTGGCCGTGCTTCCGCTGCCGCCGATGCTGGCTTGGCAGCGGGAGGATGGCTTGAGCCAATTGGAGGCGCTCAATCGCCAGATCAAACGGATCGATGTCTACCTCAGGGGCCTGGCGAGGGAGCAGCCTGCGGTCCCGCGCCTGACCGCGATTCCCAGCATCGGGATCTTCTCGGCGTTGCTCATCTTGGCCGACATCGGCGAGATCCAGCGCTTCCCCTCGGCCAGCAGGTCGGCGCCATCGTAGAGGGACGTGGTCAGAAATATATATTGTGGCACCGGAATTCCAGGAATTCCCCCCATCGTCAGTCGAGCCTCCTCTCGTGCAGTAGCCTGGCCCAGTAATTCCCTTGTGACCCTCAAGAAGGTTTTGGTATGATTTCTAGGGAGTTTGCCACGCTCGTTGGAGTCAGCGAGGATACCAGAATCAACCGAGTCCTCTTGTTCCTCCTACTAGCTTCCTCGCCGTCGTCTACGTGGGCGGCCTGTCCTGGTGATTCGACTCCATCAACGTTGGAGTCAGAAAAGTGTATCCCGCACAATCTTCTCCCGGACCGTGTTCGTGAGGCTGCGCGCTCGATTTGTTCGGACTACAGAGAAATGCAGGCTCGTTCCTCACCAGCATCGTTGAAAAGAGATGAGTTCGAAACATCAGAAGTGTATGAACGCCGGCAGGACTCATACGAGCAAATGCGGCAATCGAGGATCAACGAACTTGTTGACGGTCTTTCGACTGACTTTTGGCATCTGGAGGCGCGGACAATACTCCTTCCGTACGACCCTGACCACGAGCAGGCGACAATCGAAGTCCACCTGGCGTGTCATGATGACGAATTTCGCATTCTAGCTTGTGAGCCCGAACGATATTTGCGGTTTTCAGCACCAACATCGCCCGAAGTCGCCAGACTCCTACGTCAACACGAGAACTCGCTACGCCTCGGTGCGGACGTCCAATTCAAGATCAAGGAGGAGTACACGACATGCACATTGGCGATGTCCCTAAGCCATCTTGAGCTCTATAGCGTCGAAGATGAGACCATACGACATGCTGGCCCTTGGAATTCCGGGGACAGGAGGCACCAATGAGTCACCACGTCGTCAGTCGATGTCAGCCGACCATTCTGCATTGAAGTAGTCTGTCCCCTCAATTTCCAAGCTTAGATGTGGGCGGTACGAGGGATGCTGGGGTTCGTGTTGATGAAGGCGACCCACTGGTGTCGAGCTATGATGAACGCCTCACGTCGCTCGTGCACTTGCTGTTGGATCGAGCGGAGGTACGCCTGGGACTTCTCCGCCACGGCGTTCCGCACGCGGTAGTACTCTTTCTCCACGTATTCCCATTCCTGGAGTGCAGTCTTCAGCGCGCCATACCGCTCGCGCACCTTCTCGAGAAGGGCGGCGATCCCCTCCTGCTGCTGCAAGCCCAACGCTCGTTCCACCCGTTGATGTTCTGCCGCCGTCTTCGCGGCCAGAATGGCTTGGGGAGCGGTCCGATAGAGTTTCTTCGCAAGCCCACACCAACTCAAGAGCGCAATCGCCCACTTGCTGGGGTCCCACTGATACCACCGTACACCATTACGGTAGTCGCTGGCGAAACGGTGATGGAAGTTGTGGTAGCCTTCGCCGTTGGTCAGGAACGCCACGAGCCAGTGGTCGCGAGCCGTCGCGTCGATGTCATAGGTTGCTTTACCGAAGGTGTGGCAGATCGAGTTGATGGACCAGGTGGAGTGGTGGACGAGGGTGAGCCTCCCCACGACCCCCAGGAGGAAAGCACCCAAGAGATGTCCGGTGACGGCGCCAATGGCGAGCGGCAGGAAGACCCCAGCGGTGATCGCCCACGACAGATAATAGCGGTGTTGGTGCATGATCAGTGCATTCGCACGCAGGTCTTCGACGTTGACCGTCGTCGGTTTCTCATGCCAAAAGAGCATCCAGCCGATATGAGCGTACCAGAAGCCTTGCTTGATGTTGTAGGGATCACGGTCCGTATCGACGTAGCGGTGATGATCACGGTGTTGGGACGACCACAGGAGGGCGGACTGCTCAAGAGCGCCGGCGCCGAAAAAGAGCGCGAGGAAGGTGATGAGTGGACTGGCCTGGAACGACCGATGGGCGAACAACCGGTGGTAGCCGACAGTGATACTCAACCCGGTCGCGATGACAAAGCCGAGGAACAACAGCCACTCGGAGCGAGAAATCCCAACATGAATAGCATACCAAGGCAGTGCGGTGAGGGTGGTGAGGAGCAAAGAACTGAGCAAGATGATGTTCGTAAGATTGAGCTTACGAGTGGTTTTCGCGGGCGACATCGAGTTCTCCTCTCACTGGTACGGCAGACGCAGGCGATCTCCGTTTGGAACACGCACCATACCCCAGACGTTTTTCGTTGTCACTGATCTAGATCATAGAAGCCCTCGAAGGGGTGACGTAGCATGTTGAGCTAATCACCATGCAGCAATGGGGATTTCCCGTGGACATCTCGACGACCGGCTACCGGGTTGACCGGCTCTTTTGGCTGGCCCTGTGGCTGACCGGAATCGCCTTCGCGCTCGTCGTCGGTGCCCTGACGTATTTTCTCATTTGCTACCGGGCGCGTTCTGACCGACGAGCCTACTACACGCACGGGGACAGTCACGGGGCGATCTCCCTCACCGGTGGGTTGGCCCTCCTGGTGTTTCTCCTCATCGATGTGAATCTCGCCTACCATGATCACGCGGCCTGGCAGGCGGTCTGGGGCGCCCCGCCCTCAGCCAAGGAGGCGTTGCGGGTTGAGATCATGCCGGAGCAGTTTGCCTGGAACATCCGGTATGCTGGACCGGACGGCGTCTTCCGCACGGCCGATGACGTCACGACCATCAATCAACTCCACGTCCCAATCAATCGTCCGGTGATCGTCCAACTGAGCTCCAAGGATGTGATCCACAGCTTCTTTCTGCCCAACCTGCGGATCAAGATGGATGCGGTGCCCGGCATGGTGACGTCGCTCTATTTTCAGGCCAAGACCTCCGGTACCTATGACATCGCCTGCGCCGAGCACTGCGGCTTCGGCCACTATCGGATGCGGGGATTTCTCGTCGTCGAATCCAGGGAGGCGTTTACGACCTGGATGGTGGGACAGAGTAAGGCAAGGCCACCGGATTCGAGTTGGGGTTGGAATTGGGGAGGCGCCGCCTAAGGCATGGAGCAGTCGCAACCACGATCATTCTGGCGGCGGGATGTCTTTTCGACCCATCACAAGGTCATCGCCATCCAATATCTCCTGACCGGGGTCATGTTCCTGGCGGTCGGGGGGGTCATGGCGCTGCTCATTCGCTGGCAGCTCGCTGCTCCGTGGCAGCCCGTCCCAATCATCGGCAAACTCCTCTTTCGCGAGGCCGGTGGGGCCATCACACCGGAAGCCTATCCGATGCTCTTTACCATGCATGGCAGCATCATGGTGTTCTTTGCCGTGACACCCATTCTGCTTGGCGCCCTCGGCAACTACACGATTCCCCTGGAAGTGGGCGCACGGGACATGGCGTTTCCCAGGCTCAACATGGTCTCATATTGGTTCTTGTTCCTCGGCAGTGCCAGCATGCTGGCATCCTTTTTCGTGCCAGGTGGGGCTGCGGGATTTGGGTGGACGATCTATGCGCCTCTATCGGCCAGCACCGAGATGTTGCCAGGCTGGGGCCAAGATCTCTTTATCCTCGGGCTGGCCCTTGATGCGGTCTCCATTCTGATGGGTGGGATCAACTACATCACGACGATCATGCAACTGCGGGCCCCTGGATTGACGCTCAGGCGATTACCACTGACGCTGTGGGGCCTCTTCTACAGCGCGGTGCTGAACACCTTGTGGCTGCCGATCGTCGCCTCAGCCCTCTTCATGGTGCTCTGTGATCGTCGCCTCGGCACCGCCTTCTTCCTGGCCGGACCCTTAGCCCCCCACGCCGGCGGGCAAGTGCTCTTGTACCAACACCTCTTCTGGGGCTTCGGGCATCCGGAGGTGTACATCCTCATCTTCCCGGTGTGGGGGCTGGTGGGCGATCTGTTATCGGTGTTCTCTCGCAAGCCAGCCTTTGGGTACAAGGCTACCGTGCTCTCGATGCTGACCATTACCATCCTGAGCGGAATCGTCTGGGGTCATCATATGTTCACGAGCGGGATGAACCCGCTGGTCGGTAAGGCGTTCATGTTTCTCACCATCACCGTCAGTGTCCCGACGGCCATCTTCTTTCTGAACTGGCTTGGGACGTTGTGGCGGAGTGCGATTCGGCTGACGGTGCCGATGCTCTTTACGCTCGGGGTCGTCTTCGTGTTCGCGATTGGCGGGCTGACCGGACTGTTCAATGCCTTGCAGACCTTTGATGTCTACATCCACGATACCTACTTTGTCGTTGGACACTTTCACTACACCCTCGCGGCGAGTGTGCTGTTCGGGACGTTTGCGTTCATCTACTTCTGGTTCCCGAAGATCTTCGGTCGGCAGATGAGTTCGCGGTTGGGCAAGCTTCATTTCTGGCTCAGCTTCGTGTTTCTCAATGCCGTCTTCTCCGTCATGATGTTCGTGGGGCTCCACGGCCATATGCGGCGCATCGCCGATGCGACCGCCTATGAGTTCCTCAAGCCCGTGCAGCATTGGAACGTCTTCATCGGCTGGGCCGCCCTCGGCTTGGGGCTGTCGCAACTGCTGTTTTTCTTCAACTTCCTCTACTCACTCTTCAGGGGGACCCCGGCTCCGGCGAATCCTTGGGAGGCGGGGAGCTTGGCCTGGACCGTCCCCTCGCCGCCACCCGAGCATAACTATGACGCGGTGCCGCGAATCTGGTGCGGACCGCATGAGTACGGTGTGCCTGGACTGAACAATGGGGATTGGCTGAGTCAAACCGATCCGCGCGCCAAGGCACTCGCGAAAAGCTAGAGGTGACCCCATGGATGAAGCTGCCACCACACCGGTCGAAATCCCGCTCATCGACATTCCAGCAGGCAAGTTCGGCATGTGGGTCTTCCTCATCTCGGAGAGCATGTTCTTCACCGGCCTCATCGGCAGCTACATTGTCCTGCGCCTGGGCAGCGAGAGCTGGCCGCGGCCTGGGACGATCCTCAACACGCCCTTGCTGGGGTTGAATACGCTCGTCCTTCTGAGCTCAAGTTTGACGATGGCGCTCGGGCTCAATGCGATTCAGCAAGGGAAACAGCGCCAGCTGAAACGATATCTGCTGTTCACTGCACTCCTCGGCTCTCTCTTCCTCGTGATCAAGGGCTGCGACTATGTCCACTTGTGGCGCCACGGTTTCACCCTCTCGTCGAGCTTGTTTGGGTCGTGCTATTACTTACTCACCGGCTTCCATGGTCTCCACGTCCTCTCCGGTGTGATCCTCATGCTCTACTTGGTGGCGGCTGCCTCGCGAGGGGCGTTTGCTGCGAGCCAGCATGTGCGGGTGGAATCCAGTGGGCTGTACTGGCACTTTATCGATATGGTCTGGGTCATTCTCTTCGCCATCTTGTGTCTGGTCTGACGTCATGGACAAGTTCACGTCGTCCACACCGGGAACGTACCTTACCATCTATGGCTGGCTCCTGGGACTTACGGTCTTGGAGGTGGCAGTGGTCATGGCAGGATGGCCTCAAGGCGCGATGGTGGTCCTGCTGATTGCAACGGCCCTGGCCAAGGCGTTGCTGATCGCGCTCTACTTCATGCATTTGAAGTTTGACCGGCCGACGGTCTGGCTGCTGCCGGGCATTCCCGTGGCGCTCGGGGTCGCGTTCGTCCTCGCGCTGTTTCCGGACGTGGTGTTCCACCTGGTCCAACGGATGTAAACCATGCGAATCCGTCAGTCGCTCTCGTTCGTCATCGCTGGATTGGTGCTCAGCCTTCCGGTTCCTGTGTTCGCCGGCACCTGCGCGCTCTGCCGGCAGGCGCTGGCCTCCGGAGGCAACGCTGGCCTGATCCAGGGGTTCTATTGGAGTATCCTGCTCATCGCGGGTATGCCGCTCATCATTATGGGGGTGGTGGCGGTCGTGGGGTGGCGACGCTGGAAGACACACTGGGCTGCCCAACACCCGAATCAGGCGAGCTGAATTCCTACCCGATCGATCCGGAGCGTGGCGACGAGTGCTACGGTTGATGGTCGCAGGACACAGATGTGAGCGCAGCCGGCGACAACAGTCCGACTTGAGTTTTCTCGCGCAACCTTGCTAGAATACACACGAAGAGGTTGCTGATGCCCAAGGCGTTTATCATGATTGATGTGGTGCCCGGACGTGAGGGCGAGGTCCAGCGTGCGGTCGGGAAGCTGGCTGGCGTCACCATGGTGTATCAGGTGACCGGCGAGCATGACCTGATTGCGTTTGTCGATGCAGAGCCGTACGAAGAGTTCGCGGTGATTCTCTCAACCATGCGGCAGCTCGACGGAGTTCGGGACACCGAC
>JAHFGT010000078.1 GCA_023247275.1 Candidatus Omnitrophota bacterium
CTGGCCGCTGCTTCCAGCCGCTCTTCGGGCACGTCGACGCCAGGGCTTTCGATACGCACCAACTCGACGTCGTCGACCCCTATCCCCCCGATGTGCAGGGTCTGCAAAAGTCCCCGCGCCTCCCAGGTACCCAGCGCGATCAGTGTTTGCCGCCACGGGTCCAAGTGCCGATAATCGCCCAACTCGCCGGTGAGGATGCGGATCGCTGCACCCGACACACCCACCCGCCGGCCCCGCAGCTGCTCCGGTGATGTCACCGGGCTGTCAACACGGACATAGATCCCTTGCCGACCGGCCAGAGGGGTGATGCCTAGCAGGCGGGTGCGTCCCGGCGCCCGCAGGCCCTCACTGATAAGAGGTGGAATTTCGCCACCAAAGCGGGTGTAAGCGGGATGATCGTAGGTGAAATGCAACCCTGCTTGCGCGCCGCTGAGCACATTCAGCGAAATCCCGTTGCCGGCCAACAGGTTTGACTCCAGCGCTGTCAGTAGTGCATTGGGAACCGGGCAGTTGCTGTAGGCAAGAACGTCATGATCAACATCGGTGGTGGTCATCGGATGCTCCCGACTTCAGGGTGAGCCAACCCAAGGTGCTCACGCAGCGTTGTCCCTTCGTACTCGGTACGGAACACACCACGTTGCTGCAGCAGCGGAACCACCTGGTCGACGAACTCCTCGTAAATACCCGGCAGATACGCCGGCGAAATGATGAATCCGTCAGCGGCCCCGGCCTCAAAGTGACTAATCAATTGATCAGCGATCTGTTCGGCAGTTCCGGCCCACTGCGGCACAAACCCGACGTTGGTGCCGTATCGGCGGCCCAGTTCGGCCAGCGTCAGGTCCGCACCGCCACCGGCCACGGCGGAAAACATCTGCAACATGGTCGGCACGTGACGATCCCCGAGATCGGCGACGATGTCGGAAAACTTCGTATCCAGCGGATACTTGGAGAGATTCAAGCCGCTGTGGCTGGATAGCGTCGACAAACCCACTTCGGGATGCACCAGCGAATTGAGATATTCCAGACGTTCCCGGGCCACCTGCTCTGTCTCACCGAGCACCGGCATCACCGCGGTGAATACCTTTGTTTGCTCCGGGTCACGCCCCGCGGCCGCAACGTGAGCTTTGATGTCCTGATAGACCGCGCGCATGATGTCGAGGTTGGGCGAGACGCTGAATACCGCTTCAGCCCAGCGCCCCGCGAAGCGACGCCCCCGCGGCGACAAGCCGGCCTGCAAGATGACCGGTTCACCCTGACGGGACCGTGGAACCTGCAACGGGCCACGGACCGACAACCAGCGGCCGCGATGATTGACGTATTGAACCTTCTTGGGATCAGCGAACCGACCGCCAACCTTGTCCAACAACAAGGCATCCTCGGACCAAGAACTCCATAGCTTCTTGACGGCCTCCAAGAATTCGTCAGCCCGGTCGTATCGGATGTCATGCTCAAGGTGCTCATCCACACCGAAGTTGCGTGCCTCGGAGTCGTTCAGCGACGTGACCACATTCCACGAGATCCGGCCATCAGACAGATTGTCGAGCGTGGCAAACACCCGAGCCACATGATAGGGCGGGTAGTAGGTCGTCGAAACCGTAGCGCCCAGACCTAATCGCTGGGTCACCGCAGCCATCGTCGCTATCACGCTGGTCGGCTCCAGCGCCACCGCGCCCTGGCCACCCAGACCGACCCCCGTCTCCAAATTATCGCCATAGCTATCTTCGATGGCCAGGCCATCGGGAAGAAACAACAGATCAAACTTGCCCCGCTCCAGGGTCCGCGCAATCTGCTTGTAGAACTCGCCAGTCAGAAAACCGTTCGTCGCACCGACATGGCGCCACGCGCCATGCGCATGAGTGACGTTGCCGGCCGAGAAAAACCCGGCTAAATGTAGTTGGCGTTGTTCAGCCATAATCAGCAGTGCCTCCGTGGGGATCAGTTACCGGAGACCAATGCTCGGCTACTGCAACCGACCCCAACAGAGTTAGGAGCCCGATGATTCAAAGGGGCACCCAACACGCCACTTCCTCCCGACGACCCACCCGACCTTCGCCGATTCTCGCCCCCGGACGAGTGCCGTCAAAGCGCCACCTGTGAGCAAGATCACCAACCGGCGGGGTGTGCACCTCCGCCCGGCTTCGACACCCTGACGGCCACCGCGGCGGTATCGATGTAAAAATCAATGAAGCGGATGGCTACCGCGCGGAACTCGCACCTCGCTAGCACGCACCGTTACCAGCTATTACGGCTTTTATTTAGGCCGTTTGTCAAGCTGCAATAACTGCCGATATGGCGGCGTGCGTGCTACGCTCGCGCCATGGTCAAAACCAGCCCGAACCGCATGCGATCGGTCACCGAGGCCCGTGGCGGCCTCAACGCGCTACTTGCCGACGCCGAAGACGGCATCACGACACACATTGTCAAGAACTCGAAAATTGTTGCCCACCTTGTTCCTTCGAACGCGCTGATACTGGACGGAGCGGTCGATCTACTGGACCAGATGCTCACGCGCCTGGCCCTGGATGCCGCAGCAGATTCGGCTCGGTGGTTCGCGAACGGCAGACTGGCGAGCGCGGGTGATTTCATGGGCGAGCTGCTGGCGTGGACCTGGTCGACGGACCAGCACGTCTTTTGCTACACCTTGGCGCAGTACCACCGAGCGCTTGAGCGGCATGTCGGCCAGGAAATCACCCGCGAGCAGCTTGTACCAGGTCTTGAAGCCGCCCTGGCGGTAGCGATGAGCCACAGCGAAATCCGCGATGTGCGGTCTTTTTTGAACGAACAGCCCTATTGGTCTGACTACTACCCGAAGGCCAACGGGCAACTGAGGCCCCAGTGAGCGCCAAAACGTCACAGTGACGCAAATCGACCAACCATGGGAGTCCGACCGACCGGCAGGAAAATCATCATGAAGATCTAGTAGTTCAGCGGCGTCGGCGAGGCGCAGCGCATCCAGCGAGTCGCCGACCACCCGGCCTGCCCGCGCGGCCCGCTCAACGCCGGGTCGT
>JAHFGT010000079.1 GCA_023247275.1 Candidatus Omnitrophota bacterium
GATCCACATCGACGTGGATCCCTCGTCGATCAACAAGACCGTCGTGGTAGATTATCCCATCGTCGGGGATGTCAAGCAGGTGCTGCGCGAGCTGGCCAAGTTGGTCAAGCCTCTCGAAACCCGCGAGTGGCTCAAGACGCTCGATGAGATGCGCAAGAAATATCCGCTCGTGTACCGGGAGAAAACGAAGCTGCTGCCGCAATTTATCATCCAGCAGATCTCGGAAGCGACCAAAGGCAACGCGGTGATCGCCACCGGTGTGGGCCAGCATCAGATGTGGACCGCACAGTTCTATCAATTTAATCGGCCCCGCTCGCTCATCACCAGCGGTGGCTTAGGGACGATGGGATTCGGGCTGCCGGCGGCGATCGGCGCGCAATTCGGGCGCCCGGATGTGGTGGTTTGGGACATCGACGGGGATGGCAGCTTCCAGATGACCGCCCAGGAGCTGGCGACCGCCTCGCAACACAAGCTGCCGGTCAAAGTCGCCATCATGAACAACCGGCATCATGGCATGGTGCGCCAGTGGCAGGATCTGTTCTACCAGAGCCGCTATGCCCAGTCCCAAGTCAACCCGATGGACTTTGTGAAGCTGGCCGAGGCCTACGGGTGCGTGGGGATTCGCGCGGAGAAGAAGGACGACGTCCGTCCGGCCATCGAGCGCGCGATGCAGGTGACTGATCGGCCGACGGTGATCGATTTTCTGGTGGAGGAAGCCGAGGACTGCTGGCCGATGATTGCACCCGGGAAAGCGCACGATCAGATGCTGGGGACCTATGAGACGCTGAGGAAAGAAGGCGGCCTGCCCCAGCATCGGCATATGGATCCTGACGAAGAAGCCAAGCTCAGCCTCGGCTAAAGCGGCAACGATGAGCGAGAAACATACCATTACGTGTCTGGTGGAAAATCATTTCGGGGTGCTGGCTCGTGTCTCCGGCCTAATTAGCGCCCGCGCGTTCAACATCGATTCCTTGACCGTGAGCACCACCGAAGATCCCACGATTTCCCGGATGACCATTGTGGTCGACGCGGATGTCCAGAAGCTGGAGCAAGTCAAAAACCAGTTAGGGCGGCTTATTGACGTGATCGAAGTCAAGGAGCTCAAAGAAACCGAGTTCATCGATCGCGAGTTGCTCTTGGCGCGGGTTAAGGTTGACGGCCAGGCGCGCGCGACCTTGGAGGGGATTGCCAAGACCTTCGGGGCCAAGCTGGCCGATGCCAGCGATCACGCAGTGGTGATCGAAGCCGCCGGCGATACCAAGGTACTGGACCGGTTGGTGGAACAATTGCGCCCGCACGGTATCACCAAGCTGGTACGAACCGGCCGTGTGGCCCTCGAAAAATAGTGACGAGTGATGAGTAGCGAGTGACGAAGAGAATGGACCCATACTTTTCATTACTCGTCACTCATCACTGATCACTGGACACTCACACGATGGTGCCGTGGCCGATTGCGTTGCTGACCATTGGCTACACGGCGCTGGCGACGGCCTCAGCGGCGTCGATGTGGCAGGGACACGCCAGCGGATCGCTGTTGTGGCGCGGAGGCTGGACCGTCGGCATGCTGGCACTAGTGATTGGGCTGGCGTTCTTGCGGCCCTGGGCGCGCCGACTGGCAATCGGCCTGTCGATGGTCTTGATGGCCAGTGCCCTCGTCTTGGCGTTTCTGGCCGTGATCGGGGAGCGTCCGGATCCGCATCAAAGCCTCCTGGCTACGGGCGCAGCCGCTGTCCAGCTACTGGTAATTCGTTATTTGACGCGGCCCCATGTCAGGGCGTGGTTCGCGCCAGTGGCAAAGTGGCAGGGTGGCAAAGCGGTCCGGTGAGATTCTTCGCCACTTAGTCGCTTTGCCACTTGGCCACTTAACCGTTTCATTTTGAGGGAGTCAATCGTGGCACGCATCTACTACGATAAAGACGCGGATCTCTCATTCCTGAAGGGCAAGTCCGTGGCGATTATTGGCTATGGCATTCAGGGCCGAGGCCAAGCGCTGAACTTGCGGGACAGCGGTCTGAAGGTGATCGTCGCCCAGCGGCCGGGAGGTCCGAACTACGAGCTCGCCAAGCGGGATGGCTTCAAGCCGGTCGCGGCGGCGGTGGCGGCGGCCAAGTCGGACGTGATCATCCTGTTGGCGCAAGATATGCTGCAGGGCCAGATTTACCGCCAGGCCGTTGCGCCGCATCTGAAACGGGGCAAGGCGCTGGGGTTTTCTCATGGCTTTGCCATTCTGTATGGCTTGGTGACGCCACCGGCCAACGTGGATGTAATCATGATCGCGCCCAAAGGACCGGGCAGCCTCGTGCGCGCGCAGTTTGTGGAAGGCAAAGGCGTGCCCGCCCTGTTGGCGGTGCAACAGGATGCGACCGGACGCGCCAAGCAGCTCGCACTGGCCTGGGCCAAGGGGATTGGTGCGACGCGCGCGGGCGTGTTGGAAACGACCTTTCCGGAAGAGACCGAAACGGACAACTTTGGCGAGCAGGCGGTACTGTGCGGTGGGGTGTCGGCCCTGATCAAAGCCGGCTTTGAGACGCTGGTGGAGGCGGGCTACCAACCGGAGCTGGCCTATTTTGAGTGTCTGCATGAGCTGAAATTGATCACGGACATGATCTACGCGACGGGCATCCAAGGGATGCGCAAGCGGGTTTCTGATACCGCCAAGTGGGGTGACGTCAGCCGTGGCCCGCGTATCATCGATGCGCACGTGAAAGAGACGCTGCGGCAACTGCTGCGCGAGATTCAGTCGGGCGCGTTTGCCAAAGAGTGGGTCGCCGAGCATGAGGCAGGCCGGCCCCGATTCACCCGGTTGATGCAGCAGGATGACCAACATCCCATTGAGCAGGTCGGCTCGAAGCTGCGGGCGATGATGCCGTGGATTGCTCATACGGGGCAGGGGGCGGGAGGCGGGGGGCGGGGGAGACTCATGTCGAGAAAAGCGGGTTCTGCTCCGGCTGGTCGGAAGAAACGGGCAAACGTGACGAGATAACGTGCCATGTTTGACAACCA
>JAHFGT010000053.1:0-5870 GCA_023247275.1 Candidatus Omnitrophota bacterium
ACGCCGATGCTGCATGCGCTCGGGTTTGTCTCCATGTTCGTCATCGGCGGGCTCACCGGGATTTTCGTCGCGGCAACCCCGGTCGACCTGTACCTGCACGACACCTATTTTGTCGTCGGACATCTGCACTACGTGCTGTTCGGCGGCAGCCTGTTCGGCATCTTCGCCGGGATCACGTTCTGGTATCCCAAGATGTTCGGCCGGATGCTCAATGAGCCGCTGGGCAAATTACATTTTCTCCTGACGATCATGTTCTTCAATGGCGTCATGTTCCCGATGTTTCTCCTCGGGATCGCCGGGATGCCGCGACGGATTTACGCGTACACCCAGTACGCGCACCTGGCGCATCTGTTGCCGCTCAACCGGATGATGAGCGTGTCCGCGTTTCTCCTGTTCACCGCTCAACTCCTGTTTATCGCGAACTTCTTCTGGAGCCTGTTCCGCGGCCGGCCGGCCGGGGACAACCCCTGGCAGTCGACGACGTTGGAATGGGCAACCTCTTCGCCGCCACCACACGGCAATTTCACCAAGCCGCTGACCGTGTATCACGGCCCGTACGAGTACAGCGTGCCCGGGCGGACGACCGACTGGCTGCCGCAGTACGTAAAAGCCTGACGCACGTTCGGCGTGCGGACTACACCCCACATTCCAGTAGATGACACCTCACCACGCGCAGCATCGTCTCTCGCTGTATGCGACCGCCGTCGCTGTGGCCACCTTTGGGTTGCTCATTGCAGGTGGGTTGGTCACGTCGACCGACTCTGGCTTGGCGGTTCCGGACTGGCCGCTGTCGTACGGGACGCTGTTCCCGCCGATGGTGGGAGGAATCCGGTTCGAGCATAGCCATCGTCTGCTCGCCGGCCTGGTTGGGATTCTGATCGTCGGATTGGCGCTGTGGCTGCAGCGCGCTGAGCCCAGACGATGGGTGCGTCGCCTGGGCTGGATTGCGGTGGCCATGGTCGGCGCGCAGGCGCTGCTTGGCGGATTGACCGTGCTGTGGCTGTTGCCGCCACAGGTGTCCATCGCCCATGCGTGTCTCGGGCAATCGGTGTTCACCATCGTGGTGCTGCTGGCCTGGTGCCTGCGCCCGGACTGGCCGCAGGCTCGGCCGGCCGCCATGGCTGGCAGCGGAATGGTGCGCGGCTTCTCGCTGTTGATCGCTGCGGCGACGGGTGCACAGCTGGTGCTGGGAGCGGTGCTCCGTCACACCGGGCTAGCGCTGCCTGCGCATCTTTCCAATGGCCTGCTGTTGCTCGTCGCGGCGGGGGCGCTGACCATCGGCGCAGCGCGAGCTCGTGCGACACCGCTCTGGCCTCATCTCGTGCGACTCGACGGGCTGTTGGTCCTGCAAGTCATCGTGGGAATTCAGGCGGCGTGGTATCCGACGGTCATCGTGCGGACCGCGCACGTGGCGACTGGTGCGCTCCTCCTTGCGCAGGCCGTGGTGTTGGCGTGGGCGACGCAGCGATCCCTTCCTACACACCCGAGGCAGCGCTGGCGCGACTATCTTGAACTGACCAAGCCACGATTGACCGCGCTCGTGCTGGCCACGACCGCGGCCGGATTCTGGCTCGGGATGCGACGGCCTGCGCCGGGATGGGCCTGCTCGCTCATCGGGGTGCTCGTCGGTACCGCCTGCGTGGCCGGCGGCGCCAATGCGCTGAACCAGTGGGCTGAGCATGACGCGGATTCTCGCATGCGGCGCACACGGTCTCGGCCGATTCCAGCCGGACGGCTGATGCCATCGGCCGCGTGGTGGTTCGGTGTGGTAGTGTCGCTTGGCGGATTGATGGGGCTCTTGCTGATGAGTCGAATTGTGTGCGGGCTCGCGCTGCTGAGCTGGGCCAGCTACGTGCTCGTCTACACGCCGCTTAAGCGGATCACACCGCTCTGCACGCTGGTCGGCGCGATCCCAGGTGCACTGCCACCAATGATCGGGTGGGCGGCGGCGCGGGGACAGCTCCATCCTGAGGCCTGGGTGTTGTTTGGGATTGTGTTTCTCTGGCAACTGCCGCATTTTCTTGCCCTGGCTGTGCTGTATCGCGACGATTATATGCGCGCCGGATTTCGAATGCTGCCGCTGGTGGATCCGGACAGCCGCAGCGCAGCCGGGCAGATGGTGCTCTACGGACTTGCGCTGTTGCCGGTGAGTCTGATCCCGACCTCCATGGGATTGGCCGGAGGGGTCTACTTTGCCGGTGCGGCGGTGCTCAGCGCTGGCTTTGTCGTGTTGGCGGCTCGGGCCGCCTGGTTGCGATCGATGCAGAGCGCGCATCAATTGTTCCTCGCCTCTATTGTGTACCTGCCGGCGCTGTTGGGATTGCTCGTCTGTAATAAGACGCCGCTGTAACGACGGATGATACGCCGCACGTTGCCCGCGATGGGGATGACGCTGAGCAGCGTCTTGTTCGTATCGGCCGGGCTGGCCCAGGCGGCACCACACCTCGAGTCGTTGGCCGACTACGGTTCGGTGCCGGCTTTTTCGCTCACGGATCATCGGGGAGAGCCGTTGACGGAGGACCAGCTGCTCGGTTCGGTTTGGGTCGTCGATTTTATCTTTACGCGATGCGCTGGCCAGTGTCCGCGAATCACCCAGCAGATGGCGAAAGTCCGTGAGGCGTTTCGCGACGATCCGCATGTCCGGCTCGTGTCCGTCTCGGTGGATCCGATCCACGATACCCCTGCGGTCTTGGCCGACTATGCGCGGTACTGGACCGCGAGCGACACCTGGTTGTTCGTCACCGGAACTAGCCCGGCCATTCGCGCTCTTGTCGAAACTGGATTCCATCTGTCCATCGACACCGGTGGCGGGCCACAGGAGCCGATCCTGCACAGCGTGCGGCTGGTGCTGGTCGACGGGCAGGCGCATATTCGCGGCTACTATGACGGCCTGGATGACCCTGCCGTTGCGCGGTTGATCCACGACGTGGCGACGCTGCGCAAGTTGCCATGACGCATGCGGCATTCAATGCCGGGCTGAATACACTCAGCGCCGGACTGTTGATCGCGGCCTTGGTGGCGGTCAAGCGTGGTCGGATCGCGATCCATCGCGCGCTCATGCTGGCGGCCTGCGGGGTCTCGACGCTGTTTCTCGCCTCGTATGTGGTGTACCATGTGCGTGTGGGGCATGTCCGATTTCTCGGCACCGGCTGGGTGCGCGCCGGCTATCTGGCGATCCTCCTGAGCCATGTCGCGCTGGCGGTAGCGATTGTGCCGCTGGCGGGTCGCACCCTGTGGCTCGGACTCCACGATCACGTGGAGACGCACCGTCGATGGGCGCGCTGGACCTGGCCGTTGTGGCTATATGTGTCGGTGACCGGTGTGGTGGTGTATGTGATGGTGTACCACTAAATGGCAACCGGACAAGTCAGACTTCAGAAACAGCACCAATGTGTTGGTCTATTTTTCCTGATGTCTGATGTCTGGGGTCTGATGGCCGAGATGATTCTATTCATCCTTCTTGGTGCAGCGACGGTGATGGCATGCCCAGACTGCAAGGAGATGCTGGCTGAGCCAGGCCAGGTGCAGCAGCGGTTGGCTATGGCGCGCGCCTTTGCCGTCAGCATTGGCGTGCTGCTGTCGGTGCCATTTCTCTTGGTCAGTGTGGTCGCGTGGCACATTGTCCGCGCGTCAGGACCAGTCATTCCAAAAGTACCGGGTGACGTTGACACCCCCAGCCTTTCGCGCTAAACTGCCAGTGAATTTGTGCGTGCCAAACGTGGAGGATCGTATGAAGGTACGTGTGGGAGTTGTGGTGGCGTTGTCGATGGTGCTGATGAGCCAGCCAGCGTGGGCGCGGCGGATGCCGGTGCACGATGCGGCAGAATCCCCTGACTATGGTCGCAAGTTTGGCGGCATGCTGGGGCGAGGGGCCTTGAACGTCCTCACCAGCTTCGTCGATATTCCGGTGAACATCGTGCATGAAACGCAAGCCGGCCCGCCGCTGGTCGGGACCTTGACCGGTATCGCCAAGGGCGTCGGATGTGGCGTCCTGCGCTTAGGATCCGGCGCGGTGGATCTGGTGACGTTTTGGGTCCCAGGGTTCAACGGAATCCCGGTGTCCGATTCCTATGAGAACTGTTTGGTGAGCGCTCCGCAAGCTCCAGCCGCGCAGATTCAGCCGGCTGGCGCAACGTCTATGTCGCCAGCCGCCTGGGACGTCCCCACCAGCGAGCCAGGAGCCGCGCAAGCGCCAGCGCCACCTCCCACGCCACCCGAAGAACCGCCGCGAAAACGGTGGACGAAGTAAGTCACGCGTCCCTCCGGTTCATCTTACGTGCGGGTTCGCCTCATCTAGGATGGTATGAGCGAGACACTTCTCACACGGGAAGGCCTGGCGAAGTTGCAAGCCGAACACAAGGCGATGCAGCAGCAAAAGGCTCACCTGACCGAAGAGGTCAGCCGAGCCGCGGCGCTGGGCGATTTGCGCGAGAATGGCGAGTACCATGCCGCTCGGGAGCGATTGCAACACGTCGCGAAACGGCTGCTGGAGCTGGACCAGAAACTCACCAATGTCCGGATCATCGACGAGCTGGAAATTAAGGAAGGCGAAGCTCGTGTCGGTTCGACCGTGACGCTGCGCGACGAGCAAACCAAGGAAGAAATCGTCTATGTGCTTGTCGGACCGGATGAGGCTGATCCCCAGCAGGGCAAGTTGTCGATGGCCTCTCCCTTGGGGAAAAATTTACTGGGGAAGAAGGTTGGGGATCGTTTTCTGTTGACCTTACCTCGAGCCACCGTGCCGTACCACGTGCTGAAGGTTGAGCGGTTGTGAGATGGCGCCGGGTGGGAGATGACCACACCTTTAACAGCGCGCACATGCCGACCCTGCGAAAGCGCAACGCCGCCGCTTCCTGCGGATGCGGCCCGTATTCTGCTGCAGGATCTGTCCGGGTGGGCATTGGTCGAGGGAACCCTGATTCGCAAGACCATTGTCTGCAAAAATTTCCTCGAGGCGGTGAACCTGATCCAGCGCATCGCAACGCTGGCAGAGACTGAAGACCATCATCCAGACCTGCATCTGACCCGCTACCGGCGGCTGACGATCGAACTCTCGACGCACGCGATCGGCGGACTGTCGGAGAACGATTTTATCCTCGCCGCGAAGATCGACCAACTCAGCCCCCCGACGTAAGGCCGTTCTTTAGGAGGAAGAGCATGGCCGTCACCCCGTCAACGATGCTGGCGTTGGGCACGTCAGCCCCACCGTTTCGTCTACCGGATGTGGTGTCTGGCAAGACGGTCTCGCTCGATGCTGTGGCCCGCGGTCAGCGGGCCGTCCTGGTCATGTTCATGTGCCAGCATTGCCCGTATGTTCAACATATCAAGGAGGAGCTGGCACGGCTGGGGCGAGAGTACACCACACGAGGCGTCGGGATCGTCGCCATCAGCGCGAATGACGTGGAGAAGTATCCGGACGATTCCCCGCAACAGCTTCGCACGATGGCGCAGCAGTTCGGGTTCACCTTCCCATGTCTCTATGACGAACCGCAGCAGGTGGCCAAAGCCTACACCGCGGCCTGCACCCCGGATTTCTTCTTGTTCGATCAGGCTCGACGACTGGTCTACCGGGGCCAGTTCGATGAGAGTCGGCCAGGCAATGGCAAGCCGGTAACCGGAAAGGATCTGCGCGCAGCGATCAAGGCGGTGCTGGTCGGCCAACCGGTGGATCCAAACCAGCAGCCCAGTATCGGCTGCAACATCAAATGGAAACCCGGCAACGAACCGGACTACGCAACGTGACCGTCACTTCCGGCCCGGAAGTGACGGTCACGTTGCAGCCTCAGCACGAGGCACTTCGCCGAGCCGCCGGCCTTGAGAAATTCTGAGAGGTCGATCGCGTCGACCTGAAATCCTCGTCGATCCAGCTG
>JAHFGT010000053.1:5880-11875 GCA_023247275.1 Candidatus Omnitrophota bacterium
AGCTGAGATCCCTGCCTGCACGACCACGATGGCCCGCGCACGCCCGCCAGCCGGCAAGGCGATCGCGTTACACACAAACCGCCTGGCATCCGATTCATTCACCGCGATCAGTTCTGGCACGACCGATTCCAGGATCTGACGGCCATACCGGTCAAACGCCTTCGGAAACCAGAGGGCTGCGCGTTCATCCAACGGTCCGAGGCATGTATCCAGGTGGTAGAACCGCTTGTCAACCAGCTCCACCGGTAAGATGTGCGCCCGCAAGGCTCGAGCTACCGCAGCATGCGCTGGCGCATCCGATCGAAATCGAAATCCGTAGATCAGCGTGCGGCCCACCCACAACGCGTCGCCCTCGCCTTCAAAATGGAATCGACGGGGCAGGCGCACCACCCGATACCCGGCCTTGCGAAAATACGCTTCGACGATCGGCTCTTCGAGTTGTCGCTGCGGATACCGAAAATTGCTGCGGATGAAGGTGCGTCCAACCACCAACCCGGCGTTGGCGGTGAACACCAGATCCGGCACCCCTGGGCGCGGCGGAAGTAACCGGACCTGTGCGCCGTGTCGAAGTAACAAGCGGTACAGATTGAGCCATTGGTGGGATGCCTGACGATGCTGAGGCTGGCGTCTGACATGCATCCAGGGGTTGATCTCGTACGCCACCGTGTAATAGGTGGGCTTGCACATGAAGAACCGGGGCATCACCGCAGCCGCAGGGCGGCTGTCAGCTCGCGCAGAAACGACTCGCTGTCAGAGACGATTCCAATCCCCTGGAAGGTGCCGCGGTCAGACAGCTTGGTGACGACGGCCGGGTTGATGTCGACGCAGACCGTCTTCACGGTGGCTGGCAACAGATTGCCGGTGGCAATGGCATGCAGCGTGGAGGCCAATAATAGCGCCAGCCCAACCCCGTCGATGTGGCGGCGCATCGCCTCCTGCGCTTTGAGCGTATCGGTGATCACATCCGGCAGCGGCCCATCATCGCGCACCGAACCGGCCAGCACGTACGGAACATTGTGGACCACGCAGGCATGCATGATTCCTTTGGTCAGTACCCGTCGACGGACGGCCGGCCGGATTCCGCCGAGCTGGCGGACGGTATTAATCGCCCGCATGTGGTGATCATGCCCATCCTTCGCCGGCGTGCCACGGTCCAGGTACACGCCCAGCGACGTCCCGTACAGGGCGGATTCGATGTCATGGGTGGCCAGTCCGTTGCCGGCGAACAACACGTGGACGAATCCGCCTTGAATCAGCCGCTCAAGATACGGCCCACTGCCGGTATGGACGACCGCTGGTCCAGCGACGACCAGGATTTTCTTTCCACGACGCCGGATGGCCCGCATTTCCTTCGCCAAACGTTGGATAATGAGCAGCTTGGGTTTTTCTGAGGAGACCGCGCTCCCCATGAATTGAAACAGTTCGGGCTGACGCGCGCGCTCGAGCGGCAGCACTTTCACCCCCTCAGATCCGCAGACGACCCAGTCAGCCTTCTTGACTGACGTGATCGGGGTACAGCGGGCGTGTGCGGTTTTCACATCGACCACGAGCCCGCAATCCATCTCGATCCCAGTAACCGGCCGCCACCGTCCGCGGAATCGCACCTGTGTGGGCAGATTGGTCGTCGAGTAAAACGACGGGGGGAACACGCCGTCTTTTTGCGCGTGCACCAGCCGCACATCCCGGTCCTGCTCAGGCGCGGCTCCCAACCGGGCAATCCGCTGGAGGATTTGGGCCAGCCGGTGCTGCGAGCCGGCGTGGATGCGCAGGCGGGCCTGAGACGTGTCGGTCTTGCGCTTGCCGATTCGAATATCCAGGATCTCAAACGTGCCGTCAAGATCCATCACCTCATCCAGGATCTTGGGCAGGATGAGCGAATCGATGATATGGCCGCTAATCTGTACGGTTTCTGATGGCATGATATCGAGGATACCTGAGCGCGTGGGCAAGCACAAGGCCACTCACGGACAGTCCGGCAGCGGAGGGCTATGGATCGGCTTGTGCCAGGGCGCACGCATCGGGGCGCTCTGCCGACAAGTCGACGTGCCGCCCGCTGCTGGTCACGACGAAGTCGTGATGTTCATGGTGGCGCAATCGCAGCAGGTTGCCCTGGTCATCGGTAATGAATCCTGGGTGGCCGAGGACTGCCACGGGGCGAGAGATGACGACAGTCGGGAATGTTGGCGTCTGAGCGAGCTGCTGACGCAACGCGGCGTTCTGTTGCTCGATGGCGCTCAGTCGGGCGGCGAGCTGTTCGGTCTGCTGTTGTTGAGCCCGAAGCGCGCGTTGCGCGGCGCGCGCCTCTTCGATTTGGGCCAACTCGGCGCCCGTGATCCACCCGCCGCGGTACAGGACCAGCCCGCGCGCGCGTTGTGCCTGCTCAAGCTCCACACGTGTCTGCTGTCGCTGTTGCGCCGCGTCAAAGCTGCGCCGCCATTCATCGCGCAGCGCCGCGTGCTCTGCCAAGGTGCCGGGCTGGATCGATTCAACGCTGCTGCGCGGCAGCTTCACAAATCCGCGCCAGGCGACTTGGAGTCGGATCTGGGTGGCGCTCTGTTGGTCGATGATCCCTTCGAGGTTCTGCCCGTTGTGCAAGTGCAGGATATCCGCTCGCGCGATCGCCGGCGACAACACGCACAACACCGCGACCCAAACCGGTCCCTGTCTACCGCTCATAGGCCACCTCCATGTTCCCGGATTCGTCGAATCGGTCTTACTCCCCATATTCTAATCCGATTTGTCCGGCGATTCAAAACACCGGCCGCAGATAAAGTGACCGTCACTTCCGGGCCGGAAGTGACGGTCACTTTCGGGTGGTATACTTAACCAAGGTGGACGCGATGTCAGCTAAGACCGGAACGCAGACACAGCTTGATCGATCCGCGGTTGAGGAGCGGACGCAAGCGATTGGGCGCGAGCTGTTCGAGGCGGCCCGCCGCCACCATGCGCATCTGTCGGTGCTCAACCGATGGACCGCACAGATTCTCTCCTGGTGCTTGTCAGACCCGATGGTGAAATCGCGGGTGCTCCGGTTCATCGACGTGCTACCGAGTCTGACGACCGCTGCCCAAATCGCCGAACATCTGCGCGACTATTTCCCGACGAGCGAGCTGCGCCTGCCGGCCGCGTTGCGAATCGGATCGCAACTGGCACGCCCTGGGTTACTGACCCAGCGCGCGTTAGCCGCGGTCATTCGACAATCGACCGAACAGATCGCGCGGCAGTTCATCGCCGAGTCGCATCCTGAGGCGGCCCAACAGCTCGTGCAACAATTGGCCGGCCGAGGGGCGTCGTGCACGCTGGACATTTTGGGGGAGCAGGTGCTCAGCGAATCTGAATCTGACCAGTACGTCGCGCACTGCACCCGGTTGTTGGACAGCAGCGCGAAAACCTCTGCGGCGCTGCCAGCGGCACGAGCGCTCGTCACCTGTGGCCCGCGCGCGAATCTGTCGGTCAAACCATCCGCGCTCACACCCCGATTTGATCCGATCAGCCCGTTGGACAGCATCGAGCGCGCCTGCCGCCGACTTGAGCCGCTGTTGCAGTTGGCGTCGCAGCACCAGGCGTTGATCCATCTCGACATGGAACAGTACGAGCTGCGCGATCTGACCCTGGCGCTCGCCCAGCACCTGTTGATCCATCCACCAGCGGCCAACGCCTCGCTCGGCGTCGTCATTCAAGCGTACCTGCGCGATTCCCAGCTGGTCGTCGAGGAGCTGTTGAGCTGGTTGGCGGCTCATGAACGCACGCTGACCGTACGGTTGGTGAAAGGCGCGTACTGGGACTCTGAAGTGGCGATCGCCCACCAGCGCCAGTGGCCAGTCCCGGTGTGGGAACAGAAATCCCAGACCGATGCGGCGTTTGAACGACTGACCGACCGGTTGTTACAGGCGCATCCGCTGGTCATCACGGCGATCGGTTCGCACAACGTGCGGTCTATTGCGCACGCGATGGCAGCCGCCGAAACATTCGGACTGGCGCGCGATCAACTGGAGTTCCAGCTGCTCTATGGCATGGGTGATGCGCTGCACGCGGCCATCGTCGAGCGTGGCTATCCGGTGCGGATCTACACGCCGATCGGGTCGCTGATCCCAGGCATGGCGTATCTCGTGCGACGGATTCTGGAAAACACGGCCAACGAATCGTTTCTGCGCCAAGAGTTCGCCGGCGAGCACAACATCGAGGAGCTGCTCCGGCCGCCAGTGGCTGACGCGGCGCATCCCGCGCGTCCTCAGACAGCCGAGTCCGGCTGGCACGGCGAGCCGTTCATGGATGTTGCCCGATCGGCTGAGCGCGACACGATGGCACGTGTCTTGGCCGATGTCCAGCGGCAGTTTGGAGCGATCTATCCTGCCCTCATCGGCGAGAGCAGGATCTGTTCGACGGCCCAACTGACCGTACGCAATCCGGCGCATCCGTCGCAGATCATCGGCATGGTGGCAGCGGCCGGGCCAGCAGACGTTGAGGCCGCGGTTCGAGCCGCCCAACAGTCTCAGCCAGGCTGGGCCGGGCTGTCGGCGCCGCACCGCGTGGCCTGCCTGCAACAGGCGGCCGAACTGATTCGGCAGCGACGGCACGTGCTGGCGGCCTGGATGGTGTTCGAGGTCGGGAAGACCTGGCGCGAAGCGGACGCTGATCTCGTCGAAGCAATCGAGTATCTTGAGTATTACGGCCGGCAGATGGTGGAGCTGGCAGCCGGCAAGCCGCTGATCCAATTGCCTGGCGAGCGCAACCAGTATCGGTATCTGCCGCGCGGAGTGGCGGTCGTCATCGCACCGTGGAATTTTCCCGCTGCCATCCTCGCCGGCATGACCGCGGCGGCCTTAGCGACCGGCCACGCGGTCATCGTCAAGCCGGCTGAGCAGTCGTCGGTGATCGCGGCCCATCTGGTGCAGATTCTGCGCGAGGCCAGCGTGCCAGCCGGGGTGGTGCAGTATCTCCCCGGGATCGGGGAACAGGTCGGCGCTGCGCTGGTTCGCCATCCGGGGACGCACACCGTGCTGTTTACCGGCTCGAAGACGGTCGGGCTGTCGCTCATCGAGACATGCGCGCGCGTCGTCCCAGGCCAACGGTTCGTGAAGCATGTGATCACCGAGATGGGCGGAAAGAATGCGATCATCGTGGATGCTGACGCTGATCTTGACGCGGCGGTCCAGGGCACGATGCTCTCTGCGTTCGGCTATGCCGGACAGAAATGCTCGGCAGCCTCTCGGGTCATTGTGCATCAGGCGGTCTACGACCGGTTTGTGGCTCGGCTGATTGCGGCGACTGACCGGCTGGTTGTCGGAGATCCAGCAGATCCTCGGACCGACGTTGGTCCACTGATTGAACCGTCGGCGGTGCAGCGGCTGCATGAGGCCATAGACCATGCCAAACGAGTGGGCCGGGTCGTGTATCGCTATCCGGACGACCGGCTGCCGGGCGAGGGGTATTTTGTCGGGCCAACCATCGTCGAGGTGCCTGCGGACGACCGTCTGGCTCGAGAAGAGCTGTTTGGACCGTTTCTCGCGGCGTTCAAGGCGCACGACTTTGATGAGGCGTTGCGGTTGGCCAACGACACCGAGTATGCGTTAACCGGCGGGGTCTACAGTCGGTCCATGGCGAATCTGGATCGCGCCGCGCGCGCATTCGATGTCGGCAACCTGTATCTGAACCGGCCGATTACCGGTGCGCTGGTCGGGCGCCAACCGTTCGGCGGCCATCGGCTGTCCGGGTTGGGTACCAAAGCCGGCGGCCCAGACTACCTGCTGCAGTTGTTGATTCCCAAGACGATCTGCACCAACACCGCCCGCCACGGCATGCCCTTGGAGTAGCCCCCCTTATTCCGGTGACACAATACATAATTCATTGCGCAACTTGCCGCCATCCTATAGATTGGCGCACATGGCACGCTTGGCGCGAGTGAATCTGCCAGATATTCCCTATCACGTGACCCAGCGGGGTAATCGTCGGCAGCCGGTCTTCTTCACGGAGGAAGACCGGCACATCTATTTGC
>JAHFGT010000054.1:0-2424 GCA_023247275.1 Candidatus Omnitrophota bacterium
GCTATCCTGCTCGCGAGCGCGCAGGGCGGGATGGACATCGAAGCGGTCGCTGCCAGCGACCCGTCGGCCATTGTGCGCGAGCCGATCGATCTGGACCATGGCGTCAGTCCTGACGCCGCTGGGCGCATCGCAGCCGCCCTGGGCGTGACCGGCGGCCAGACGACCGCGTGCGGGCAACTGGCGCAGGCGTTGTGGCAGCTGTTCCAATCGAACGACGGAGCGCTCATCGAGATCAATCCGCTGGCGATGACGCAGGATGGCCGGCTGCTGGCGGTAGACGCCAAGTTCACCCTGGACGACAACGCGTTGTTTCGGCACGCGGAGCTTGCCGGCTGGCGCGATGAGAGTCAAGAGCATCCGTTGGAGCTGCAGGCCAGTCGGATCGGCATTTCGTACGTCGGTCTTGCTGGGACGATTGGGTGTCTGGTCAACGGGGCTGGCCTGGCGATGGCCACCAACGATATCATCAAGCTGTCCGGCGGTGAACCGGCCAACTTTCTGGATGTCGGCGGGGGCGCCAACGTGGAGCAGGTGACCAACGCGTTTCGCATCATCCTGGCCGACGCCCGGGTCCGGGCGGTGCTCGTGAATATTTTCGGCGGGATCATGCGCTGCGATTGGATCGCGCAGGGGTTGCTTCAGGCCACCCAGCAACTCGAGGTGCGCGTGCCGATCGTGGTGCGGCTGCAGGGCACCAAGGTCGAAGAAGGCCGCCGGTTGCTGGGCCAAGCGCAACGGCTGAACCTCATCAGCGTCGATGAATTCGCCGACGCGGCTCGCCGTGTCGTCGAGCTGGCCCGGGCAGCTTGACAGGCGTCAGCGCATGCGCAGCGCGACCTCTTGCGAATTGCCGACGATCTGCGGCAGCGAATGACGGCAGACCTCCTCGCGCTGTCTCGCGAGGTCGATCCCGTTTGCGCAACCGAAAAAGCTTTAAGGGTTCACTCCTCCCGTGTGGCAATTGACGTCAGGGCGGTTCCGCGTGTTGTCCCGACGAGAGCAAAAGATGCTGTTGATCCTACGCGTCATCGCGACAACAGGGCAGGCTCGCGTGTTGCGAGGCAGGCGATGATTCCACCACCTGCCGGTGACCGCCAATGGCGGTTAGCAACGTTACAGGAAGAGGTCGTGAGCGGCCCAAGACCTGCGGATCACGTTGAACGGTGCACGTTCCCGGCGCGCGACCCCGTCGTTGCGCTGCGGGCGCGCCGCCGGCAGGTGGTGGGATGAGCATTCTGGCGGGTCGGCAGACCCGCGTCCTGGTGCAAGGAATCACCGGGCAGGCCGGGGCGTTCCATACCGAGACTATGATCGAATATGGCACCGCGGTCGTGGCCGGCGTGACGCCGGGTAAGGCCGGCGAGCGGGTGCACAGGGTGCCGGTCTTCAATGCGGTGCGCGACGCGGTCCAGCAGACCGGTGCCAATGCGACGATCATCTTTGTGCCAGCCCCATTCGCGTTCGCGGCCGCTACCGAGGCCATCGAGGCCAACATCCCGCTGGTGGTCATCATCACCGAAGGCATGCCGACGCTGGATATGGTGCGGCTGCGTCGGCGAATTGCCAATACGCCGATCCGGATCATCGGTCCGAACTGTCCCGGGCTGATCACCCCAGGCGAGTGCAAGATCGGGATCATGCCAGGCTATATTCATCGGCCAGGCTCGATCGGGGTCTTGTCGCGCAGCGGGACCCTGACCTATGACGCGGTGTATCAGCTCACGCAGGTCGGGTTGGGCCAGTCCACCTGCATTGGGATTGGCGGCGATCCGGTCCTCGGGTCCAGCTTCGTGCCCCTGTTGGAGCTGTTCGAGCGCGACCCCCAGACCGACGCGATCGTCTTGATCGGCGAAATCGGCGGCACCGAAGAGGAAGAGGCTGCGGCGCTGATCAAGGCGGGGCGTGTCACTAAGCCGGTCTTTGCGTTTGTGGCCGGCAAGATGGCGCCGAAAGAAAAGCGGATGGGGCATGCCGGTGCGATCATCGCTGGTGGCAAAGGCACCGCGGCCGAGAAATTCGCGATTCTCCAGCAGGCTGGAGTGACGATTGTCGAAAGCCCGGCGCTGATCGGTCAGACAGTGAAGGCCGGGTTGGCCCACCTGGCAGCCAAGGCGCGTGGTTGACCTGTCGTCGAGCGCCGTGCTATTCTAGGAGGTAGGTCGGATACAAGGCTGGAGGCAGACATGAAGGACCGAGTCGAACAAGTCATCAATCGCATTCGCCCGGCCGTGCAGATGGACGGCGGGGATATCGAGCTAGTCGACGTCGTCGATGGGATCGTCAAACTCCGCCTCGTTGGTAGCTGTGCCGGATGCCCGTCGTCGATGATGACCTTACAGATGGGCATTGAGCGCGCCATCCGCGCCGAGGTGCCGGAGATCACCGGCGTGCAAGCTGTCCCCGCCGAGTAACGGCCGTCAACCA
>JAHFGT010000054.1:2434-11837 GCA_023247275.1 Candidatus Omnitrophota bacterium
ATAACGCCTGAAAAGTCTTCCAGGCGTTTTGCTCAATTTCGTTACTTTCCGACCAGCCGCTCCAACTCCTCAACGTGTTCTTGGCTGTCCTGCAGGATGTGTTCAATCGCTTCGTAGAGGATGACCTCATCATGCGGGATCAGATTCAGCAGCTTCCGATAGAAATCAACGGTGTCCCGCTCGTACTTGAGATTGATTTTCACCGCCTGTAACGAGTCTTTGTGGATCTGAATCTGGCCCACCTTGGTCGTCGGCACCCCGCCCAGCGCGACAATCCGTGTCCGCAGCAGCTTGGCATGCTCAGCTTCGTCTGAGGCAATCTCCTCGAACCGGGCCAGCAATCCTTCCGCATACGGCCCACGGGTGATGGCGGCTTGTGTCAGGTATTGGATCTGGCTGGCATACTCCATTTCGAGTCCTTCGTTCATGAGATGGATCACGGTCGTTTTTTCAAGCGCCATGTGAGGCCTCCGAGGGATACCGGACGATGAGAGGAGCACCGGCAGTCTATCCAACCGCGCAGGGAGTGTCAATCTTCCTTGAAGGAAACCGCTTGACAGGCCAGGGGTTGATTCGTGATAATGTCAGCTACTTGAGACTGAGTCTCAACACATCAATGATAAGACCATGAAACGGTTCGTCGAAGTCGAGCAACTCTTGCGGGGACGCGGGATCCGCCTGACCGCCCAGCGTCAATTGGTGGTCCGTCGGGCCGCCGCCTATCTGCATTTCACCGCCGAGGAGTTGGTCAAAAACGTCCAGTCGTTTGACGCCTCCGTGGCGCGAGGCACCGTGTATCGGACCCTGGCCTTGCTGCACCGGCAGGGGATTGTCGAAAAGCACGACTTCCGCTACGGCCCACCGAACTATGAAGTGACGCTGGCCAAAGCGCACCATGACCACCTGATGTGCGTGCAGTGCGGGGAGATCATCGAATTCCAGGAGCCACGCGTGGAGCGGATTCAAGACGACGTCGTGCGCCGGTACGGCTACCAGTTGCTGTCGCATACGCATAAGCTGTACGGCCTGTGCCGCGCCTGCCAGCAGGTCGATCGCCGGCAGGCCCGCAAGCTGTCGCCTCCACATCTGCATGTTGAAGAAGTCGTGGCATGATTCTGGTCCGACCCATTGCCGGGGCGCTCGTCCTGCTGCTGAGTGCTGGCTGTGCCACATCCGGTCCGCTGCAGCGTCTGGCGCGGCACGACCCGGGCAGTTGCCCGTTAAGCCCTGGAGGGTTGCTTGAGGTGGCGTGCCGCCACTGTAACTGCTTGATGCCGGCCGGGCTTGATCCGGCTGCGGCGTGTCCGGTCTGTCGATGTCATCGAATGGTCCATGACTGCGTGCGGCAATAATCCCGGGCTCGCAGCGACGGTCAGCCAGCAGATCGCCGACGCGCTGCGCGGGCTGCAGTATGGATCGGTGCAGCTGATTATCCACGATTCAGCCATTGTACGGATCGAGCGAGTTGAGCACGTTCGGCTGACCGTCACCGCGGAAGCCCATCCACGAGCAGCGGACACACGACCGACCCCTCGGAGTGTGGCCGGATTCAGGCCACAGGAGCGGACACATGATGGGTCGACGCAGTGCTAGCGCAGGGCTGGTGATGATGATGGGGCTGATCGTCGCGGGGACGGCCGAGGCGCATAGGAAAGACTACCTTGTGAGCCAGGATTACTACACGGCTACGCGAGGAGAGGTGGAAGTCGCGCTCTGGAACCAGATGAACTTTGCCGAGGCGGATAACGATGACACCTACAACTCAACGTCTCAACTGGAAGTCGAGTACGGGGTGTTAGACCATCTGCAGCTCGCGTACTATGAAGTGTACACCTGGGATCGGGCACAAGACTGGGAGCGCGATGAACTGAAGATCGAGGCGAAAGCGCGCGTGGCGCAGGCCGGCCAACTGCCGGTCGATGTCGCGTTCTACACCGAGTACGCGAACCCGAACGGCCGTCGGGAATCTGCCAGCGACGAGCTTGAGAACAAAATCATCGTGAGTAAGGATTTCGGACCCATCAACCTTATCGGCAATTTCATTTTTGGGCGCAAGATCAATCGGCACGACAACTGGGATTTTGAGTACACGGCCGGCGCCAGCTATGGCGTGACCCCGCGGGTACGGCTCGGGCTTGAGGTGAAGGAATCGCTCGGCGACTCGGGTGAGTTTGGGATCCGGCGCAAGGACCATGAGCTGTTGTTGGTGCCGGGGATCTATGCCACGCCGGCGCGCCATGTCCGCGTCTTATTCGGCCCGGCGTTCGGGCTGACACGGGCCAGCGATGATCTGCGAGTGCAGAGTATTGTCGAGGTCGAGTTCTAATGCCGCATTACGGTGCTGGGCAGCCGTGGGTGCTGGGGCTCTTGGCCGGTGGGACGATCTTCCTCGGGCTGCCAGTCGCTCGGCTGCGCGCGGTCTCCTCCAAGGTGAAAGCCGCCCTCAATGCCGTGTCCACCGGGATTCTCATCTTTTTGCTCGTGGAGATCGCGGGACATGTCCTGGAACAGATCGAGGAATCGATCCAACAAGCCGCTGCTGGCGTGGGCACGTTTGGGGCGGTCCTGCAGTCCGGCGGGCTCTTGATCGTCGGCTTCTCGCTCGGCCTGCTGAGCTTGGTCTATTTTGAGCAGCGGTACCTGGGCACAGCGAAGGACGCGCCGCCGCAGCGTCGCTCGCAGCACGTGGCGATGATGATCGCGGTCGGCTTGGGCCTGCACAACTTGACTGAGGGATTGGCGATCGGCCAAGGCTATGCTGGCGGAGCCATGCAGCTGGCCTGGCTCTTAGCGATCGGGTTTGCGTTGCATAACGCGACCGAAGGGTTCGGCATTGCCGCACCGCTGTCAGGTCATCGGGTGAACTGGCGGTTTTTGTTCTGGGCTGGCCTGATCGCCGGCGGTCCGACCGTGGTGGGGGCGGTCCTGGGCGGCTGGTGGAGCAATAAGCCTACCGAGATGTTCTGCCTGGCGCTGGCGGCGGGAACAATTCTCTACGTCGTCGGCGAACTCCTGCACCTGGGCCGACAACTCAAAGGCGAGACCGTTGTGGAAATTGGGCTCTTGGTCGGCTTCTTCATGGCCGCGGCGACCGATTTCTTTCTCGTCGGGGCGATGAGCCACGAGGCTGAGCGGCTGCGGGGCCACCAGACGACCGAGTCGGTCTACTTTGTGCCGGATGTGGGCGAACACGGGCCTCGGCATGGCGGGATCTTTGGCGATGCGGATGATCTGTACCACTACGAACTGGTTCTGGATCCGCCCCACCAATTACGGCTGTATGTCAACGACGAACACAACCGGCCCCTCAATGTGCAGCGGCTACGGGGCCGCTGGCGACTCGATCCTGACGGGCCATCGCCGGTGGCCGGTCGGTTTGCGCCATCCGTCGACGGCGGCTATTTCAGCGCCATCCTCCCCCAGGCCCATGCTGACCTGGTCCATGTTGAGGTGTCGGTGCAGAAGGGTGATCTGTGGGCGACGATGGAATTCTATCTCCCGACCCCTGCGCAGTCCGCGACCGTTGCCCCAGCTTCCCACCGATAACTGCCCGCTCGTGCTATAATACATTCTTACTTACCTCACGACGATGCCCACCGTGCGGCTGGCGTTAGCGCAGCTCAATGTCACAGTTGGAGATCTGGACGGCAATCGGCGTCTTATCGAACAGGCCATCCGTCGCGCGCAGGCGTGGCAGGCTGACTTGCTCGTGGTGCCCGAGCTGTCGATCTGTGGGTATCCCCCAGAAGATTTGTTGCTTAAGCCGCAGTTCATCGAGGACAATCGTCAGGCATTAAGCCGGTTGGCGCCATTCGCGACCAACATGGTTGCGCTGGTTGGATTCGTGGACCAGGATCAACGCGGGCAGACCTACAATGCCGCTGCCGTGCTGGCCAACGGCCGGCACGTGACGACCTATCGAAAGCAGTGCTTGCCAAATTACGGCGTGTTCGACGAGCCGCGATACTTTACCGCAGGCAGTCAGGCGGTGATTCTCAGCATCCGCGATGTCCGCGTTGGCGTCACGATCTGCGAAGATCTGTGGGAGCCACAGCCGAGCCGCGTGCTAGCGGCGGCTGGTGCCCAGGTGGTGGCGAACCTGTCCGCGAGCCCGTACCATGTGCGCAAACTTCAGGCGCGCCAGGCGTTGTTTCGTGGCCGGGCGCGAGCCCACGGCCTGGCGATCGCCTACTGCAATCTTGTCGGTGGGCAGGATGAGCTGGTCTTCGATGGCGCCAGCATGGTGATCGATTCGAGCGGAAAGACCATCGGCCTTGCGGCTCAATGTCGAGTGGATCTCCTTATCGCGGATCTGCCGGTTGAGGTGCCTCGCCGGCTGGGTCGTAGCCGATCGCCAGTGATCCCGGTCCTTGGTCGACGACGCGAGCGCCCGCCATTGGCCCGGCCAGCGCCCCAACGGGTACTTGGCCCAGTCGAGGAAGTATACGAAGCGCTGGCCCTTGGGCTGAAGGATTACGCGAGAAAAAATCGATTTTCGACAGTGGTCCTCGGGCTGTCAGGGGGCATTGATTCCGCTGTGACCGCATGCTTGGCGGTCGATGCGTTGGGTGCCGAGCAGGTCGTGGGGGTGGTCATGCCGTCGCGGTTCTCCTCGCAAGAGACGCAGGACGATGCACGGCAGCTGGCCGGCGCATTCGGCATCCGATGTCACACCCTGACGATCGAACCCATGTTCGAGGCGTATCTCAAGGTGCTGGAATCGATCTTCGCCAATCGACCGATGGAGTTAGCCGAGCAAAATCTCCAAGCCCGGATCCGTGGGAGCCTGCTGATGGCGCTCTCCAATAAGTTCGGGTGGCTCGTCCTGGCCACCGGCAACAAAAGTGAGATGGCCACCGGGTATACGACGCTATATGGGGACATGGCCGGCGGACTCGCCGTGATCAAGGATGTGCCGAAAACGCTCGTGTATCAGCTGGCGCGATGGCGCAATGCGCGCGGGCCCGCCGCACCAATCCCGTCGAGCATTCTCACGCGGGCGCCCACGGCCGAGCTGGCGCCCAACCAGCGGGATCAGGACACGCTGCCAGCGTACGAGACCTTGGACCGGATCATTACCGCTTATGTCGAAGAAGATCGCAGCTTGCGCGACATCGTCCGCCAGCAGGGGATCGATCCGTCGACAGCGCGTCAGGTGATCACCATGATTGATCGATCTGAGTACAAACGTCGGCAAGGACCGCCAGGCATTAAAATCACGCCCAAGGCGTTTGGACGCGACCGGCGGATGCCCATCACCAACCAGTATCGAGCACCGTGATGGCGAACCTCCTCTTTATTTCCGATGACTGGATTCAGAAGAAGCCGTTGAAGGCAGATCTCCGCACGCATGGGTTGACTGTGACCGCCATCACATCGACAGAGTTCCTCGACGAATCGTTCGCGCCACCCAAAGGGCTTGAGCTCTTGATCTTGGACCTCGAGAGATGCCAGACCGACAGTCTCAGGCTGTGTCGCGTGATCAAGCGGGAGCGCCCGCTCCAGACGTTGCCGCTGGTGCTGCTCATGGCCGAAGAGCAACTGGGCCGGCTCGATCCGGCCCATGGGTTCGACGATTACTTGACGCTTCCGGTGAGTGGGAAACGGCTGGCCGAACGCATCAAATTCCTCCTCTGGAAGCTACAGCGCGTCACCGTGAACCACGGATTCCGGGCCGGTGAGCTGGTCATTGATTTTGAGCGATATGAAGTGCACGTCAAGGGCGCTCCGGTGGATGTGACGTACAAAGAGTTCGAGCTCTTGAAATTTCTCGTGACGCACCCTGGCAAAGCGTTTACCCGCGAGGTCCTGCTGGATCACGTCTGGGGATATGACTACTATGGTGGCACGCGAACGGTTGACGTGCATATTCGGCGGCTGCGCGCGAAGATCGAATCCGGCGGCGCAGGGTATATCGACACGGTCCGCAACGTCGGCTATAAATTCCTCGGCCCTCCTGGGTCGACACCTGATCAGTAACGTTCGCGTGGCCCCCGATTCCATTTGACGATTGTGCAATAACATTTTTACCAAGATGACGAGGATCAGGTATACTTAAGAGGCAAGTCCTGACGAAACGCCACACCCGGAGCAATCCGGGGTCCCCGCTGAGTGGGGCGGGTCCGCCAGTGGAAGCTGGCGGAGGAAAGCTACGGGTCCTCACGAGTTGGGATCGCCGGGCTGCCGAACGTCTCGACAGCCCTGAGGATCGCCGAGCCGCCGAACCAGTGTTCGGCGGCATTTGTGTTTGGAGGCGACATGAAGCGAGCATCTCACGCACGCGGATTTTTGCTGCTGACCGGGTTAGCGGTGACGGCGGGGATTCTTACCCTGGTGGCGGTCAGCATGACCCGGGCCATCACCAACTTCAACTCAGCGAGCATCTCTCTCCAGCGCGCACAAGCGTTGCAATTCGCCGACGCAGGGATCGAGGCGGCGATCCTTGAAGAGCAGGGGCGGTTGTGGTCATGGACCACGCACAGCGTGGATGGCAAACAGGTGAAGTACGACGGCCAACCATGGCTGTTTCAAGGAGCCGACCTTGACAAAGGAACCAATGAGTATCTCTTGCCGGCGACGGCCATGATGGGTCAGCAGGTTCGGGTTCGGGTGACACCCGGCCCTTCACCGACCTGGTACTGGGTTCAAGCCACCAACCGGCTCTCCGGAAGTCCGGCGACACAAACGATCACCGCGCTGGTTCGGCCGATCCTCCCATCGGATTATGCCGTGTTTACCGATGGCCCGGTCTGGATGAACTTGGACCATGGGCAGGGCGTGATCTCATACGACGGCACGATCTACATTGATGGATATCTCAGATTCACGGTCCCCTCAGGCGTGATGAATCTCACAGAGCTCGCCATTAACCAGTTGATGGTCTATGGAGAGATCTATGAGACAACGACCGCCGGCAATGTCTTGGGGGTGCGGGTGCACACCTCTCCCTTTAAACCACCCTTCCCGCCTGCGCCTGGAAATTTCATCCCGTGGTCTGGCGCGGTATTGCCGCCGGTCAATAAAACATTCCGGTCAGTGGTGCGCCCAGGCTGGAACCCGGCCGATCCTACGCAGCCAACCCCGCTGGATCCGCCCACCGCGCCAAATCCAGCCTGGATTAGTCAGTTTGTGAATAATCCCGGCAATGCTTGGAACCAGAACCTGACCGGCCGGATCAAAGAGTATTTCACCGGGGCCTTGCCGCCAGAGCAGATGCTGCCCAACGTCGGCGATATCGACACGGTCGTCCAGCAGTTTGGGAACATCGCGGATCGGGTCATCACCTCGCCGAACAGCCCAGGGCTGTGCGGCAGCGGCAAGGACGTGTCGTTTGCCAATGCGATGACGCTGAAGATCGTCCAGGTCATCGAGATCGACGTCCAGAAGCTGAACGATTGCCTCAACGCCCCGGCGGTGCTGTATGTGAAGGCGCCGGTGCGGTTGATCAACGGCCAAACCGTGGCAAACAATCTGACGATCGTCAGCCCGGACGCGATCTATGTCAAAGGCGATTTCAACACCGTCAGCAGGAAGCAGGCGGCGATCGTGACCGGCAACCGCAGCTACTTTTTGTCTCCTGCCTTCAAGGATTTCAGTCAGTTCGTGAGCCAAGATCCGCAGGTGATCAATACGTGGACCGATCCAGGAGCCACTGCGTACAACAATTTTAAGGCCAACTACGATGTCACGACCACTCTGCCACCACGGCCTGAATGGCTCGGAATAAGCCCAGGATTCAACCAGAATCTCATGGTGATCGCCCCGGTGCAGCGATCGCCGGACGATCGGCTCATGAATCTGAAGCACAACTATCTCGAATCAGGCCCGACCGACGGCTGGTCGCAGCCCGTCCATCTTTTCGGATCGTTCGTCGAGCTGAAAGATCCGAACCCGGCTCTTGCGACCAACTACACCAACTGGCCGTATACCGATACCAGCAACAGCACCCCGGTTCCGCAAGATGACTGGATCCAAGGCCAGTCGGTGAACGATCAGAATATCTTTCAAGCACCATACAGCTTCAATACCGTGGAAGATCCGGCGCTGACCACCAATCCTCCGCCAGGGTTGCTTAAAGTTCGGCCCTGGGCCGGGAAGGTGATGTACTGGCGCGAGCAATAAAAAGTCGCAGTGTCCTTGTCGGATCGCGAACCGGTCAGGCATACTTGACATAGCAGTACTGGACGAAACGCCACACCCGGAGCAATCCGGGGTCCCCGCCCAGAGGGGCGGGTCTGCCAGCAGTGGCTGGCGGAGGAAAGCCACGGGTCCTCAGGTTTTCTGGGATCGCCGGGCTGCCGAACCCATCGACAGCCTCTGAGGATCGCCGAGCCGCCGAACCAGAATTCGGCGGCATTCTTTTTTCGGGCCGACGGAAGCAGGAGCGGTCTCATGCGAACGGACCAGACGTCAGCCAGGACGATCCGCAACGACCAGTCCGGTTTTATCTTGTTGACCGTCATGCTGCTGGTGACCGGCGCCCTCGCGCTCTCCACGGTCGGTATGGGCCGTTCAGCGGTTGAAATGGCCTCGGTGAACCGGTTCGTGGATCGTCAGCAAGACCTCCATATGGCCGACGCTGGTCTCGAAGCGATTATGGTCGAAGAGCGTCAGCAGGGCTGGAACTGGGCCACCCACACGTTGGTCGGACAGAACTGGATTCCCACCGCGCCGATCGTTCCTCTGATGACGGGCGCGACGATCGACACCCCTGGAAGCGGAAACTACATTTTGAATATCCTTGGCCGGCAGGTGGTCGTGCAGGTGACCACCGGGCCATTTGTGAACTCGGTCTGGGTCAGCGCCCAAGGCACCCGGACCGGCGAAGGCGCCAGCCAGCGAATCACCGGGTTGGTCCAGCCGCAACTGTTGACCCAGTTCATGTTTTATAGCGGCGGACCGGTCCGGATGGATGCCGGCCAGCAAGGGGTGTTCAACGCCGGCGCTGGACGGTTCTTTGTGGACACCGCGCTTACCGGCCAGACCTATAGCGACGCCAGCTTCCTCGAAATCAAGACCGGCGGGCCATGGGATCCGCTGAATCCAAAAAACAAGAACATCACCGTCGACGATCTGCGGGTCAACGGCGAGATCTATGAGTCGGATGGAAGTGCCGGCATTTACGTGAAGAACTCCGCAGCGCCAAGCTTCCGGCTGATGCCCAGTTCCGGGACGAACGCTGCTGATGCCGGAATCTATTTCCGGTCGGCGACCGGGCCGCTGAAACCGGATGGCACGACCGACCTCTTCAATGCGGGAACGGTGCACAACAGTAACTGGGAAACCCAATTCCTGAACCAGGCGGTGGCCAGACCGATCTGCGACCCAACATCAAGGAGTGGACCACCGGTGCTGGGAAAGCCAATGGCGTGCTGTTCCCGAATCGACAGACCATCGACGAACT
>JAHFGT010000055.1 GCA_023247275.1 Candidatus Omnitrophota bacterium
ATCCGATCCCCGCGAACCAATCCTCGTCGGTGACGCCCGGGACAGCACCCGCGAACGGTGATCAGCTCGCCTTCCCCCAGCCGGACACCGCTGAATCGCATCTGCGCCGGGCCTTAGCCTCTCGGGCCAATGGCGATGTCATCAATGCCTGGAACCAGACGCGGCAGGCGGTGGATTGTCTTGGGCTGACGGCCAACGCGGATCCAAAAGATCTTGCGGTGCGGATTCTCCTCAACCTGCTGGTGTTGTGGCTGCTGCTCACCCTGCTCAACGGCCGCCCGCCATTCGGCCGGTTGCTCGCCTACGGGTTTGCCTTAGAAGGGATGACGCGGATCCCGTTGCTGTTGTGGGTCGCGTTACCGACGTTGAGCGAGCCAAACTCGGTGTCGGTCGCGCTGAATATTCTCGCGCCGCTGATCGCAGTACCGGTGTGCCTGCTCGTCCTGGTCGGACTGATGATCGGCTTGTTCCGCGTCGGACCGATCAGGGGTGTGCTGATTATTTTCTTGACCGTCGCCACCAGCGCGACGCTGGCTACGGGGATCCTCCACGGAAGCTAGAGTGTCGAGCGGATGTAGGCGAGAAACGGCTGTTGGTAGACGCCGACGACCACGATGCCAAGCACCAGCGCAGCCAGTGTTGCGGCCGCCAGTGGAGTGATTCGAATCGATGATGACGTGTTGGGAGCCTCCAGGTACATTCGCTTGACGACCGTCAGATAGTAGTACAACGAAATCGCCACATTGACCGCCCCAATCGCCACCAGCCACAGCCGCTGACCCTTCACCGCTGAGAGCAACACCAACAGTTTCCCGACAAATCCGGCCAGCGGCGGGACCCCGGCCAGCGACAACAGCGCGATGAACATCGCGGCGGCTAAGCCAGGCGACCGCCGGGACAGTCCGCGGTACTCGTCCAACGAGTCGCTGCCTGTCGCGCCACCGACGATCACCACGACCAGAAACACCGCCAAGTTGCTGCACAGATAGGCGAGCAGATAGTAGCTGATCGCCGCCGCGCTCTCCGGTGTCGCGGTCGCGATCCCCATCAGTAAATACCCGGCATGTCCAATCGATGAGTATCCTAACAGCCGCTTGATATTGGTCTGCGGGATCGCGCCCAGGTTCCCATACAACATGGTCGCGGCGGAGATCACGGCCAGCACCGGAGTCCAGACCCACTGCACCGGGGCCACCAGTCCATCGAGCAGCCGGAGCATGGCCACGACCCCAGCCATCTTGGACCCGACCGACAGCATCGCGACCACTGGGGTTGGGGCGCCTTCGTACACGTCCGGCACCCAGAGCTGGAACGGCACGGCGGCGACCTTGAATCCTAACCCAGCGAGGATCAAGTACAGCCCGACCTGCCCGGCTACTGGGGTCGGCTGGGTATTGGCGAATGCGGCGCGCACCCCGGTGAACGTGATCGTGCCGGCCATGCCGTAGAGCAGGGCGATCCCGTAGATGAGAAATCCTGATGACACCGACCCAAGGATCAAATATTTCATCCCGGCTTCGACGGATCGCGGGTCTGTTTTCACGTACGCGGCCATGATGTACAACGAGAAGGTGAGCAGTTCAAGGCCGAGGAACAGCAGTAAGAGGTTATTGACCGATACGAGGATCAGCGCCCCGAGCAGGGCGGTGTACAGCAGTAGATAGAATGCGCCAACATGGGTCAGGAGCTGTCGGGGCAAGCGGGTCATGACGATCACGACCGCCGTGGCCAGCAGCAGCAGCCCTTTGAAATAGCCGCCAAACCGGTCGAGCGACAACATGGCCGTGCCGCCGCTCGCCGAGGGATGTTGGCTTGCCCAGACCAGCAGCCCTGCCGCGACCACGATCCCTAGCACCGCGAGATGGCTCAACACCGACTGCCGGTGCGCTGGGACGCACAGCGTCGCGACCAGCAGCAACAGGATCCAAGTGGCGACGGCGAGCTCTGGCGCGAGCGCGCACCAGGGGATGGTCGGTATGTCGATCATGGAGAGTGAGATTCCGGCTGGGTTGTCGACGTGAGCGTAGCGGCCCTTACTGGCTGCTGCGTGGCTTGCTGGATGAACGGCTCGGTGGCGGAGGCGATGATCCGGGTCAGCGGGCCTGGCCAGCAGCCAACCGCCAGCAAGGCACCGATGAGCACCAGGTACGGCAGTTTCGCGAACGCGGTCGTCGCATCGGTGACCCGCGCGAACACCGGCTTGGACGGGCCGAAGAAGGTCCCGCGCACCAGCCGCAGCATGTAGATCGCGGTGATCACCACCCCCAACACGCCGAGGATCATCTGGACCGGGTACACGACCCATCCACCGAGGAAGACCAACAGCTCGGCGACAAAATTCGCCAACCCTGGCAACCCGCTCGACGCCATCGCCGCGATGACCCCACACCCGGCGATAAACGGCGCTTGATGCGCCAGGCCGCCAAGGTCTGGCAGATACCGGGTATGTGTTTGGTCATACAGATGGCCGACCAAGGCGAAGGCCAGAGCGGTCATGATCCCGTGGGCGAACATGAGCAACACCGCGCCATTCAAGGCGAGCGGGCTCAAGCAGGCGATTCCCAGCAGCACATAGCCCATATGGCTGGATGAGGAGTACCCGATGATCAGTTTCAAATCGCGCTGCGCCATCGCGACCAATCCACCATAGACGATGTTCATGACGCAGACCACCGCCAACCATGGGAGCCAGGTCTGCGCTCCAGCGGGCAACAACCCAACGGCTAGCCGGATGATCGCATACGAGCCAAGCTTCATCAGCACCCCGGCGTGTAGCATGCTGACGGCTGACGGCGCGGCCGCATGGCCGATGGGCGACCAGCTATGCAACGGCCACATCGGGGCGATGACGCCAAACCCGATCGCCAACAACGGAAAGATGGCGCGTTGCAACCCAGGGTCAAGCGGCGAGCCGGCGAACTGCTGCTGGAGTGCCACCAGGTCAAACGTGGTCGCCCCGGCGCTGACATATAGCCACAACAAACCCACGAGGGCCACCACCGCCCCCAGCGTCAGGTAGATGGTCAACTTCATCGTGGCGTATTCCTTGGAGAACTTCACGACCCCGCGCTCTTTGACGTCGCTGCCCCACACTCCGATGAGTGGGTACATGGGGATGACCGCCATCTCATAGAAGAAGTAGAAGAAGAACAGATCCAGCGACAGGAACACACCGAACACGCCGGTGATCAGCGTCAGGTAGAAGATGAAATATTCTTTCACGCGCTGCGGGATCGCGTACGAAATTAGGACACCGGTGAACGCGCACAGCGCATGCAGCAATACGAGCACGACGCTGATGCCATCGACACCAAGGTGGAACCCGATCCCCAGCGAGTGAATCCAGGGCACGCAGACCTCGTGCTGATACCCGCCGGCGGCCGTGTTGTACGTCAGGATGGCATAGACCGCTCCGGCCAACGAGAGGCTGGCGGCTGTCACAGCGACGCGCCGGATGAGCGCCGGACGGTGTTCCGGCAGCAGCGCGATCATCAGCGCCCCAGCCATCGGCGCCAAGAGAATCAGCACCAACAGTGGGACACCCAGCACGGCGCTTACCATGCGAACACCCGTGAGAGCAGCGCGAGGATCCCCAGGAGAAACACGAGCGCATACGTCTGCACGACACCGGTTTGCAGCCGTCGCAGCACCCGGCCAGCAGTTTGCGTTAACCAGGCGATTCCATTGACGAACAGCCCGATGATGAGTGCCCGCTCGATCCAGGCACACAGCCCGGCGATGAGCCGTTGCTGAATCGTTTCGACATACCACGTATACGCGTCGTCGATATAGTACCGGTGCTGCAGCAGCGTATGCGGCAGCGCCAATGCATGAGCCAGTTGTTGCGCTGAGATTGCGCGTCGATAATAGATCAGCCAGGCCAATCCCAGGCCAAGTCCGACGACGATCAGCGAGATGATCGCGACCCCCCAGTGAAACTCCTCAGCGTGTTCGCCGAGGAATCGCGGGATCCCGACGTAGCCGGCAGAGAGCGACAACAGCGCCAGCAAGGCGAGCGGAATCAACATGACCGGCGGGCTCTCATGCGCTGCTCCATGACCGCTATGAGAATCCGCATGGGGATGGCCGAGAAACGCGACGCACCATGCCCGTCCAATATAGAACGCGGTCAGTCCTGCGGTCAGCGTGCCGATCCAGTACAGCGGGGCTGAATGTTCGTGCGCCAGGACCAGGATTTCCTCCTTGCTGAAAAACCCGCTCAGACCTGGAAACCCAGCCAAGGCCAAGGCCCCGATGAGAAACAACAGCGAGGTCCACCGCATCGACCGCCACAACCCGCCCAGTTTGTGGATATCTTGTTCATGGGTGCCGTGGATCACGCTGCCCGCGGCCAGGAACAGCAAGGCTTTGAAAAACGCATGGGTGGTCAGATGGTACATCCCGGCCACCCGACCACCCAGCCCGAGCGCCATGACCATGTAGCCGAGCTGGCTCAGCGTCGAATATGCCAAGATCCGCTTGAGATCGTTCTCCACCAACGCCAGGCCGGCGGAAAGAAATGCGGTCAGCCCGCCGACCCAGGCGATCAGTGTGAGGACTTGCGGTACCCCTTCGAACAGCCAGAACGCCCGACACAGCAGGTACACGCCAGCGGCGACCATGGTGGCCGCGTGGATCAGCGCAGAGACCGGCGTCGGGCCTTCCATCGCATCCGGCAGCCAGACATGCAGGGGAAACTGCGCCGACTTGCCCATCGGGCCGCAGAAGATCAGGACGCCGATCACCGGCAGCGTGCCAGCGGCGATGGTGCCGGCATGGGCCAACAGCGGCAGCCGCAGTTGCAGCGTGTGAAAATGGAATGTGCGCTCGGCCGGTGTGGCGCCGGACGCCGCCCACAAGGCCAGGATCCCGAGCAGAAACCCAAAGTCGGCAACACGGTTGACCATGAACGCCTTCTTGCCAGCATCGGCGGCCGACGGTTTCGCGTACCAATGGCCGATCAACAAATACGAGCAGAATCCGACCAGCTCCCATCCCATGAACAGTTCGATCCAGTTGGTGGAGAGCACAATGGTCAGCATCGAAAACGCGAACAGCGATAGCACGCCAAAAAACCGGCTATAAGCCGCGTCACCCGCCATGTAGCCGGTTGAGTAGATGAAGATCGCGCTGCCCACCCCGGTGACGACCAACGCCATCAGCAGCGACAATTGATCGAGCAGGATTCCAAAGGGGATCGTCAGGTTGGGCAGGCTGATCCAGTTGACCGATGTTTCAGACGGCAGCAGCATTGGCTGGTGGAGCGCTTGGAGAAACCACCAGACCGTTGCGGCAAATGATGTGCCAAGGCCGGCGATCGCCAGTGTCGACGCCAACCGTGGTCGGTGGATCGCCACCAGCAGGATCGCGATCGCGGCAGCAAGTGGAGCAAACAGGATCAGCCATGCGGTTACCATTTCAGTAACCGGACCTCATCAGCATTCAGCGTCTTCAGTTGCCGGGCCAACAGAATCGCGATCGCCAACCCCACCGTGACCTCAGCCGCGGCGACGGTGATGATGAAAAAGACCACCACGTGTCCATCCAAATTTCCCCAGGCCCGAGCATAGGCGACAAACGCGAGGTTGGCGGCGTTGAACATCACTTCAATGCACAGCAAGATCATCAGCACGTTGCGCCGGGTCATTAGCCCCATGAGGCCGATCGCGAACAGGACAGCGCTGAGCCTAACATAGTGGGTGGGAGAGATCATAAGCCAAGCGAGGTGTGGGGTGGAGAACAACAAAGACGGCATCAGTCGTGGGACTTCTGACGGGCCAACGTCACCGCACCAATGATGGCTGCCAGGATAAGAAACGACGTGAGTTCGAATGGAATGAGATACGTGGTGAATAAGAGCTGTCCGATGGACTCCACTGAGCCGATCGTCGTCGCAGGAGTGATCGGCGCTGGCCCAGGTCGGCGCAGTATCGCCACGAGTGCGGCCAACAGCAGCGACGCGGCTGCGGTGCCCACGCCGCGCAGCGTGAACAGCCGCATGCGGGCGAGCGCTTCTGGCTCCAGGTTCAGGAGCATGATCACAAAGAGGAACAACACCAGGACAGCGCCTGCGTAGAGCAGCACTTGGAGGGCGGCCACGAAATACGCCCCCAGCATGATAAACAGGGCGGCCAAGCAGAACATGAAGACCAGCAACGAGAGGACGCTATAGATCGGACGGCGATTCCAGGCCACCGACAACGCGGCCAAAATCGCCAACCCAGAGAAGGTATAAAAAAAGACCGCTTCGGTCATCGAGGATGGGCTGGGGGACTGAAGTTTGTGAAAATTCTCACGAAGTGTCTTATTATAGGCGGCCCGGCGGCGTGTGTCCAGACCGGAGTTCGGTGAGCCTTAGGGGCTGGTGTTTTCTAGACGACGATACCAATAGCGCGCATGATCGCGTGTTCAATGTCTATCATGGTCGCATCTGGGACTCTGCCCGCAAACGGCCCCCGCAAGAGGAAGCCCTTGTCCAGGGTGGTCAATTGCTCACATTTGGCCATGGAGACGTGATCCAGTCCGCCCTCACCCTGTGCAATCCGCACATGAGTCGGAGCCTCTCGAAGGGTCGTGTTCAGCGGGACCACCAGCACATCAAACGCTAGTCGATTGCGGACATCGAGCGAGACGACGAGTGCCGGACGGGTTTTCCGATCTCGGGGATGGTCGGGCAGCCTCACGAGATAAATTTCACCGCGCTGGGGGAACTCAGTCATCCCGCAGACGGTTTGCATATCGACTTGTAGACTGAGTCCACTGGCGATCTTCCCACTGTTCTTTGACAGAGCGGGAGCGGTAATAGGCCGCTGTGGCCTGTTCAATGGCGCGTCGGTGTTGCTCGGTCCGCCACAATTGAAGGGCTGCTTCAAAGACCGCAGAGCGAGAGCCGGCCTGCTGTGCACGAATTTCCTGATCCACGGCATCAACCAGTTCTGGAGCAATGCTAACGGTTATCTTCTCTTTGACGGTGCGTCTCATGAGGTAACTCCCTGAAGTAGTATGACTTTTAGTAAGACTATACCACATCACGTTGGTAGGTGCAATCGTCGGTTCTTTGCGGTCCCACTTCTATGGCCCTGAGCCCGTCGTGACTGGCAGAGGAGAGTGTGTTATCGTAATAGTGCAACGACCGAATGCGCAGGAGGTTCCATGGCGACCGCCCGCCTGATCATTGCCGATAGCGAGAAGAACGCGAACATGTACTATGCCACCCGGTTTTTGGCGCCGGATCCGTTTGTGTTTGTCCAGGTCGACGGCCGCCGGATGATGGTCATGAGCGATTTGGAGATCGACCGGGCCAAGGCGCAGGCCCGGGTCGATGAGGTGGTCTCGTACACGAAGCTGTCTCGCCAGGCCAAGCAGCGGTTAAGCAAGGAGCCAAGCCTGATCGATACGGTCAGTGAGCTGCTCCAGCAATATCATGTCGACCAGCTCGAGGTGCCGGCCGATTGTGGTGTGATCTATGCGGATGCGCTGCGCCAGCGACGCTATACGGTCACGCCCAAGCCCGAGCCATTTTTCCCGGAGCGTGTCATCAAGAGCGAGGAAGAGGTTGCGCTGATCACCGACAGCCTGCGGACGACCGAAGATGCGCTGGAATCAGCGGTGGAGCTGATCCGCAATTCCACCGTGGCGCCGGATGGGACGCTGTGGATCGGTGGCAAGCCGCTGACCGTCGAGCTGGTGCGTAAGGCGATGCATCTGACGATGATGGAGCGCGGCTGTGTCGCGCAGCATACGATTATCGCGCCTGGGGTGCAAGCGGTCGACCCGCACAACGAAGGCTCAGGCCCGCTGCGTGCCCATGAGCCGATTGTGATCGACGTGTTCCCGCAGCATGCTGGCACTCGATACTTCGCAGACCTGACCCGCACCGTGGTGAAAGGGCAGGCATCCCCGAAGCTGCGGCGGATGTTCGAGGCGGTCAAGCACGGGCAGGAGATCGCCTATGGGATGATCCGTGATGGCGTCGATGGCATGGTGGTCCACAACGCTATCGTGACGTTATTCGACTCGCAGGGGTTCACCACCGGCGAGCAGGGCGGCCGGATGCAAGGTTTTTTCCACGGCACCGGCCATGGCGTTGGCTTGGAGATCCATGAGCCGCCGCGGATCAGCCCCAAGCCGGATCTCCTCAGAGCCGGCATGGTCGTGACCGTTGAGCCTGGCTTGTATTATCTCGACGCTGGCGGTCTGCGGATCGAGGACATGGTTGTGGTCACGCCGACCGGCTGTCAGCTGCTGACTCAAGCCCCCAGGGTGCTGGAGGTCTAGGCGCTTGAAATCCTGCCGAACACATGGCCTACTTTATGTCGCACAAATGTGCGACGGAGGAGCCGATGGACTGTGTCTCAAGTCGTGAGTTACGTCTGAAGCCTGCGCAAGTCTGGCGTCGGATGAAAGTCCGGCAGGACTTGGTGGTGACTTCTCATGGCCAACCGATCGCAGGGCTCAGTTCGGTACCAGAGGGTCAGCTCGAGGAAGTCTTGTTCGCGACCAAGCAAGCCCGGGCATTACGAGCCGTTGCGCGCATACAGCGAGCGGCGGTCGCGCGAGGGCTTGACCGTATTCCGATGGGGGAAATTGACGCAGAGATCCAGCGGCTGCGACGGAGTCGCCGTCGGTGAAAATCGTTCTGGACACGAAGGTCCTGTTGTCGGGGCTGCTGAAGCCGTTTGGTCCACCCGCGCGGGTTCTCAAGGTTGTGAGCGGTCGGCAGGTCGAGTTGCTGGTTGACGATCGTGTTATGTTGGAATGCCAGGATGTGCTGACCCGCAGTCGATTCCACCTAGAGCAACAGGCCGTTGAGGCTGTCCTGGATTTCATGGTGTGTTCGGCTCATCACGTCGCCGCCGCGGCGCAGCCTGTCAACCTTCCGGATCCCGACGATCTTCCATTTCTTGAAGTCGCGATCACGGGCACTGCCGACGCCTTGGTGACAGGCCATGCGAACCCTTTTCCTCTATCTGCCTGTGGAGGTGTCCCGGTCCTTTCGCCGCAGGGATTTCTGGCCGCATGGCAGCGACAACAGGCACGAGACAGGTAAGCAGGATTTTTGGTCGGCCCGGCCGTCGTCGAGGGTTAACCGCGGCCGCTCTACTCCTCGCCGTGGTGCTGCGGGGTGATTCGGTGCTGTTGTTTACCGACGCCGCGGCGGGGCCGCTGCGCCACGCGCAGTTTGATCCCGCGCAAACCTACTACCTCTACTGTCCGTCGTCGCCGGCTCCAGCTGCCGGATGGCCATTGGTGTTGTCACTCCATAGTCCGCGCGCCTCCGCGGTCGGCGACTTCGCGTTGTGGAGGCCGTACGCCCAGCAAGAGCCGTTCGTCTTGCTGGCGCCGAAGTTTCCTGACCCTGACGATGATCTCTTCGACAATGGCGAGGATCGCCAACTGGTGCAACTCATCCAGGAAGTGAGCCGGGACTGTTCGATAGATCGCAGCAAGATGCTGGTGAGCGGGTTTGGGTTAGGCGGCAGCGCTGCTGCCCGGCTCGTGTTTGCCCATCCCCAGATGATCCATACGGCCATGCTCCACAGCCCAGCCGCTCCGCTGCCCCAAGTCAGTCGGCGGGTCGATCGATCGCATACCATGTTCTACATCGCCGGCGCCAGCGGTGATTCTGCGGCCGCGATGCGCATGAAGAGCTTTGCTCAAACCCTGCGTCGAAAAGGCTACCAGGTTGAACTTCATCTGGTCCCCGGGAAACGCCAATCCATCGCCAGCCGGTCGGTCGTCGACTTGGTCCGGCTGGTGCGTGGGATGGCCACACCCATTGCAAAGCCGCGCCAGAGTCAGTAAGATGGAACAACACGCTCACCGACGTGAAATGCCCATGACCGCAGCGCTCACGATGTCCTTAACGCCCGAACCGATCGTCCGGTTAGAAAACTACTTCCAGGATCCGTACAACCTGGCGGTGGCCACAGCGCGGACCTGTTATTCGTCGCGGGTCATTTCGACCGATGACGTCGCCAAAGACGAGCAGGCCAAGGCCCAACGGGACCGGATCGCGGAGAGCATCTACAAAGCCGGCCATCACACGACGATCCAGCATCCCACGTTCCAATTTGTCCTCGAGAAAGTGTCCCGGCAGTTCATCTGGTCGTTCCTGCACGCCCACCCGTTTTATAACTGCTTAGCCGGAGAAACACACATTCCCCATTTCCACGTAGCGAATAAGGCGCCGTGGACTATCGCCGAGCTCTATCAACGTTTTCATAGTTCGGATAAGCACATGTACGTTAAGAAAATGCATATACGAAGCGTTGATGAGAAGGGCAATCTCGTTCCTAATCGTATTCAAGACGTCATCTCGACCGGACGGCAGGAAGTCTTTAAAGTCACGACCCGGCTCGGCTATATCATTCGGGCAACACGAGCACATCGCTTTATGAGGCAAGACCGATCGTGGGCACGACTCCACGAGCTTTCTGTTGGGGATACCATCTTGGTGAACGGGGTGCGTGTCTACAGGGACCGGGGTTGGCTCAAACAGCGCTACCACGACGAAGGCCTGTCACATCGAGCGATCGCCGTGCTCGCGCAGACGTCAACGGATACAGTCCGCGCGTGGATCAGACGGCACAAACTTCAAAAATTGATGGGAAGCTGGACTCGAGGAGTTGCGCCAGCCAACAAAGGGAAAACACAAGCAACGTATGAGCCTATGAAAAGAAGTTCAGACTGGGCGAAAGCCACTGGTCATCACCCGCCTCCAAATGGACACGGTCCGCTCAATAGTTATTGGCGTGGAGCTCTAGCGAGAAATCCGAGAGATCGGGCCCGCTTATGGTATCGAGCGGAATCCTGCGAAGTCTGTGGGGCGACCAAAAAAGACCGGCGAATTGACCGGCACCATATCAACAAAGATATCTATGATCATTCACCCGAGAACATCGCCATTCTATGTTCGCTATGCCACAAAGCTGCTGAGAGTCCGCATCGGAGCATTATGCGAGTGACAGTTGATCGGATCGTATCAGTCGAATCCGATGGGGACAGTGAAACATACGACCTCGTCATGGAAGTACCGTTTCACAATTTTGTCGCAGATGGGTTTATTGTTCATAATAGTGAGCAAGTCAGCCAGCGGTATGTGGAGGTCAAGCCGGAGAACTTCACGGTCCCGCCGCTGGAGGCGCCGGCTCGCACCGTCTACCTGGAGGCGGCGAGGGAGCAGACCGAGGCGTACCATCGACTCATCGAACTGGTCGAGCCGGTGGTCGTCAACGAGTATCAGCGATTATTTCCATCGCGCGCTGTCCAGGAAAAGCGTTGGGCCAGCGCGGTCAAGAAACGATGCCAAGAAATCGCGCGGTATGTGTTGCCGGTGGCGACCCACGCGCATCTGTATCACACGATCAGCGGGCTCACGCTGCACC
>JAHFGT010000009.1 GCA_023247275.1 Candidatus Omnitrophota bacterium
GGATGATCCGCCAAATGGCATTCGTGTTCCTCCACCAGGTTGGGAGCCACACAGCTCCCGTTTCGAAAACGTCAGACCAGAGACGACAGCGACATCAGACGTCAGACATCAGGAACATGTAACATCCCAAATTCCAATCCCCAACACATTCTAAGTCCCAAGCTTCCAAATTTGAAGTTATCCGTTTGGTGCTTGGGATGGGGCACTTGGTGCTGTTCCTGTCTCAGGTCTCCAGTCTCTTGTCTCAGAAAGTCGAGCCAGAATTCCTTGCAACAATTTGGTCAACGTGGGCTCAGTGTCAGCGGCGACTCGGAGCAGCTCTTCGACCGAGGCCGGCTTGAGCTCTTCAGGGATACAGGCGTCTGACACGACGACGATCGCCAGCACCCGCAGCCCGCCATGGCGAGCGGTCAACACCTCTGGCACCATCGACATGCCGACCACATCCGCTCCGATGGTGCGCAGCATCCGGTGCTCGGCGCGCGTTTCCAAATTCGGCCCGACGACCGCGACATAGACCCCGTCGTGCAGCGCGATTCCCTCTGCCGTCGCCACCTCGTGGGCGATCCGGCGCAGCGTCGGGTCGTACGGCGCCGACATGTCGGGAAATCGATCGCCCAGCGTCTCGTCGTTCGGACCAATGAGCGGATTGGCCCCCATCAGGTTGATGTGATCCTCCAGCAGCACTAATGATCTCGGCGGCATCTGCCGGTTCATACTCCCGACGATGCTGGTCAGGATCAAGGTATTGGCGCCCAGCGCGCGCAGCACCCGCACCGGAAAACTGACTTGGGCCATCGAATAGCCTTCATAGGCATGGAACCGGCCGGCCAACACCGCCACCCGAATCTGCCCAAGCGTCCCGAGCACCAGCTTGCCCTCATGCCCAGGGGCGGTGGCTTGGGGCATATGCGGGATCTGCGCATAGTCCAGTTGCGTCGTGATCGAGATCGCGGTGGCGACCTTGCCCAATCCAGATCCCAAGATCAGCCCCAGGTCAGGTTGAAATGACGTGACCCGACGAATTGCGGCCACGGCATCATCCCGCTGTTGGCGCAGATTCTGCAGATTCTCTGCGGCGCTCCTCGCCTGTTGGGGTCGGCCTGGGCGGTGGTCTGCTACCGGCGTGGTGGATCGTATTCGCATCGTCACACCCCTGAGCCAGAATCACGGCGACCGCTCTGGCCGACCGCTTCTCTGTTCGACGTGTTGGCTGCTGGCCCCGGCAGCTGGACAATGAACCGGCTGCCACGCCCCAACTCGCTCTCGGCCCAAATCCGGCCCCGATGCAGCTCCACAATATCTTTCGCGATCGGCAACCCCAGCCCAGCCCCTTCTTCCTCCTGATTGCCCACGCGTTCAAACTTATCGAAGATTCGTTCTAAATCTTGCGTCGAGATCCCCCGTCCGGTGTCAATCACTTCAATCCGGTAGCCCTCGCGATTCTCGGCCAGCCGCATCCGAATTTCCCCGGCGGGTGTAAACTTGATCGCGTTGGACACCAGGTTCAAGAACAGCTGCTCCAACCGGTCTGGATCGCCTGTGACGATGGCCGGCGTTTGCGGCGCATCGACCAGCAGCGACAATCCTCGTTGCTTGGCCGGGCCGCTGGCGAGCCGAGCCACCGACTCCAAGAGCGGCTGGAGCACCACCGATTGCCGCGTCATCGGCATTTTGCCGGATTCGATTCGAGCTAGGTCCAGGAGATCGCTGACCAACCGTTTCAGTCGGTTGATCTCCCGTTGGCACATCTGCAATGGCTCCATTTGCTCCGAACGCAGCGGGCCGTGCAGGCCGTCCGCCACATTGTCCAGCGCCCCTTTGACGATGGTCAGCGGGGTGCGAAATTCGTGGGCGACATTGCTCACAAAGCCGGCCTGCTGCCGGTTCAATCGCTCAAGCTTCCCGTTCGCCGCGATGAGATGCTGGATGATTTCGCGCATGACCACGCGCGCGAACAATAACCCCATCACCGCCGTCAACACCGCGCTGAGATAGATGATCCCGTTGAGCCCGACGAGGATCCAAATCGAGAAAAACTTCACCGTGATGAGAAACGCGCAGATGAGCAACGGGATAATGCTCATCAGACTCAGCGCAATATTAAACCGCGATTGCAGTCGGAGCGGATTCACCGCAGGCTGAATGGGTCGAGCCGCACGATCACGGCTGGGTGTTAAATGGGCTGCTGGCATCCTCTGCGGGTTGGGACGGTGTAGGCGCTGGCGCGTGGTGGCGCGGGGGCCAAATCGTCGACATCGTCGGCGCGGATGGTGGAGGCACCGGCGAAGGCCCGCCAAGGGTCGGCGCGGCAAACGGGGGTGGTTCTTGTTCGTTCGTCACAGGGGAGGTCGCTGATGGCTCTTCGGCTCCCCATGGGCAGAGCCGGCTCAGCCAGCTTCGTCGTCGCTTGGGCGGCTGAACGCGCTGGGGTTCGACGCTCGACATCGCCGGGACTGGCGTGGATGGCGGCGTCGCGGCCTGTTCCGGCTGAGGATGTTGTGCGGGTTCAGAGGTACTGGCCGCGGCGTCCTCTACCAGCGTTCCGCCAGACACCTCAACATTCCATTGATCATCAGCGGATTGCTGTGGTGCAGATCGCTGAGCCGGCCGCGACTGAGACGGAGCGACACCGACCGATGGGGTCGACGCCGTGTCGGTTGATTCGGTCGGCGCGGACGGTTGGATGACCGGCGGCGGCGCAGGAGCCGTCGACGGCTGGGGTGCATGATCCGAGCTACCGGCGACTGGTGAACCAACGGGAGAAGTGGGAGACGGTTGTGTGTCGCTGGCACGTTCCTGTGTCTGGTGTCCGGTGTCAGGTAGTACAACCGGTTGAGGAGATTCCGCGATCGGTTGGACAGGCTCTGGCAGGCTGGCGACGCGGGTGGGTGGCTGGGTTTCCCAGCTCACCGGTGAAACCGCAGGAGCACCTAGGACGGCATCGGCCTGCGGAGCAACCACAATCGCTGGTTCCACCGCCTGTAGCGCCACGATCGTGCGGCCATCATTGATGGTGGCAACGATCTCGGACACATCAGCAATCGTGACATCACGCGGCAGCGTCAACACAATCGTCGCTTCATCGCCAGGATGTAATTCGCTTGGGTACTGCAGGAAATGCTCCTGCGCCGCGGCCACCATGCGGCCGGTGCCGGTTTTCAGGACATACGTATCCGTCGCATAGCTCATCCGCACCGACTCCCCGCCCCGGTTGGCAAACCGAATCACCAGTTGACGCGGACGATTCGATCGCGACGCACTGGAGGCTTGCGCGAAGACCCCCTTGGGGAGCAGCGCGACATCAGCGTGGACCAAGCTCTTCACCTGCCCGCCGAAGAACGACCGCCTCGGTGCTGACGATGTTGCGCATCCGCTGAGGAGCAAGCAGGCAGCGATGGCGGGCAACAGCCGGTTGGGATCTGTGGCAGGACGATGCATCGCGGACATCATAGCATACCCGCGCCGAATTGGTGCGAACAGTTCGCGGCCGTACCTCAGCACTCTGCGGTGTGGTTCAACTGTAATCACCGCTTGACTCTCTGAGTAACATGACGTATATTTTTTGTGGGAAATATACGTCTCACCAGGAGGCCTTCTGCACACCAAATTGACCCTGAGACTCGAGGCAGATTTGGTGCGACGCGCCAAGTCATTTGCGAAGAGGAGTGGCAAGTCTGTGTCCCGACTCGTCGCCGAGTATTTCACCGTCCTCGAGCGTCCTTCCAGACGGGAGAAGAATCTCGCTTTGTCTCCCCTCGTTCGTTCGCTCAAGGGAACCCTGCGCAAGGCTCAGGGGGATGAGAAGGACTACCGGCGGTATCTCGAGGAAAAATACCGGTCGATGTAGATGTTATTTGATACGACTATCGTCCTCGACGTGCTACTCAACCGTGAGCCATTTGCCACTGTGGGAGCGCAGCTCTTTTCACAGGTTGAACGTGGCACCTTACCCGGGTGGCTGTGCGCGACCACGGTGACCACCGTCCATTACTTGGCGCAGAAATCGCTCGGCCCTGAACAGGCCCGCCAGAAGATTCGAACCTTGCTGAAGCTCTTTGAGATGGCTCCTGTCAATCGTGCGGTCCTTGAATCGGCCTTGGTCTCGCGCCTCGCCGACTTTGAGGATGCGGTCCTGCATGAAGCGGCCGTTCATGCCGGAGCTCTGGGTATTGTGACCCGCGATCCGGCTGGATTCAAAGGGGCCCGTCTGCCTGTGTACGCGCCCAATGAACTGTTGAAGGCGCTCAAGATCAGCCAGTAATAGCCCTAGACAAGGCGAAACAGTCGGCGGGCGTTGTCGCTCGTCAACCGGCCTAACTTCTCGACAGGAATCCCGCGTAGGGTCGCCAGGCAGTTAGCGGTGTGGGCCACATAGGCCGGTTCGTTGGGTTGCCCGCGAACCGGCTGCGGCGCCAGATACGGCGAATCGGTTTCGATCAGCAACCGGTCGTCAGGGACCAGGGATACCAATTGGCGGAGCGCCGGCGCGTTCGGAAACGTTACGTTGCCGGCGAACGACACATACAACCCCAGCCCTAACGCGGCTTGGATAAAGGCCGGCGGCCCGGACGCGCAGTGAATGACTCCGCGCAGTCCTGGTCCGGCCTGTTGGAGAATCGGCACGAGCGCATCGTAGGCCTCGCGGCAATGAAGGCTCAGCGGCAATTGGCGACGCCGGGCGATCGCGATGAACCCGCGCAGCGCCTCCATCTGGCGCGCCGGCGACGCGTGCTCGCGATAGAAATCCAGCCCCACTTCGCCGATGGCCACAACGGAAGGATCCGCCGCCAACGTATCAAGGTGTCGCACCAGCTCGTCGGTCACTGTCTCGGAATCGTTCGGATGTACACCAACGGTCGCGCGCACCATGGACCATTGACGCGCTAAGCCGATAGCCGCCTGACTGGTGGCCAGCGAGGTGCCAACGCACACACAGTGCACCACGCCGGCCGCTTGGGCCCGGTGCAGGACCGCGCGAACGTTCTCCTGCAACGGCTCAGTGTTGAGATGGCAGTGGGTGTCGATGAGCTCGAGCGCTGACTGGCTCACGCGGCGTCAGCGTCTGCTTGCAACAACGATTGAAGTGCGGCAGGATCGAACGTGGCCATCAGCGCAGCGAGGTCTGGATCGTTCATCAGGGCAGCGAGTTTGGGATTCCCCTGGATCGTGGTCGGGTCTTGCGTCTTGAGCGCCTCAAGGAACTGCGGATCACGAAACAACTCCTGCACCTTGGGATGGCTCATCAGCGCCCGGAAGTTGTCATCCTTCATGAGACGCTGCACCATCTGAAATTGCTTCATGGCCCCTTTGAGCTTCTCAAACATCGGTTATCGATCCTTCCGTTGATAGGTCCCAACCAGCTGCGTCTGCGCCAGAAGATGTCCAGATATCGCCTGGGTGAGCTCGTTGAGCGCTGCTCGTCGCGGCAAATCCAAGATCGTATCAACTGCGGACAACTTGAAGACGTAGCGATGCGTCCCGGTCGGGGGGCATGGCCCGCCATAGCCGGTCATGCCGAAATCGGTCAGCCCTTGACGCGTGCCATCGGCGAGCGATTCATTGGGCGCGAACGCCTCCTGCAACAGGCGGGTCTTGGCCGGCAAATTGTACACGATCCAATGGACGAACGGGGTTTGCTGCGGCGCATCCGTATCTTCGATGACCACCGCGAAACTTTTGGTGCCGGCTGGAGGCTCGGTCCAGGCGAGCGGCGGGGACACATTAGTGCCGTCACACGTGTACTGCGCTGGGATTGGCTCGCCGTCTGTGAACGCCGGGCTGTTCAGGGTCAGCGCCATCGGTCCGGCCGGCGGGGTGTCAGTCGCCTGGGCGGCAAGCCCCACTCCATTCAGACTCAGCCACAGCACACTCGCCAGTAGGGTGAATCGCTGACGCATCTTCGCCTCCTCAGCCGCGGCCTTGCGGCTGGACCATGTTAAGCGGCGTGCCGTGAACGAACCCAAGGATATTGGCCACCGTCGTATCCAGAATACGCTGCAGCGCCTCGCGGCTGTCGAAGGCGATGTGCGGGGTAATGACCACGTTTTCACGATGCAGAAGGATGTTGTTCTTCAGCGCGGTCATCAGCCGCTCTTTGGACACATCGGCTAACAGTTGCCGCTCTTCTTTGACCAACTCTTCCCCCTCCAGCACATCCAGCCCAGCCCCACCCAGGATCCCCTCATCCAACGCCCAGACCAAGGCGCTGGTATCCACCAGCCCGCCGCGAGCCGTGTTAATCAACAGCGCCCCGCGCTTCATCAAGCGAAATGTCTCGCGGTTCATCAGATGGTGCGTCGCGGGCATATACGGCAGATGCAGGCTCACGATATCCGACTGCCGCAGCAATTCCGGAAGCGCCACGTAGCGAAAGTCGAGCGCTTCACTGAGGAACGGATCTTTGCGGGTGTCGTACGCCAGCGCGCGCAGGCCGAACCCCTTGGCCATCTTGACGACATGCATGCCGATCCGGCCAGCACCGACGACGCCGATCGTCTTTCCCTTCAAATCGAATCCCTGCAAGCCTTCGAGAGAGAAGTCGCCCTTGACGGTGCGGACATACGCCTTGTGCAGATTCCGAGACAGGGCCAGGATGAGCGCGAAGGTGTGCTCGGCGACGGTATTCTCTCCGTACGCGGGTACGTTAGAGACGAGAATCTGTCGCGCTCGACAGGCCTGCAGGTCGATGTGATCGAATCCGGTGGATCGAGTCGCAATGTACTTGAGGCTACGCAGCCGGCCGATAAGCGCGCGCGTGAGCTGCGAATAGATGAACACGGAAATGATCGTCGCGCCGCGCGCCTGGCGCAGCGTCACCTCGGTGAGCGGCTCGGCGAGATACGTGGCGTTCAGTGGCGTGTTCTTAAGCGCCTTGATCAGATACCGGCGCTCCCACGGGGCCGTCTCAAACAACGTGATCTTCACGTCGCAACCTCCTGGCCCGCATGATAGCACACCCGCGAAGTCGTCGTCATGTGCGGACCGGGCGGGAACGCAAGAGGATCCTGCCTGGCGCGGCGATCGTCGTGCGACTACGGATGGACCAGACAGCCGGTACATGTCGCCGCGTCTTCTTGCGACACGTAGAGATCGTGCCGAGGTGCGCCCGCGACCTTCAGGAATCCGACCGCGCCTTGCTCCACGCGAAAGATGGCATGGTCGACCAGCGTGTAGTCGCCAGGCACTTCCACGCCGAACTCCACGACCGTGGCCCCTCCGGGCGGCACCAGCGTTGTCTGGATGCTGTGCGCCGGCGGGCTGATCAGGTCGGCCTCCCGGTAGACGTTGTCGAAAATCTCCCCGATCACGTGAAACGATGAGATCAAATTTGGGCCGCCGTTGCCGACGTAGAATCGCAGACGCTGTCCGGTTGTTGCGGTCAGCGCATGATCGCCCATCAATGATCCAACCCGCCCGTTGAACACCACAAACCGTGGATGCTCTTTCAGCCCGTCGTCGTGGGAATACGCTAAGGTCGCGCCGCCATCCGTCGGGTCAGTCGCGTAGACTTCGCTTTGCATCACGTAGAACTCCTTGTCGACGCGCGGCAGGCCGCGGGCCGGCTCGACGAGAATCAGGCCGTACATGCCGTTGGCGATGTGGTCCATCACCGGCGGCGCGGCGCAGTGATAGACAAAGAGGCCCGGATGGAGCAAGGCAAACCAGGCCACACGTTCTTCCCCTTCGACCACCGTGGTGACCTTCGCCCCGCCTCCTGGGCCGGTGACGGCATGGAGGTCAATGTTGTGCGGCATGCCGGAGTGATCGGTGTTCGTCACATGCAGCTCGAGCGTGTCACCCACCCGCGCGCGGATCATCGGGCCTGGCACATGTCCATTGAAGGTCCAGAACTGGTAGAACTTACCGGACGACCCTTCCATCGGCGTCACGCCGGATTCCAGCCGGGCGCTGACGATGGCCGGAGACTTGCGCGCAATCGGGGGCGGGACGTCGGGCGCAAACGTTAGCTGCGCTGTCTCTCGCCTCATTGCCGACTTGGCGAGGGTGGGCTGCGCAGCGACGGAGAGCGCCATGAACCCTGAGAGAATCACGATCCCTCCTGCGCGATGGCGTGGCCCGGTGACGTGGTCCATGCTCATGCAGTCCTCCTTTGTGTGCGGCGTCGTTGTGCACTCAGGGGAGCTGTTCAAGACGCCAGCCCTCTCGATAAGTGAACAGGTTGAGGGAACGGATGATCTGATCGACGCCCGTCGCAACCATCCCCTTTCCGCGCACATACGCGAAGTCAATCGTCATCGAGATCTGTGCAAGGGGCAGGCGGATCTCGCGTTTGGCACGCAGCTGATAGGTCAACAAGGTCCCGGCTGGCGTTTTGATGGGGCCTACGCCGATGAAGGTCAACTCCCATGTGCAGGTGCCGCGATACGTGATAAATGGAGGACGTGTACTCCTGACGATCACACGCGTGTTGCCCGTCAGCGACAGGTGACGGTCTATCATACCAGGCAACAGTATGACCGGTGAGGCGTAGTCGATTTGCCGATCCTGGCGGAGGTCGGTCTCCCGATCGATGAAGAGATTCCCCTGATGATCGCGGTGCAGCTCGTGCTGGGCCAATCCGTGTTTGGTCAGGATCCAATGGTCGCCGTGCGGCTCGAAGGTGAACGGCACCTGCAGGCCTTTGTCCGCACCCTCTGTCACGAGGTACATGCCATGACGAGCCTCCAATGGCATCAACGCCTCGCCGGTCACGGGGAGAAGGATCCGGAGGTCCGCCTGCCCCTGGTCCGCCCCGGTCATCGGACCTTCGGCGTTGGCTCGCGCGCCAGCGAATAGGATTAGGAGCCCCATGGTGGCCCGGACGAATCGGCGGGGGTTACCGCTCATCACGGTGATCGATCAGCCCTTGGACCAACACCCATGTCCAGTGCAGGTGGACCTCATCGCCGGTGCGAAGCGTGCCCAGCATCGCCCTCGGTGGCTTGATGCCGAACTCCGTCATGCGCAGCGATGTGTCGCCGCTGACCTCCACGCGGCGGTCGGACAGCCGCCTGACTCGCATCGGAATGTCCATGGTCCGATCGACCCCGGCTACCGTGAGCACCCCTGTCGTTTCAATAGCGAAACTGCCGCCAGCGTCCTCCGCTTGGGTGGGCTGGTGCATCGTGACTGTGGCCGACTCCAGACGATAGGTAATCACCGGATACCTGGTGGCCTTCAGCGCCTCGCGCATCGTCTCGTCCATCCCGCGCTTGCCGCTCATCAGCGAGGTGACGGGGATTTCCACCTGGACCGTCGGAGCCAGCTCGTGCAGAGACGGGCCGCTGTTCGTCCAGAGGGAGGCCAACTCGTGTTCCGGCACCAGCAGATACCCTCCGACGTGCCGCCCCTCGAGGTGCCAGTCATGCAGCGTCGAGGTGCCCTCGATCCTCACGCGACTCGATGCAAGGTCTGCGTCGTATCGTTCGGCCCCGAGCGACTCAGCCGATGCCACGACCGTGAGGATCGCTGCGCCGGCGAGTCGCGCCGCCGCGCTGATTCGTGGAGCGCGTGTCATGCTCTCTGCCGCGTCGTTAGAAGGCGAACGACGCTTCCGTGATCACCCCCTGGGCATGGGGATGGCGCCACACGTCGACGCCACTGACTTGGGAGCCATTCGAGCTAAACCCACTGTACAACTGGTAGACGTATTCGGACTTCAGCAGCACGGTGCTGGTCAGCCAGTAGCCGCCCCCGAGCTGGATCCGATGCACGAAGCCATCCGATCCGACGTCGCTGCTGCTGTCGGTCGCAGAGACCAGGCGCAACGCCGCAGCGCCGCTGTAGCGGAGGGCCGTGTAGAGACGCGGCGTGAGATGGTAGCTGCCCTCTGCCGCGTAGTAGAGCCACGACGTGCGTGGGCTGCCGGAGAGGTTGCCGGTGTTGTCACCATCCTGGACCCAGCCGAAGTTGCCGTACAGCTCCACCGGATCGCCCTCCCACGTCGCATCGACTTGCGTGGCGAGGACCCGTTTGCCCGTCACGGGGAAGACTTCACCGGGCGCGCTGCTGTTGTCGAGAATGCCGGCGTACGGCCCGCCAGAGCGGTTGGCTCGGAACAGGTTCGTCCGGGAACTCGAGCCGCTAGGTGTCTTCGCCTGGTCCACATAGTAGATCGAGGAAGACGTCCGGAGCTGTTTCAGCGGATAGGCCCAGAGCTTACCGTGCAACGATGGACCGTGGTTCTTCTGGAAGTCCTCCGTATCGCTGCCGCTGCCGACGCCGAGCAGCCAGTTGATCGGGAAACGGCCTTCATCGCTGGAGACCTCGATCCCAATCTCCGTGTCGCGCGGATCGATCACGTAGTTGCCGATTAGCGGGTTGCGCTGCACCGCGGCATTGAGCGATCGGCGATAGTGCGCATCTCCGAAGTCGAGTTCAAATTGGCCGGCCTTCACGTCGATGGTGTCAAAGATGGCCTTGACGAGTGGAGCGTTGCCGAGAGAATCGGGTAGCGACCGTAGGAGTATATACCCCTCATCGCCCTGCGGATGATCCTGGTGTGGCCGGTCGGCAATGAACATGTCGAAGTACACTTCCATCTGCTTGTCGAAGTCGGCCAGGAAGGACAGGTTCCCGAACGCGGTCTGAAATCCCGGCGACAGTTGGCCGGGCAGGACGCTATCGCTGCCGACGGTGTCTTTCACGTTGCGTTGCGTCAGGTATTGGAGGCGTCCGACCGTGTCCAATCCCATCAACAGATCCATGTCGCCCGCGCGGGCAATCCGCACACTCTTCGACGCCCGATGACCAGGCCCCATCCAGCCCGGGGCCCGGATACGCTCCCAGCCTGGAGTCAGGTCGCTGGTCGGCAGCAGCTCGAATCCAGGGTTTTGCTCCAGTCCCTTGGCTTCCCTCAAGCCCTGCTCTCGTCTCTGGACAGAGTGCGGCACCGGCGTCCCGGTAGTCATGGACGTGTGCTGCTGAATCTGATCTACCTGCGCTTTCAGCGCCTCGAAATCATTTTTCAACCGCTCGTATTCGGCTCGAGGCACGTAGTCAGACGCCACACTCTCAATCTGTTGCTGGCCGAACGCCACGACACCGGTTGTCAGGAACGCGGCGCACGTTGCGATACTCCACACGACGCTTCTCATCACAGACCTCCCTCCATTTCCATATCGCTGGCCAGCGCAGGCACGGCGATCGCAGATTCGAGCTGGTTCAGCAACTCCGGAGCGTCGAGGCCATGGCGCCACGCCACCTCGTCCAAGCACGCACAGCCTTCCACCGGCACGTCGATAAACAACTGCTCGAAGATCTTGCGGGTACCGGGAAACTGCTGGACGATTCGATTGACCGTCATCGTCTCGTCGACCGGCGAGACGATACCGGTGGCAGATCCTTCGTCCTGCTGCGTCAACTGTTCCAGCACCAGAAACAGTTCGTGCTCCTGATCGACCATTTCCCGTCGCATGTTCTCAATGACCCGCTGCAGTCGGGGCGCAAGATCCTGGAATGACGGCGCCGGTTCCAGTAGAAACAGCCGGTTCACCACATGGAGTACTTGGGGCTGATGTGGACGGACCAACTCGAGATCAGCCACTCGAAACGGGTCAGACCGATGGCCGCATTCGGCCACGAGCGCCTGCTCTCGTCGAAGGTGATCATCCAGCCAACGCGCCAAGGTGAAACACAGCTCCCGGGCCACAAACCATGCCGACGACCCCATCTGTAGCGCCGACTGCAGGGTATCGAGCTTGGTCCGCAGAATCTGATGATCTCGCCGGAGGCGATCAACCCGATTCATGTGGCGACCTCCGTGGACGGCCCCCAACTCGGGGACGCTGCCGGAGCGACCCCCACCCGATCGTTCATGGGAAACACCTCACGTTCCTCCATCTCCAAATGTCGGCGCAGCGTCATGATCAGGCGGTCGCAAAGCTCTAGCAACAGGCTCGTGGGAACCTTGGCCCGCACCGTTAGCAGATCGTCCAGGTCCCGCAGGAGTTGTTGCGCAACCACGTGGTCGGTATTGAGCTGTTCCCGCTGTGCCGGGGCCAGCGACTGATCGACCCAGTCGACCAGCGGCTCTTCGGCTCGTAGATGGTCGTCCACCAGCTGGCGCAACGAATGGCAGGTGGCACGCAACAGTTGCAGGCTTTCTGGCCTGACCTCCAGCTCCACCTCCAGCGCTTCTAACTTGCGCCGGATGGCGTCGTGATGCGCGCAGAACCGTGTCGTCGTGGCCATCAGACCCTCCGCGGTCGGCGCTCAGCTTCATCGACACTTCAAGTGTATGCGCTCTCGTGGTCGACGTCTATGACGCGCATCATAGAATCCCATCCGAACTAGCGCTACACTTGCCATGGTCACGGGCAAGCCGGCCGGTCGCACTGGCAACGAGGAGGTACGCCATGGACACACGGCGGTTGTGGATGATGTGGTGGTCCGGCGTCTTCACTGTCGTGGCATCCGTTCACGTCGTGCGAGTCGTAGGACATCTTTCCGTCGTGGTCGGCGCGGTGAACCTGCCGATGTGGATCAGTTGGGTGCTGTTCCCGCTCGCTGGGCTGGCGGCGGGTTGGCTGTTGGCACGCGCCCTTGCGAACAATAACCAGCCGACGTCTCAACACACCGAGGGGTCGCGCCAGCTCAAGGTGTCTGAGCCAGCCACCCCGCCAGCCGGCGGCCAGCCGTACTGTCGTATCGGCACAGGCTATCACACCGTATGGGAAGACGACGAAGAGGGGTAGCGCACGTCGCCTGACAGGTTCACGCAACACCAGGCGTTTTCTCTTTCAGCGCGGGACAAATCTTGCTATGGTGGTGCTACGGCTTCCCTCCCCATGGACCGATTCCTGGCAGGCGTGGATCTGTTCAAGCGGCTCGCTCCAATCGAGCGCCAGCGACTGGCGAGCGTGTGCCGAGAACGTCGGTATGCGAAAGGTGAAGTGGTGTTCCATGCTGGCGATCCGGCTGAATCCGTGTGCATCGTCAAAGCTGGCCGGGTCCATCTCATGCAGCTGCTCGAAAGCGGCCAGGCCTCCACGACCTGCGTCATGACCTCGGGAGAAGTCTTCTGCTGCCTCCCGGCGCTGGATCGACAGCCGTACCCGGTTGACGCAATCGCCGCGGTTGACTCCGTCGTCGTGCGAATTCCCACCAACGCGTTTCATGAGTTGCTTCAGAAAAACCCCGCCTTTTTGCAAGAGTCGCTCTGCCTGTTTTGCGCTCGGCTGCGGCAGGTCGAGCACAAAAGTTGCATGATTTACGATTCGGCCGAGTGCCGGATCGCCCAGTCGCTAGTGACGCTGGCCAAGAAGTTTGGCCCGACGATTCCGCTGACCAAACATGAGCTGGCCGAACTCGCCAATACGACGGTGGAAACCGCCATCCGGGTCTTGAGCCATCTCAAACAGCAAGGAATCGTCACCTCGGGACGCGGCTCCACGACCATCAGCAAACTCGACCAGCTCGAACGCCTCGCCCGCTTGTAGGCGCCAGGCCACGGGGCTCCTCCGGCTCGCTTTCCCCATCATTTCTTACCGCAACATGACGCGGCTCATAGAACCGCCCGGGCCGATGCGGTAGGCTTTCGCCATGACCTCGCTTGAATCGCTTCAGGAGACACACCAGGCACTCCGGGCCAAGCTGACGCTCCTGGATCAGCAGCTGTTCGCCCTTCAGGCCGCGCCGGCGACGATCAATGAGTGCGCGGAATCTATCAGCGGCTTGCTGCAGACGCTCGCAACCCAGGAATCGGCCATCGTCACCCGCCTCTTGCCTGTCCTGCGCACGCAGCCAGATGAATCCGTCCTCCGTTTCCTCTCCGAACACGAACGCCGGCGGCGAACCACGCAAGCCTTGATGGTATTGCTCCTGAAATCCGGCCGCCAGTCAGCCGATCAGATCCTCAATTGCGCAACCAATCTCCTCGCCGGTCTGCGGGAACATCTCGCCTACGAAGAGATGCACCTGTTTCCGGTGGTCGCTCGCCTGCTGTCTGATCCGTCCGCCACCTCGATCGCGACGGACGCTGAGCGGATCAACCAGCCAGCTGACGGGCCGCGCAAACCCGCCGGGCCGCTGATGACTGCGGAACGCCGCCACCTGGACGTCGCAGCATGGCTGGCCACATTGAACCAAGCGTCGGATGAATCAAATCGGGCTGGCCCGTGGCCCGACATGGTCTGGCAATCCTCGGATGCCCTGATGGTCATCGATGAACAGCGCCGCGTGCTGGCCATGAATCCCACACTCGAACGTTGGATGGGTCGGGGAATCCACGAGGTCGCCGGCCAGATAAGTTGCGGGGCGCTGCTCGGTTGTCACGATCTTCGGAGCCGATCATTGGCCGATCAGTTCCACCGGTGCCCAGGGCTCAAAGCCATGCGCCGGGCGACCCCTGTGACCGCCGCGGAGTACATGATCCAACACTCCCACGGTCGTCGACGATCGGTCTGCGCGAGTTACACGCCCATCCGGGCTGGTCCTGCAGGACCGGTATGGACCTTAGTCATCTTGCGCGACACGAGGATCCAAAAACGCCGCGAGAATCGTTTGATGCGTCACGCAGCCCTCGACCCGCTGACCAGGCTACCCGATGGAGCGAGTGTTGCGGCGTTCGGTCGAAAGGAACTGGCGCGTGCCGCCAGGTATGGCCGACCGCTCGCGCTCGTCGTGGCTGATCTCGACGGGTTCCGCGCAGGCGCAGGACAGCCCGGAGAGCCAGCAGCAGACGCGTTGCTCGTTGACGTCAGTCATGTGCTACGGACGACTTGTCGCGCGCAGGACGTCCTGGCCCGATCCGGCAGGGATGAATTCGCGTTCCTGTTGCCCGAAACGACCGCTGCGGGTGCGGTGTCCGTCGCCGAACGCGCCCGGCACGCCATCGCAGCGTTCCCATTCGCGCAGAACGCTAGGGGACCAGCATTATCCGCCGTCCACGTCGCGCTCAGTGCAGGCGTCGCCGTGTTTCCCAAGGACGGAATTACCCTTGAGGCGCTCGTGGCCCAGGCGCGTGAACAGCTCGACAAGGCCAAGCGGCTGGACCGCAACCCGAACGGTCATGCACCAGCACTTGGCTGAGCAACAGCTGACGGCCTGGTCACTGTGCGGAGCGGAATTCGCTCTGGAACTGTGGCCGGACGTCTTTCAGCCCACATCGACCTCAGAAGTGCTGGCTGAAACACTCGATATCCAGCCGGGTGAGGTGGTCATCGATCTGGGCTGTGGGAGCGGTTTTTTCTCCATCCTGGCCGCCAAACGCGGAGCGGCAAAGGTCTATGCGGTCGATCTCATGCCGCAGGCGGCTGAACTGACACTCCGCAATGCTCGACGCAACGGTGTGGCTTCCCACATTGAAGTCTTTACCGGTTCGCTCTTCGAGCCGGTACGTCATGTGCAAGCAAATCTCGTCATTGATGACGTTTCCGGAATTGCCGAAGAGACGGCGCGGGCCACGCCGTGGTATCCCCCGTCGATCCCGACAGGAGGGCCGGACGGAGCCGAGCCCACCGTTGCGATGCTCCAGCAAGCTCCACACCATCTCTCGACAGGCGGCCGACTCGTGTTCCCTCTCCTATCGCTCGCCAATGAGCAACGGATTCTCCGAGAAGCCGAACGCTTCTTTACTGACTTGCGGCTGCGGGCCCAGCGGCTGTTCCCGATCCCTCCGTCACTGCACGAAGCTCTGAAGCGTCTAGGGGCGCGTGTGCAAACCCAAGCGCTGCGTTTGATCCAGCGAGGCTCGCGCACGTGCTGGCAACTCCGCGTCTTTGAGGCGCGCGTCAACACCCCGTTCAATCCGCACACCTCGACAGACCGATGCCCCGACCCCAGCGACCCCAGATAAAGTACCTGCGCCAGCATTGCCGATTCCTCAACATGGAGGTCTGGGAGATTGCCACCAAGCCCAAGGATGGAGACTGGAGCATTGCGAACTGCCTGGACAAGCAAGATTCTTGTCGTGATCGCCATTGCGCGCTCACCGGACATGGACGGCGCTGGCCATTTGACGAACCTGCCGGCTTGGCTGCCAAGCCGGTCAGGCGACGTCAGCGAACGCGAACGCTGGTGCAGGTCCGACGGATCAGCGAACCGTCATCAGCCGATAGGTGATGGCCGCGGCAAGTTGCCGCGGCACCAGCCGAGTCGCCCACGTCAAGACCCCATTGATCAGACCTGGAACGCAGCTGGGCCGGCGACGCACCATGGCGCGCAAAGCGATTCGAACCACCTGGGCGCTGGTCATCATCGTCAAGCGCTGAAACCGGCTCTGGGCCTGACCAGCGACGGCGAGAAAGTCGGTCGCGGTGATTCCTGGGGAGACCACCGTGCAATTGACCCCGGTCGCGCGCAGCTCATAGTGCAGCGCTTCTCCAAAAAACAGGATAAAGGTTTTCGCCGCGGAATAGACCGCATAGGTGGGCGACGGCTGGTACGCGCCGATCGACGAGATCAACAGGATCTGACCGGACTTGCGGGCCGCCATCTGCGCGGCGAACAGCTTGGTCAGATGCACCACCGCGAGCAGGTCCACTGCCAGCATCTCGCGCTCGCGTGGCCACGGGACGCTGAGAAACTCGCCATACAACCCGAAGCCGGCATTGTTGATCAGCACGTCGACGGTGATGGCCCGCCGCTGAATCTCAGCGTAGAGCCGCGGCGGCGAGTCCGGATCCGCTAAATCTGTCGGGATGACGTCGACGCGAATCTGATGGCGTGTCTGCAGCTCTTGACGAAGCGACTCGAGGCGATCCTGCCGACGAGCCACGAGAATAAGCTGGCAGCCGGCCGCCGCGAGCTGGCGGGCAAACTCCATCCCAAGGCCGCTGGAGGCGCCGGTCACCAGCGCCGTCTTGCCAGCACAGGCTGTGGTCAGCGAAAGGGGTGGCACACAGCTATCTTACCTACACTATGGGTCACACCCCAAGCGTGAATCTCCCGCACGGGGTCTCACCCCCTCCTTCATCGGGGACAGCCTCTGATTTCCTGGTACCAAAACATGGGAAATCAGTGGCTGTCCCCGATTAGGACTGCCATCAGACGTGCTACAATACCGCGCGTGGCCACCGCCCGTTTGTCCAGCGACGAATTTGTTATCGACCAGTATCTCACCGGCCGACCCTTCGCCAGTTTCCTGCCTGGGATCGCCGGGCCGGTGGGGATTCCGATGTGGGTGTTCTACGTGAATCGGGGTCAGGCCATCGCCGGATTCGGCCTGCAGGACAAAGATCATCCGATCATGGAGTTCCAGCCGGCGAATCGCGCGTATCGCACCGTTGCGCTCCAAGGGTTTCGCACGTTCATCCGATTCAGCGTCCGGGGCAAGGTCCAGGTGTATGAACCGTTCCGCCTCGATCAGCCAGGCGCGCCCCAGCGTCAGCAACGGATGCGGATCCGCCGGCACGACCTGGTACTTGAGGAATCCCACGCGCAGCTCGGGCTGGAGATCAGCGTGCACTACACGACGTTGGCGAATCAGCCGATCGCCGGGTTGGCGCGCATGGTCACCCTGCGCAATCTGACCGCGCGTCCCCGAACGGTTGAGATCGTCGATGGCCTACCCGCCATGGTCCCGTCTGGGCTGCCGGACCGGTTCCTGAAAGACCTGAGCCGAACGATGGAAGCTTGGATCACCGTCGAGAACACGGCGCGTGGTGCGCCGCTGTTCCGACTCAAAGTGGACCCGCACGACCGACCCGAAGTCACGGTGCTGCGCCGCGGCAACTTCGCCGCTGGGTTCGTCGACGAGAATGGCCGCATCACCCCAACCGTTCCCATCATCGATCCAACGATTGTCTTTGGCGCTCACGAAGATCTCCAGCTGCCCGAGCGATTGTTCGAGCCGCGATTCCACATCCCGCGTCGACCGTCAGCGCTGGATCGCACGCCAAGCGCGCTGGGCTATGCGACGATCCGATTGCCGGCCCGCGGCGAGCGAACGGTCTACGCCTTGTATGGCGCGGTCGACAGCCTGGACCAACTCAATGCATGGCTTCCACGCCTGCGACAGCCGAAGCTGTTCCACCAGAACGCGCGCGCGCAGCAGCAGCTCATCGATGAGCTGACCCAGCCGGTCGCGATGGCCAGTGGCGATCCCCGCATGGACGCCTACGTGCGCCAGACGTTTCTGGACAATGTATTGCGCGGCGGGGCCCCGGTTCGGGTCGGCGCAGCGGTGAATTCGCCGGCGGTCTATCTCTATGCGCGCAAGCATGGCGATCTCGAGCGCGACTATAACTATTTCGTGATCCCGCCGACCTATTATTCGCAAGGCAACGCCAACTACCGCGACGTGAATCAAAACCGGCGCAACGATGTGTGGTTCTTCCCCTGGATCGGCGAGCACAACGTCCGGACCTTCTTCAACCTGCTGCAAGCGGATGGATTTAATCCCCTTGTCTTCAACGGCACGCGGTTTGTCTGTCCCTCATTCAGCGGATCGTCGACGCTTCGAGCCCTGGTCACACAACCGTTCACCCCTGGCGAACTGTTGCAGCATCTGGAACAGGCCGGCGCGCTCGGCACTGGTTCGTCGGACGCGCTGGTGAGTGAGATCTTAGCCGCCGCCGAACCGATTGAAGATGCCGAGCCTGGCGAGGGGTTCTGGACCGATCACTGGACCTATAATTTGGACCTGCTCGAAAGTTACCTGGCGGTCTATCCGGAACGACTGGCGGCTGTGTTGATCGGCGAACCGGTGTTCACATTTTATGACAACCCGTTTGTCGTCGTGCCCCGCCACCAACGATACCGCATGGTCGATGGACGCCTGCGCCAAATGCACGCCGTCGTCAAGGATCCGGAAAAAGCCGAATTGATTGCCCGCCGAACCGAACGCCCTCACGTGGTTCGGGCTGCCCATGGTCGCGGCGAGATCTATCGGACCACCTTGCTGGCCAAACTGGTGTGCGTCGTGGCCAACAAGATCGCGTCGCTGGATCTTGATGGGATCGGGGTCGAAATGGAGGCCGGCAAGCCGAACTGGTTCGATGCGTTAAACGGGCTGCCAGGGTTGTTCGGCTCTTCGAGCTGCGAAACCTTCGAACTCAAGCGATGGCTGTTGTTCCTCCTCACCGTCTGCGAGCGGTTGGGGGATCAGCGTCCCGCGCGGGTGGCCGTGCCCCAAGAACTGCACGAGCTGCTGACCACACTGGAGAGCCTGCTGCCCCTGCCAGCGGCAGCCTACTGGCAGCGGGCTGGCGACGCGAAGGAACGGTATCGCGAGCAGGTGCGGTTGGGATTTTCAGGCGCAGAGCATGCCCTGTCGTTCGATGAGCTGATTCGCTGGTTAACGCGGGCGCGCGATCGCATCAACCAGGCGCTTGTTCACGCGTACGATTCGGCCACTGGATTGTATACGAGTTATTTCTGCTACGAGATCACCAGCTGGCAGGACCAGGATGGCCACGTCCGGCCGACCGCATGGCGCCGGCACAACTTACCGCCATTTCTCGAGGGGATGGTGCATGCGCTCCGCGTCGAGGCAGACCCAGCCCGCGCGCGCCAACTGCATGCCGCGGTACGCCGCAGCGGACTCTACGACCGCAAGTTGGGCATGTACCGGGTGTGTGCGTCCCTTGCCGACGAGTCACCAGACATCGGCCGCTGCCAGATCTTCAATCCAGGGTGGCTTGAGAATCAATCGGTCTGGCTCCACATGGAGTACAAATATTTGCTCGAGCTGTTACGCAGTGGATTAGCCGATGAATTTTACGCGGCGGCGAGGACCGCGCTGATTCCCTTTCAGCCACCGGCCCGGTACGGTCGCAGCATCCTCGAGAACTGTTCGTTTCTCGTCAGCAGCGTCTATGCCGATTCCACACTGCACGGCGCTGGATTCGTGGCGCGCCTGAGCGGGGCGACCGCCGAGTTCCTGCATCTGTGGCTGCTCATGCTGGTCGGCCGGCAGCCCCTTCGGGTGGATGGCCAGGGTCGACTCACCTTTCACATCGCGCCGCTATTGACGGGGAGGCTGTTCACGCGCCAGGGCCTGTGCACCTTTGTGTTATTCGGCCAGACGCAGGTCGTGTATCGAAACCGATCGCGTCGCCCGACGTATGGGGCTCAAGGAGTCGTGGCTCGCCATGTGCGATTGACCCCTTGCACCGGCCAGCCGATGGCCATTGAGGGAGCGACGATCCCCGCGCCGTATGCGGAACAGCTCCGACGCGGGGAGATCGTTCGCATGGAGGTCGAGTTTGCCTGACAGACGTTGAGCGCACCAGAAAAAGTGACCGTCACTTCCGGGGCGGAAGTGACGGTCACTTTTCTCACGCCGTCTATGCCACTCGATTAATACGCGCGATCTCTCGAGGCCGGCTCAGATGGCGCCGGGCTGGGATTGAACGCGGAGCGAATGTCGATCGACTGCGCGAACTGCTGACCATCTTTGGTCATAAATCGCGCCTCAACCGACTGCCCGATCGCCAACTGGTCCAGCTCTCGCTTCTGCCCGCCCTGCCACACTATCGTGACATCCGGATCCAGCTCCAGCTGCGCGATCTGCCCGTTGGCTTCGCGGATCCTGACACTGCGACCGCCGATCAGGTCCAGGTCCAACTCGTGAATCGTCCCCTGAACCGAACCGATCGCTCCGGCCAATGCGCCTGGCTCCCCAGCGAGCTTCTCCTTGATCTCGATCATCTGCGCCATAGGCTTGCCATCTTTCGGCATCGTCCGCACTTCGACAGTCTGTCCCACTTTGAGGTGGTCAAGATTCACCTGCTGGCCATTCTGACGGACGGCTGTGGTGTCCGGATCCAGCGTCACCGTCAACACCTTGCCATCCGTTGATGCCACTTGCAGACTCCGGCCTGGCGGCACCAGGTCGACTTCTCGCACCGATCCGGTGATACGCGCGACGTCCTGACCCGACACTTCAGGTGCCCGCGACGGCGACTGTCCGGCTGCAAAAGCCAACGGGGCCATCCCGGCAACAGCGATCCCGACTGCGATCCATTGCTTCCACACTATCCTCATCGCCCTTCCCTCCTTCTCTACTCTACCGCCACACTCCCTGCACCGAGTGAATCCAGATCACCGCTTCCTCGTCCAGTGTAGGAACGCAAGGTAAGCGGCGCATGACTTTTGGATTACAACTTGTTCATGTGGTCCCAGCTGGCGAGTGGGTCCCCACGGGCAGAGCCCGTGGCACCCACTTCATCGTCGTTCGATCCCTCGACTTCCACTCAGGATCGAACCCTGAGCAGAGTCGAAGGGTCGCCAATGACGAAGTTGTCATCGCCATTTCATCCAACTGTCATCTCTCCCCCAGTAGAGTGAAACCGTATACCAGCGAGGAGGGGAACGCACATGAGAGAAAATTTTGGATGGTTTTTGTTGATCGGCCTTGTGGCCGGATGGCTGTCCGGGCAACTGATGCGTGGGCGAGGGTTCGGACTGTTCGGGAATCTGGCGATCGGCATCCTCGGCGCCCTGTTGGGTGGGCGACTGGCAGACGCGATGGGTGTGGCAGTCTATGGATTGGCTGGAGCGCTCTTGATGGCCGTACTCGGGGCTGTGATCCTACTGTTTCTGATCAGCCTCATGAAGAGCGCCTAGCTGCAGAGGAGCCAACGCCATGGTGGCCCAGGCAGCTGCCGCACTCGCAGCGATCGCGTTGACGGTCTTGGTCCTGTATCTCATTCGCACGCTCCAGCGCGTGCAGCGAGCGGTGGAAAAGATGTACGAATTGTTGCGTGCCTTTTCTGTCGAGGCGACACCGACGCTGGTCGAGCTGCGCACAGCAACGCAACACATGAATCGCATCGCAGAACGGGTCGAACGAGTGACGGCGACCGCAGAAGACGGGGTCGAGCACGCGGCTGACGTCCTACGAGCGGTCGGCGACTGGAGTGGGACGATTCGACAGGCACAAGAGTTTACGCAGGACGTGTTGGACCACCAGGGACGCGCGGTTCGGATTCACTGGGCGAGCGTGCGGGCCGGGATTCGAGCCGCGACAAATATGCTCACTCACCGATGGCACACACGGAGGCACTCCAATGGTCGATGAAGCGTTTGACGCGCAAGACAGCGCATGCGGCTCGGCGTGGGCGTTTGTGTTGGGGTCGGCGATCGGGGTGGCGGCGGGACTCTTGTTAGCGCCACGTCCGGGCCGTGAGTCACGACAACGACTGCGGGAGTACGGCCGCGACGTCAAGGAATATCTGCAAGAGAAAGGCGCGGCCGTCACCGACGCGGTGAAGGCTGGCCGCCGGGCCATGCAGGAAGAGCACGAGCGGCGGGGAGACATTGGCACGTAAGTCACCCCACTGATCCTATCACCGGCTGTTAACCGTCGAAGGTGGTCAACAACGCCGAGGAGATGTTTGATTCCACAGCGACGAACTTCATGTTCGGTGCTCCGCGAACTGTTCGGGCGGGTCTACCACGAAATGCTGGAGGATCTCCCCGCCGTCCGAACCTGCCGTGGTACACTGCTATCGCTTGCTCAATATCAGGATGACCTGCAACGATAGGGCGACCACGATGCTCGACTCCTGCCTGAAGGCAACCTGACGGCCGAAGAAATTGCGCGATGGACCGCCGCGTTTGACCATGCGTAGCCGTCGCCGATCATGATGAAGCTGGATGCGTGACAGCTCAGTCAGGGGCCCGCAGCCGGTCAGATGGCAACTGCCGATCGGCGCGACCGTCCTGCCTGACGCAGTGGCCTTCCGCGTATGGGCCCCCACGCGGCAGCAAGTCGAGGTGGTGTTGTCTGACACCGGAACAGCCGTGCCAATGGTGCGTGATTCGCACGGCTACTTCTCCACCACGCTCGCCGGTGTACGAGCCGGCGCTCTGTATACATACCGACTGGATGGCGGGGCACTGCGGCCAGATCCGTGTGCTCGATTCCAGCCGCACGGGCCGCACGAGCCCTCGATGGTCATCGATCCGGTAGCGTACGCGTGGCACGATTCCTCATGGCCTGGGATCACGCTGCCGGGCCAGGTGATCTATGAGCTCCACGTCGGCACGTTCACGGCTGACGGCACGTTGGATGCTGCGGCACGTGAACTGGCCGAGCTGAGACGGCTTGGAGTCACCCTGGTCGAGTTGATGCCAATCGCTGAATTCCCCGGCCGGTGGAACTGGGGATATGACGGCGTCGGCCTCTACGCGCCCTCACATCTCTATGGGGACCCGCACGCGCTCAAGCGGTTTGTGGACCATGCCCATGCGCAAGGAATCGGGGTGCTGCTCGACGTGGTGTACAACCATCTCGGCCCTGACGGCAACTACCTGCGGGAATTCAGCGAGTCGTATTTCACCGACCGGTATACGACCGATTGGGGGACGGCCATCAATTTTGATGGACCGGATTCCGGCCCGGTCCGAGCCTTCGTGCTGAATAACGCCTGCTATTGGGTGCACGAGTTTCACATCGATGGATTTCGGCTCGACGCGACGCAGAACATCTTTGACAACAGCCAGCCTCATGTGCTCGCTGAGCTGTCGCAGCAAACCCGAGCGGTCGCTGGACGCCGATCCATCATTCTGATCGCGGAAAATGAGCCGCAACAGATCCACTACGTAGCACCGGTGGCCCAGGGCGGGTATGGCATGGACGCGCTCTGGAACGACGATTTCCATCATGCGGCGCGCGTGGCGGTCACCGGCCAACGCGAAGCCTACTATGCGGACTATCGCGGCACGCCGCAAGAGCTGCTCTCCTCGATCACGCGCGGGTATCTGTACCAGGGTCAGTGCTCCTCGTGGCACCGTCAGCCGCGTGGCGCGGTGGTCACCGACGAGCCAGCGAGTTGCTTCGTCCATTTTCTGCAGAATCACGATCAGGTCGCCAACCACCCGACCGGCGAACGCCTCCATCGCCTGACGACACCGGGCCGACTTCGCGCGCTCACCGCCCTGTTGCTGTTGGCCCCTGAAACGCCGCTGGTGTTCATGGGACAAGAATTCGCCGCCTCCTCACCCTTTCCATTTTTCGCCGATCATCATGCGCAGTTGGCCCCGCTGGTCCAGGCCGGTCGCAAGAAATTCTTGGCCCGATTTCCCAGTTATGCGACCGCCCACGTTCAGGCGACAATCCCAGACCCGGCTGATCCGGCCACGTTCCAGCGATCCAAACTCAACTTGCTCGAACGCCACGCGCACGCGCCGGTCTATCGATTGCATCACGATTTGCTCCAGCTTCGGCGTCAGGATCCGGTGCTCGCCGCCCAAGATCGTCGACACCTCGACGGAGCGGTCCTCGGTCCGGACGCCTTCATACTGCGGTTCTTCGATCCGCATGGCCACCATCGGCTGCTGCTCGTCAATCTCGGTGCCGCGCTCAGTCTTGACTCGGCGCCAGAGCCGCTGCTGGCGCCGGCGCCTCATGCCGGATGGCAACTGATCTGGTCGAGCGACGCTCCCAGCTACGATGGCCCAGGCGCCTCCCATCCCTGCGCGCTGGGGACATGGACGCTCGCTGCAGAGAGCGCGGTCGTGCTAACACCATAACGGAACCGTGAGCAGGATTGTGCAGGATTGAGTGCGTCAGGGGTAAATCGTGCGCTGATCGACGCGCGGCGAACGATCGTCAGTCCAGGCGGCTGGCAGAAGGGGTCGGAAACGGCTAGCGGTTGTTACTCAACGACAAGTTCAACCTGTTGTCCATCGGCAAATGGGCGGGCCTGATGGCTCATGGAGGAGCCGGCCCCGCGATTATCCGCAGATGTCACCGCCCGGACATCCGCACCCCGACCCCCTTCCTTGAACATGGCCGGCGGATACTCATCTAAGTCCTTGCCCGGGACTTTCGGATAGCCGCGCAACGATTCCATCCGCCGGGCGGCCGCGCCAGGCCGGTCCAGCGTCAAGATCCTTGGCTTGCCCGCGGCTTGGGCGTCCCGCGTGTGCTGGGCGGTTTCCGGATACCGGCTCATCGAGATGATGATCCGCGGGACGGCGGATGGCACCGGGGGATCACGCGGATCATACTCGTACGCGCCAATGTCCCAGGCAGACCCGATGGGCCGCTGGCGCAGGCGATAATCGATGGCGGCCGCTGTCTGGACGCCCAGATCTTCCCCTCGATCGATCGCCGGTGAGGCCACGGTCGGTTGAAACGCCCCGGTGGGCCCGCTCACCAGCACCGGATCAGCCTCAACACCGTGCAGCTCCTGCCCGGTGGCAGACCAGTACCCGACCAGCGTCATCCCAATCCCACCTGATTGGATGAGCGGCTCCTGCCCTGGGTGAGATTGAAACAACAGGTTGTGATCGGTTGTTGAGCCCGGATCAAGGACCAAGGCCCGCTGACCGCCAGAGGCGATCAGATTGTTTTTCACCACATGGCCGCTCCCGACGAGCACCACGGCGTCGTCGCCGTTCTGGACCAGCGTGTTATTGACGATCGCGAGATGTTGGCCCCTGTCCACGCGAATCCCCGATGAGCGGTTATCCCGAATGACGTTGGCGATTAAGATCGCCCCGGCTGAACTGGGGGAGTGTACCGTCACGCCGAGGTGATTCTCATGGATCAGATTACGCACCAGCACGACGTTGGCGGCTGGGCTGGCGACGTCGATTCCATCCTGTGCGGCGCCGCTGATCTCGTTGCCCTCGCACTGTACCCCTGAGCCTGCGATCCGGATGCCTGCACTGGGCGCGCCGCCCAAGCCGCCGTCGGCGATGACGCTGTGGCGGACCGTAATGTCTGACCACCCGTCTGCGAGATTCACATTGTGCCGCGCTGATCGCGAGATCCGACACGCCTCGATCGTCACGTCGCGGCTGTGGCTCGTCGTGGTTCGGCTCAGCAGCCGGATCCCATCACCGCTCAGACTGGTGCCGGACCGACTGGAGCGCGTGTCGCGCACCACCGCCCCATCGATTCGTATGCTCGTCGTCGGGTTCTGTGGACTACCGCTGGGCACGATGCCGTATTCGGCATTGGATTGAACGGTCAGGTTGCGTAGCTCGATCTGCGTCGTGTCCGGCACGTCAGCCTGATCGGTCGTCCCGATGACGACGCCAGACGCACCGTGCTGCACGATCAGGCCATCGACCCGGATGTAACTCGCCGACACGATCGACAGCGCACGTTCGTCTCCTCGAGAGGCGGTGTACGTCGCCACACTCGGATCCGTCGACGAGAAGATCCGCACACGGTCGTTGGCCGAATCGACCCAGAAGGTCCCATCGGCCGTCAACTCGGAGAGACGGTCCACCCGGATCAACGCGGTGGGTCCGTTCCAGAGTGTGCGGACGCCGGACGAGCCGAATCCAATTGGGCCTGAAATATACAGGTTGCCGGCGAGCCGAACCCAGCCACTGACTGGGGTGGAGGGATCGATGATGACATCGTCGCCCTCGAACGGGCGGACCGTGATCCAGTTCGTGGGCGTGCCATTGCGGCCGCTGAGTCGGACTTGCTCGCGATACACCCCTGCCTGAATCGAAATCACATCGCCGGCCTGCGCCGCATTGACGGCTCGCTGGATTGATCGCCAGGGGGCGGCCTGGGTGCCGGCCGCGGAATCGCTGCCGGTAGGGGCGACATAGTACATGGCCGCCCCGGCCCGAGGCGCAAGGCAGAAGGAGAACAGCAACAGCAGCGCGGCAACGCCGATGAGCTTGCGGGGCCACGTGATTCTTCCCAGCGATGATGGATGGGCGCTGTTCATCGTGACAGAATGTGCTGAACCTTTCGCATCAGAAGACCTCGCCATCACCATTGAAAATAATGTGCCAGGCCGCCAATCGTCGGCAGCCTGGCCGTCTGATCTAGACCCAGCGCTTTGCGACTCCGCCTCCCGGCGGAGGTGCCCGTTCGAGTGTCCGATATTGTGACACAAGTGTACCCGCCACGCTTCGACACCGTCAAGAGCAAGGAAATTACGAAATCGTATGCAATACTACGTCGAATTCATCGACGCTGCGACCATTGACTACCGCGTCACGTCCCCGTCAGCGAAGTAGCCGGTCCGCAGCGGCGTGCCGATCCATGAGCGGTAGACATTTTCATACCGGGCAGAGGTGAGCGGCTCTTCCACCGACCGATTGTACCCGGCCGTCGTGCCGCGAATGATATCCAGATGCCCCATCTCATGGGCGAGCGATGTCGCTAAATCGCGGGTCGTCGCTTGTTCGTACGCCGGCCGGCTGGTGTCCGTGTATTGGGTGTTCAATCGGATGATCCAATGGTCGGTGAGATTTCCCTGAGGTCCGCCGATCGCCTGAATCTCCACCGGCCGACCAGACCGCATCACTTTCAGCATGAGCTGCAGCGCTTGCGGCGACTGACCATATTCCCGCACCGCCTGCTTCAGTTTGGCAGTGTCCTTCGCGATATCCTCTGGGTGCACCGCCAGCGAATCTCGGCTGCCAACATGGGTGTACCGAATAAACCGCTCGGTGACCACTCGCTGCACCCCCCAGTCCACCGCCCCGATCGCGCTGCCGGTCGCAGCCCCGGCCAGCATACTGTACCCGATATTCTGACCGTAAATGGCCGAGCCGAGCGCCCCGCCCACCGCCCCACCCACCGCCCCGCGGAACATCGCGGTTTCGATCCCGGCCAGATTCATCCCGACGGTCCGGGCCAGCATACCGCTCGCCGAGCCGGCGACCATACCGGCAATAGTCCCGATGGCCACACCTACGGCGAAGTCTGCCAGCCCGCCATGATTCGCCACCGTACCGATCGCTGCGCCGATAATCCCGCCGGCAATCGGCGGCACCCCCACAAACATCAGGGCCACGCTCACGATCGTCCCAGCAAACCGCCGGAAGAAGTCCTTAAATTTGAAATGACCGGTCGGATCGCTGTACGTCACCGGGTTATTGTCCGCATAACTGTACCGATTGAGGTGCTGCGGGTTGTACTGGTTCGGGACGATCGTGTCCGGACTGATAAAGCGTCCCAGCGCGGGATCGTAGTACCGCGATTGGTAAAACAGCAGCCCGGTTTCTGGATCCAGCCGCTGCCCGGTGAACTTCTGCGGCACATCCGCCGGGCCTTGATGCCGGCTGATCGCGCCGTACGGCAGATATTCGTTGAGCTCGACCAAAACGCCGGCAGAATCGGTGACCACATGGGTACTGCCCAGCTGGTCCGCGTGATAGAACCGAATAGCACCCGTCGAATCTTTGGCAGCCACCCGCTGGGGCCCGACCAGGAAGTAGATCGTGCTGGTGCCGCTGGGCAATTTTTCGTACAGGTCCCCCACATAGATGGTCGTCCCAGCCGGGGAGGTCTTCTTGACCCGTCCCCCATTGGTGTCATACACAATGCTGGTGCGCAGATCTTTCGGGACCGGCGGGGTCCAGGTATCCGCGGCTGGCAGATGGACATAGTAGGCGCCGCCCTTCTGCACGGTGGTGGTCACCGGTGTGGTGCCGGTCGCTGCGTCATAGCGCTCAATCTTGTCCGCACTCAGGCTGCCGAAGATCGCCGCTGTTGTCTCGGACGTCTTGAGCGTGAGCCCTGCCAATAAGAACCACCCGTTGGCCAGCGGCAGGCTCAACCCCTGCGTCGGCAGTTTGCCGGTGAACGAGACATTCACCGCAGTCGCGCTCTTGCAGTAGGCCTGGTAGCCCGTGCCATAATCCAGGCTGGTGAATCCGTTGAACTTGGCAGTGCCGACATAGTGCTTGAACGTCCCGGCATCGTCCCGAGAGATCTGGGAGAACTGCGTGGAGAAATCCGGAAACAGCGTGCTGATCGTCAGATCGTCCGGCATCACGGGCAGCGAGAAGAAGTTCCACCCGGGCTGGAAGGTCAGCGTCGCCGTCTGCGTCTCCGGCGTCTTGACCTCGGTCAACCGGTTCGCCGCATCAACGGTGAGGTACTGGGCCAACAGATCTGTGACCGCAGCCCGCGAATCGGTGACCTTCTTGGTCAAGTTGCCGTTCGCGTCATAGGTCAGCGCCCACCCGCTGGAGGTCGAGGTGATCGCATGCGGCCGTGGCCCGCCATAGGTGTGGGTCACCCCTTCTTTCGCCGTCAGGTTGCCGATCGCGTCATAGCTGTAGGTCTTGGTGCCATACGACGTCCCAACCGCCTGGGTTAGGCGATCCAAGGGATCATAGGTGAACGTTTGCGTCGCGGTATACACCAGATCTTTGAGCTGACTCAGGTTGCCGACCGAATCAAAGGTATACTGGAAATCTTGCAGTGACGTGGTGCCTTTGACGCTGGAGAGCCGTTCGAGCCGCAACGTAAGCGGGTTATATTGATACGTGGTCGTGACGCCATTGCCGTAGGCGATCCTTGTCGGCAGGCCGCCGGCGGTGTAGTCCATGCCAGACACCATGGACTGGGTTGACGTCGAGCCGGCCGGTTGCAGATCCAGCTTGTCCAGGCTCCCCTGACCGGCATAGGTATAGCGCGCCACATCCCCGGTGGGATACGTGAGACTCGTGACACGACCCAACAGGTCATAGGTCCGTTGGACCGTATACGCCACCGAATCAATGGTCTTTGTTTCCCGGATCGTCCGGCCCAGCGCGTCATACGCAAACGTTGTTGAACCACCACTGTCGCTCACCGACGTCAGCCGTCCCCTGGTGAACGAGCCGGCGCCGTCATAGGTATAGCTCGCATCCGTGGTATCAGGGATCGTGGAGCCAGCCGGCACGGTGTACGCCTTCTTGGTGAGCCGATCCAGCGCGTCATAGGTAAAATCGGTCTTCACGCCGCGCGCATCGGTCTGGGAGATCATGCGATCCACAGCGTCGAAGGTTGATGTCCACCGACCGCCATCCGGATCATCAAGGCTGAGCCGCCGGCCTAGCGTGTCATAGGCCATCGTCATGCGCAGCGCGCTGTTCTTCGCGTCGGTGACTTGCACCAGTCGGTTGAGCGTGTCATAACTGTAGGTCGTTTGGTAGACAGCGGCCCCGTTGACCTCTTCCACCGTCCGCACCCGCCCGGCCGAGTCTAGCCGGCGGCGCACCACATGGGTGTTCGGATCAGTGAGAGTGACGGTGCGATCGTTGTAGCTGGTCAGCGTCGTCCCCCCGCTTGAATCGATCGTCTTGGTCACTCGCCCGGTCGGGTCGTACGTGTATTGCGCCGGGGTAGGCACGCCGGCCACAAAGGTGTGCGGGACATACGTGTTGGACGTCGCGTCCATATACGGGGGCCATTGTTTGCTCACCAGTCCGCGCCCGTCGTACTCCGCCTCCCCGCTGACGATCTGCTGGGTGGCGGTCTTGGCCGGGGCGCGGACCTGCAGCGTCCGGCCCAAACCATCGGTGAACGTACTGCTGCATAAGGAGGTGGTCCCGCCTGACTGGATCCGATCACATCGGGTGGTCTTACTGATCGGCGCGGCCGGGGCATAGGTGTAGGTCGCCGTTGGAGCGCTGGCCGTATCGAGCGGGCTGATGATGTTGACGACGCGCCCGAAGATGTCATACGTGGTCGTCGCCACTTGGCCATTCTCATCGGTCGCGCTGGTCACCACACCAAACTTGGCATCGTACGTGAACCGTTGCGTGAATTGCAGCGGATTGGTCAGGACATTCAGATAGGTGGCCGTCGTCGGATCGTACGTGTAGGTTGTGGTCCGGCTGGTGTTCACGTTCAGCGCATCGGCCAGGCTGGCTAAGTTGCCGTACGCGTCGTACGTCATCGTGGTCGGGATCCACTGATCTGGCGTTGGGATCGACGGATCGCCTTTGAGCCAATCCTCTTGCCGAGTCAGGTTGCCCTTGGTCGGGGCCACGGTCGAATCGGTCGCTCCGTCATAGAAGAACTGCCGCTGCGTGACCGCAACGCCGGCCGAATCGCGTCGGATGATCAAGCGCGGTTTGTCCAGAATCCATTTGGTGGTGTTGTATACATAGGTCGTTTCGGTGGTGCGTTCATCCCCAGTCGTCGTGGGATCACCGTCTTCCACGAGCTTGGTCACATTGCCGTAGGCATCATAGGTCACATGACGCTGGACACTTTGACAGGTGGCGTCGCCATCGCAACTGGTATCGGTCTGCACATCCAGCTTCACGAAGTGTGTCTCCACCCCAGCAAACGGATCGGTGACCGACCAGGTCTGGTCTTGCGAACTCCAGCGCGCCCCGGCGGCGTTGCGCAATTCTGTGTGAAACGGGCGGCCTTTTTTCATCTGATCCTGGTGAAAATCGGTGAGCGTGACATTGCCATCCGGATCGGTGACCTCGACATGCCCGAACCCGCGGAACTCCTTGGTCGACGAATCGTATGATCCGTCGCGATAGCTGTACGTGGTCGTGTAGGTGTGTGCGCGACTATCGTCCGCGGTGACCGCGCTGACGACCGGCACGATAAACGGCAGATCCGGTTTGTTGTCGCTGCCGGTGTTATCAAGCTGCCCCGATGGTAGATAGCTCAGCGTCGTCGTGCCGCCCAACCCGTTATCCACGCGCACCAACAGATCGGCAATGGTCCCGTTCGACAGGCCCAGCTCACCTGAGGCGCCCTCAAACACCGCCGGGTCGGCCAGGCTGTCGCCGTTGAAATCTGCGGCCTGCCCTTGCGTCGCGGGCGTGCCGAGCGTAAACGTCGGCCCGATGACTTTCGCAGCGCCAAACCCATTACCGGCTGGAGGGGCTATGCCGGTCGATGGGGCGTACACCATCTGCTTGGATGACCAGTTGTAGTAGGCCACGTCGCTGAATCCATCACCATTGAAATCGCCGACCAAATGGTCGGCGCCGGCGCCGAAGTTAAAGATCCAGGTCGACGGGCTGGTCAACGCGCCGCCGTCGGAGAGGCGCACGTCCACCCCGCCGGTGGGCCGGTACACGATTCCAGCATCGGTCAGCCCGTCGCCGTTGAAGTCACCGGTCAGTGGCTGATAGTCGGTCCCACCCCAGCTGGTCGTAAACGACGTCGTCGCGACAAAGGTCGTGCCCTGCCGCAACCAAATGTTCCAGGTGCCGTTGTTGTAGCTGCCGATATCGGTCGCTCCATCGCCATTGAAATCGCCGGCGATCGGCACCCCGGGCGAGGTGTTGAAGGTTGCCGGAGACGCGGGCTGGAAACTACTGACGCCGTCCGAGCGCTGAAACTGCCAGGCCCCGGCGCTGAATGCGCCGATGTCGGTCCGGCCGTCCTGGTCCCAATCACCCACCACCGGGGTCTGGTTGGCGCCGAATCCGCTCAGCCACGTCACCGGAGCGGCGAATCCGCCTGCTCGAAGGGTGAGCAGCACCTTCCATGTCCCATTCGAAAGATCCACCACCGCGAGATCGGTCAGCCCGTCGCCGTTGAAGTCACCGGCCAGTGTGGTCGATGTGAAGTTGGTTGGGTTGGACAAGATGGTGTAGCTTGGCAACGTCGTCGATTGGTAGGCGAACGTGGTCATGACCGGAAACCGCGTCAGGCGATCCGTCCCGATCTGGCCCACTGATTTGAGCAGGCTGCGCCCGGTCCGACCGCCGATCTCGTACGTGAACTCGTACGTGCGCACGTGTTGCCCCAAGGCAAACATGGTGACCCCGCGCAAGCGCTTCGCGGTCGTGATCCCAAATCCGCTGCGGTAGCTGGTCTCGACATCCGGCCGCCCGGATTCAATGACAAAGTCGACTTGATGGGTCGGATTCACGCCGATCGCCGGCTGGGTGTAGGAGATGTGGTCCAGATACAGCTGCCCGGCATCCGGCGCGTAGGTATAGGTCATCAGGTTGCCGTTGGAATCGGTGACCTTCTCCAAGGCCCAGCGGAACATGTTCGGGCCGTCCTGGAGTCGAGCTCCGGCGGTCTGCCCAAACAGATAGGTCGTGCCAGCCTTATCGGTGGCTTGCCACTGGGTCCCGTCAAAGGTGAACCGGAGAAAGGCGCCTTCATCTTTGGCCCGATAGGTTCCATCCGGGACTTTGACCAATTCTGAGTTCACGCCTTGAAACTGGAGCACGAAGATATCTGACGCGGTGTAGGTCGGGACTCCATTTTTCGTGCTGCGTTCGATATAGCCGGATTCCAACGACCAGCCCATGCCGAGCCAGCCATTCCGGCCGGACGACGAGTAGGTCAACGTCAACTCCGGTTGCATGTTGCGGCGGCCTGGCGGAACCACTAGCGGCAGCGACATCGCTGCCCGGCCAGAAAACAGATCCGGCTGGAAGCTTTGCACCGCGGTCATCCCAGGCGGCAAGGCACTACCGGCCGAGGCGTTCGACGAGCCTGACCCTGCGGCTGCGGCTGACGACGGAAACGCCAACTGGTTTGCGACGATGGTGACGGCCGTGATCACCCGCAGGGCGCGGGTGGTCCAATAGGGAGTCTGGTGTATTGAGGATCGGCTCATTGAGGGCTCACAGGTTGTCGGACGACATAGACTTGGACCGATTTCGTGGTGGTGCCCGCCGAATCTTTCGCCTTACTGTCCAGGGTGTGCAACCCTGCTTGGGCGGTGCTGGGCGTCCACGGAGCAGTATTGGACGTTGACCAATCGCGTAGGACGGTCGTGCCGTCTAGCAGGAATTGGTACTGGATCGGATCTGGCTGGGTATGCGTGGCGGTGATGGACAAGCTGACCGCGGTACCGGCGGTGAGCGTCGTGCCGTCGGCCGGTGCGACTGCGGAGATGGTCGGCGGCGGCGGAGGGGTGAAGGCTACTGAGCGCACTTGGATATTGGAATCGTATACGCCAGCCTGGTAGACATCATTGGTCCACGTAAACCGGATGGTATGGAGTCCGCTGGGCAGCGTGATGGCCGCGGACTTGCCGGTCTGGTAGGTTGTGGTCGAGCCGGGGACAGTGAAGCTCGTCTTGAAAACCCCGTCGACATTGACATTAATGGTATAGGCATAGCCGGATGGCAAGCCTGGTGCGGTGGCGCTGTTGTGGTTAATCGCGGTCAGACTGAACAGCACCAAGCCGCCAGTGGCCCCACCATCGACCGAATAGTCCAGCCACTCATTGGCCGCCCAGGTCCATTTCTCGGTGCCCACTGCCGCCCAATTGACGCTGGTAGCCGAGGTTTGCGCCGCGGTGGCCGTGGCGCCGGAAGGAAAGATTGTGATCGCCGCGAATGCACGGCTGGTCGGAGCGGCCCAGACCAGGCCGGCCACCAACCCACCCACGGTAATTCTCCAACGCCTACGCGCATCGCGCATCCTGCTTCCCTCCTGGTTGAACCACGCAGCGTCATCCCTCGGAGCAAGGACCGTCGATCACGAGCGAACGCACTGGACCATGCGTCGCCTTGGCAAAACGGCCAGGGGCCTCATCGGTGAGGCGCCTGGCCGCGATATCAGCGTTGTTGTAGATTCCGCCGACCTCTAGGGGGGACGTACCAGATCAGCGGGCTGTAGTACGAAGTATAATTAGCGAGGCTGGTCGGTGTCAAGAGGGGTAAAATGACGTGAAATTACGCGAAAGCAAGCAAAAATACGTAAATATTAGTCGAGGGTCGCCGATGAAAAAACGTGATTCGAGTCGGAACAACAGGGAGATTGCGGGCGGACACTACGATGCGGCGTGTTCAACCGTGTCGGGCGCCATCGCCAGCATCAATTCTTGCAGACTGGTAACGCCAGCGCGCACATGTTCCCATCCGGCACGCCACAGGTTGTCCATGCCGCGGGACATCGCGGACTGTTGGAGCTGCACGCTGGGCGTGCGCTTAATGATCAGTCCACGCAGATGTGGGTCAATGCTGAGCAGCTCGAAGATGCCGACCTGGCCCTGATAGCCGGTTTGGCGGCACTCGGAGCAGCCATGAGCCCGCCACAATTTTGCGACGCCTGGCACGCCGGCTGTCACCGGCAATCCCAGGGCGGCCAACTGCGCGACTTGCGGCGTATCCAACGTATAGGGCTGCCGACAGCTGGGACACAGTTTGCGCACCAGCCGCTGTGATACAACCCCAAGCAGCGACGAGCAAATCAAGAACGGTTCGATCTCCAAATCCAGCAGGCGGGTAATCGCCATCGCCGCGGTGGTGGTGTGCAGTGTCGAGAGCACCACATGCCCGGTCGCGGCGGCGCGCACTGCCGCGATCGCCGCGCGCGAATCGATCAATTCGTTGACCATGATGACATCCGCCTCATGGTCGAGCGCTGCGCGGATTCCATCGGCGGCCGCCAACCCCTCATGCGGTTGCAGCTCCAGTTGGATCAATCCAGGTACCGCGCGCTCGACCGGCGATTCCAGCGTGACAATCGGACCTCGGCTCGCCGCCAACCGGTTGAGCAGCGTGTACACGGTCATCGTCTTCCCGACGCGGGCCGGACCGGTGACGAGCAACAGGCCGGCCGGCTTGGCCAGTAACGATTCGAGTTGGCGACGCTGCTCGTCGCCCAACCCCAACTGATCCAATGTGAGAACCGGCAGGTTGTTACCCAGCCGCACGGTCAGCGCCTCGCCCGCTGTTGATGGGAGCACCGAGACGCGTAGCTCAACCTCACCGGTGCCGAGCGCAACACGGCCATGGCCGTGTTGCGGACATCGCGCCATGTCGGTCGGTATCCCGGCCAGCCGTTTGAATTGACTGAGGACATCCGCATACCGGGTCGCTAACGGCTCAGGGATCTGTCCAACGACCAATCGTCCGTCGATCCGGTACTGGAGCTGCGGCCCGCGCGGGCCGCACTGCAGGTGCAGCAGGTTGGCTCGATGCGCGCAGGCATCGTGCAGCAATCGGTCGGCAAGGTGTTGCGCCTCCTGCCGTAGGTGAGCTGGGGTCACGGCAGGCGCGGCCTGGCTGGTCGGCGACGCCCCATACCACTGTTGAACCGTCGTCGCCAAATCACCGGCCAATGCGGCCATCGGAATCGTCGGGTAGCCGAGCAACTCCTGTAGCCGGGCGACCGCAGCCGTATCGAGCGGCTCGCTCATCACGACATGCAACTGTTGCCCGTCCCATTTCATCGGCAGAATTTGATACGCGAGGGCGACGTCGGCCGGCACCCGGGCCAACGCCTCAGGATCAGGGGTCGCAGCCGCCACATCAATGGACTCAATCCCCATCGCCGCGAAGAAGCAGCGGCCGAAATCGAATGGCTTGGTGAGGTATTCGCTGGCGCCCAGGCTACGGGCGGCTTCAATGGTCGCTTCATCCGCCAGGCCGCTGATGATGACGACACGCACCTGTGGGTACCGCTGTTTGATGGTCGAGAGGACTTCCAGGCCTGAACTGTCCGGGAGTCGCAGATCTAGCAGGACGACGTCCGCGTGCATCTGTGGGATGCGCGCTAAGGCGGCCTCAGCCGTGTCGGCGGTGATCACGCGGAACCCCTTCTCCTCAAAATAGGCGGTCAGGGCCCGGCAGACCTGCGGTTCGTCGTCGACGACCAGGACTTCCTTGTGCATGACACCTGTAAGTATACCTGATCCACATCACGCCTCAGCCCCCTTCTTTAATTATGCCAAACAGGAATCTGTCAGGTATGCTACATATATATTTGGATATTTGCAGACCCCTGAAGGAGGCGGTTGATGGCCCCTGAACCAGATGAGCGACAGTTTCACCGAGCTGATCCGACCAGCCCGACGCACGTTGGAGCAGCCGTATGCGCCATGTGTCATCAAAGGATCGCGGACGACTACTATGAAGCGCGTGGCCAGATCGTCTGCCGGATGTGCCGGAATCGGGTTGAAGCTGAGCAGTCCAAAGGGTCAGGACTGGAACGAGCCGTGCGAGCAATGGTGTTTGGAACCGTCGCTGCCGTCGGCGGTGCGGTGCTCTATTTCACGATCGTGAAGGTGACCGGGTATGAGCTCGGGCTGGTCGCCATCGCGGTCGGGTATCTGGTAGGGGTGGCCGTGAAAAAAGGAGCGTACGGTCGCGGGGGATGGGGCTACCAATGGCTGGCGATGGCGCTGACCTATTGTTCGATCGTCTCGATGTATGTGCCATCAGTCTATACCGGGTTTCAAGAAGGAATCCGTCAAGCGCACGCGGCGCGCACGCCGGCCGGTGCCACCGCAGAACACACGGCAGTAGATTCGACCGGTGTCAAGCCGGTGACCGGTCAGCGTCCCAGTGCCGACGTCCTGGTGCCGACATCAAAGCCCGTTCGGATTCCGCCTCTTGGCTGGGTCCTCATCATCGCCATCGCCTTCGCGGCTCCATTCCTCATGGGATTCAGGAACCTCATCGGCTGGGTGATCATCGGCGTCGGCTTGTACCAGGCCTGGAAGATCAATCGGCCGGCTCGGGTTACCTTCGCCGGCCCGTTCACGTTGGGAACGCCGCGCTCCGGTTCGACCGGCTGATCAACGGCGCGCATCGCCGATCACTCCATGTCCAGCCAGACCCCGTTGATCTGCTCGTCGTGCGGCGCGCAGATCGCTCCAGCCCTCCTGAGTTGCCCGGCCTGCCGGCAACTGGTGCACGCTGATCGGCTGAACCAATTGGCCGCGCAAGCCGAGCAGCTTCAGCCGCGCGATCCTTCACGCGCCTTGGCGGTATGGCGAGACATGCTCTCGTTGCTGCCTCCCACCTCCCGCCAATACCAGATGGTCAATGATCGGATCGTCGCGCTCAGCCGCGAGCTTGCTGGCGGGGCGCAGACCTCAGCGACGACCCCACCCGGCACTCGTTCCTGGCGAGCGCCGACCGGCGTGGGAATCGTTGGCGCGCTCTTGTGGAAATTCAAGGTGCTCGTTGTGCTCATCCTCACCAAGGCAAAGTTGATCCTGCTCGGCCTGACAAAGATGAGCACGCTGTTCTCGATGCTCCTCTCGCTGGGCGTATACTGGTCTGCTTGGGGATGGAAGTTCGCGCTCGGTCTGATCACCTCGCTGTATCTCCATGAGATGGGACATGTGCTGGCCTTGCGTCGCTATGGCGTGCGGGCGAGTGCACCGATGTTCATTCCTGGATTCGGCGCCTTTGTGCAGATGCGCCAGCGCCTCTCAACACCGATCGAAGAGGCCCGTGTCGGATTGGCTGGGCCCTGGTGGGGTCTGGGCGTCGCTGGCGCGGCCTACGCGGTGGGATCACTCACCGGCTGGGTGAGCTGGATCGCGATTGCCAAGGTCGGCGGATGGATCACGCTCTTCAACCTGCTGCCTGTGTGGCAGCTCGACGGCAGTCGGGGATTTGCCGCGCTGTCGCAGCCACAACGCGCACTGGCGACCGCGATGATGGGAATCCTCTGGCTGACGACGCGCGAAGGTCTGCTCGTGCTGCTCGCGCTGGTCGGGCTGGTGCGCACCTTGGGTCATGATGCGCCGCCCCGCCCGGACGGATTGACGCTGGTGCAGTACGTTGGCCTGTTGATTGCCTCGACCGCGCTGTCCACGATCCCGGTAGCGCTGCCGTGATCGAACTCCACCTCGACGACCAGCGGCAAATGGTCCGAGGCCTGCCGTTCGAGCGCGGTGTTGGGCACATCGACCGACCGCACCTTCACCTGCTGACCCACGAAGACATGATCGATCCGGCTCATCGGATACCGGCCAGACCAGGTGTCGAGCGGACGGTGGGTGCTCAGGGCCTGTTGGGCGTCGGACAACAAGCGGCCAATCCGTTGGCACGCCGGCGATCCTGGCCTGGCGTTTAAATCACCGCAGAGAATGATCGGCTCGTGACATTCGGGATGCCCCAGCCATTCCGGGCCGAGCAGCGTCTCAATCTGCAACAGCCGCTCCTGCGGCCACAGGCTCAGATGGGCGTTGACGACATGCACCGTCGCTGACTCGGTGTGGACCGCGACCCAGAGCGCGGCCCGTGGCTGAAACGCCGCGGTGGCGCGCAGCCGCGGTAAGCGTTCAGCCCGGCGAATGGACATCGGCCACCGACTGAGAATTGTATTACCGTACTGCCCCTCGGTCAACTGCAGCGCCGGACAGAAACAGAACGTCATCCCGAGCCGGTCAGCGAGTAGCGCGGCTTGGTCGAGCCGGTCGCTCCGGGGCCGCCCCACATCCACCTCTTGGAGGGCGACGATATCCGGGCGGTGTCGTGCGATGACCCGCGCGATTCGTTCCATTGAGAATCGACCATCCATCCCGACCGCCCCGTGAATGTTATAGGTCATGATCCGCAGCGTCTGATCAACCCGGCGCTGGGGCGTGTCAGACACCGGCACCGCTGGGGCGCGCCCGAGAAACCGGTTCACGGCAAGTCGCAGATCCATCGGGCGCACATACCCCTGGCCCCCAATCCGAATCGGAGCGTCTGCCGGCAACAGCGCGAACGCATCCGTCTCGCCGATGCCAGGCCCGGCGTGCGAGCCGTGCTCGACGGGAAAGCTGATCGATCGCTGCCCTTTGCGCCAGCCGCTGATGACCAATGCCCCTGCACTGGGGTGGCGGCACAACGCCACCAGGTCGCTAGCCACTTCTGTCAGGTACGGGTGGTCGGGCCCGAACACCGCCGCAGCATCCTCAGGCAAGTGGTAGCGTCCGTGTTGGGTCCATGCGATCGCCCCGTCGGGCGAATCGGCTGTTAACACGAGCGGAATCTGGGCCGCCTGCACCAGCTGCTGGCCGAGCTGCTCCCGCACCGACGCAGTGAGCGGCTGCGGTGGGTAGACATGGCCTAAGGAGCCCATCGCGGTGACCACCAGCCGAGCCTGCTGGTCCTGCGACGGTTCGGCCAACGGGGCCGGTAACACCTGATTCAACAGTCGCCCGCCCAAAAAGGCGGCGCGGCGAGAGCGCACGCCGTACCGATGAGACCGCTGCACCTGTTCATCCGGATGCAGCGCCAGCACCTCCCCAACCGCGTCTTCGACCGAGCGGCCGTATACGCGACCGTAATGGACCGTCTCTTCCTGTCCATGATCTGAGTAGATCCACACGTCATAGTGGCGTCGCCCGGCGTGGGCGGCTGCCTGCCAGAGTCGCGCGATGGCGCGGTCAATGCCGCGCAGCGACCAGTGGGCGAACCGCGAGGACGGACCGCGCCGGTGCGCCTGATCATCGTAGCCGATGAAGTTGACATGAATGATCGGCAACCCTCGGGCGATATCGATGTTGGCGCCGATCATGACCAGCTCGCGCAACAGGATACAAATCAGCACTCGGGTGCCGATGAACGAGGTTTCTTGCCATACATCCCGCACCATCACCAGGCCCCGTGCCCAGTCGCTCACCGCGAAGAGGAGCTCGACGATGATCAATCCCACGCACCGCAGCACCATATCGACATGGGCCATCAGCAAGAGCGGAAAGGTCAGCGGATTCAACAATCGGACGAACCGTCCCCACCCGGTCTTTGATGCGCAGTAGTGTGGCTCAGCAGCACCCCCGGTGAAAATGTCGGCGTACGCGCTACCACCGTCCAGCAGCCCTGGTCCGCCGGCGGCCAGACGCGCTTCAATCGCAGCAGCCGAGATCGGCTCATACATCACGAAGACGCGCTGTGTTTCATTATCGCGAAAGCTGAAGGCCGGCACCCCGCCCCGCACCCCGTAGAACAGCTCTGCCTGCACCGCCGGGGTACTGGCCGGCTGGCCTGGATACTGCGCATGTAACGCGTACCGCTCCTGTCGAATCAGGCGGCGCAAAAAAGGCATCTGACCGCGCGCCAACGCGCGCTGCAGCTCTCGACGAGACAGCCCGTCGACTTGGATCAACACCAGGCCTGGCGCGGTCGGGGGCGAGTCGGCGACTGGCAGGCGCAGCAGACGAATCACCCACTCGCTGCGACTCGCGTTGCGCCGCATCCATCGGATCGACCGCTCAAGATACGTGAGCATCGCCTGGCGTCTCTATTCCACGGGTCGGGACCAAGGCAGCCGTTGTGGCTCGGCTGAATGTTTTTAATAACGCCCACTCGGTGTTGATCCGTCTGGCAGCGGTCGCCCAGCGACTGTCTTCGAGCGAGCGACGCGCCCAGCCGCGGATCACCAACGTCTCATACCGCGACAGCGCCAGATCCGCGCACCGGCGCATCGAGAGCTGCCGGGCTGTCGCCAAGGCCGTCCAACCCAGGAGCTGGCGCCGTCGGTGCGGGAGGTCGGCCATCCATCGCAAGGCCGCGGCAAATGCGTCGACCGACGCAGCCGGCAAGAGCCGCCCATTGCGTTGATCAATCACCACCTCGCGCACGCCCGGGGCGTCGAGCGCGACGACCGGGATTCCGGCCGCCATCGCCTCGGCGACGACCAGGCCTTGTGTTTCGCTTTTCGACGAGAAGGCGAACACATCCATCGCATGGTACGCGTCAATGAGCCGCTGGCCGCGCAGCACACCCGGCATCCGGAGTCGTCGGCCGACCCTGGAATCGACGAGGAGCTGGCGGATCTGTGGCACTGAGGGTCCTTCCCCGACGATCAGCGCATACGCGCGCCGGTCTTGGGTCAGAAAAGCCGCCAGCCCTTGGCTGAGAAACTCTAAATTCTTCTCCTGGGCCAATCGGCCCACATGCCCAACGACCAGTGCGCCGACCGGAATGTCTAACAGTTGCCGAAGTCGACGGCCATTGCCGGCGGCAAATCGCTTCAGATCCACACCGGTCGGGACCACGGTGATCGGCGTCATGACGCCTCGCTCACGCAACAGGTCGGACACACTCTGGCTCGGGGCAAACACCTCGTCGCATAGATTCGCATACCCGCTCGATAGCTCGCTGACAAACCGCTCGACGGCCGGCAGGTCCACCGGCAGATAGTGGGTGTATTGCTCGAACAGCGTATGATGGGTAAACACGGTCGGGATCTGTCGCGTGTGGGCCAGCCGCAAAGCGGTGTTGCCGATCAAGAATGGATGATGCGCGTGAATGATGTCCGGGCGAAATGCTGCCAGGGCTCGCTGTAGCAGCCGCGGCACCGGCAATTTGACGGAAAAATCTGACCCGTTAAATCGCTGGATGGCCGGCAGGCGCAGGACATCCGGCTCGTTGGGTGGTGTGCCGGCAAACGTGGGGGCCACGATGAGCACCTGATGGCCGCGACGTTGATACTCGTGCGTGAAGCTTTTAACCGAACGCTCCAGCCCGCCGACCAGCGGCGTGTAGGTGTTGGTCATCATGAGAATGTTCATAGCTGAAGAGCCGATCGCCTGCTGCGGTAAGGTCTCATACCTGTTCGAGGATCGCGGACTGCTGGTCGGGTTGCGCGACGATGGCCGCGGTACCTGGGACACGCACCTCTATCGTCGGTGGCTGTTCGTGCCAGCGGCCTTGCCAGGATACGCGAACGTGATCGTTGGTGCGCGGCTCAACCTGCACGCTGACCGGACCAAACGCGGTCGGGGCAGGACCGAATGTCGCGGCCTGATCCGCATACCAGGCCGACCTGACCCCTGAGCCAAGGATCACGCGATCCCCCTCCTCGCGGACAAAGCAGTTGCGCACCATTAACACCCACTCGGCCGATGCCCAGACATGTTGCCCATCACCCATGCATCCGCCCAATGTTCGGGGATGAATGGCCTCAGGCCATTGGCCGGTCGGTGAGGCCAGCACCGCAACAGCGTCCATGATCGCCGCCCATCGCGGATCGCCAGCTCGCAGCAGCACCTGCGCGACATGCAGCGACAGATACGGATTCATCCCGGAATGGCTCATCTCTTGATAGAACCCGCCGCGCACAAAGGTGTGTTCGAGCAAGAATCGCACCGAATCCAGCAGGCGCGCGTCGTCCGCGTCAAACAGTTGCAACGGGTATCCGGCCGCCAGCGAACCGATCATGCCGGCGTCAAGCCGTCGATATGGCGACGCTGGCATCGCCGGCCGCCCGAGCCGTTCAGCCGCGAAGGCCAGGCTGCGGTCAATGCTCTCCAACAATCGATCCGCCTCGTGCCGGCACTGTCGTGCCGTCTGGCTCTGACCCAGCAAGGACAGCATGGCAGCCGCCGCCCGCAAGCCGGCCACGCCCCAGAAATCGTCCCAATAGTAGAAATCGTTCGGGCCTAAATGCTCGGCGCTGAACCCGGCCGGCAAGAGACCAGCGTGCGGCACCGGCAGCTGGTCTGACACCCGCTTACGCATGATCCATTGCGCACCGCGCACAATCGCCCGTCGCCACGCCTGAGGCGGCCTGGTCGCCGTCAGTGCGCACCACTGGTGCAAGGCCCACAGCGCTTCCCCATTAGAATCCCACTCTCCATCCTGCGAAAAGAAATAGCCGGAGATGTGCTGGCGCGACGGAAACAAGTCGAGCGCACGCCGAGCCCGAGCGGTCAGCCCGGCGCACAACAGCGCGCGCAGGATAAACGCGGCATCTCGAAACCAAAATCGCCGATACGTATACGGACCAGGAAACACATCACCTGGCGCGTGCAGGACGAGCGACCGCAACGCGGCGTCGTACAGAAACTTCACGCGCGGATCAGCCACCTGGAACGTACAGTGTCCGCGCAAGCTGGCGGTCCAATCTTCCGGCGACGCAGCGGCTGAGGTCGCCGCCTGACTCGCTACGGGTTCGACCGTCAGCGGAATCTCAACGGTGAGCTGCCGTTCCTGCGCGGCCTCAAGCCGGAACAGCGCAGCCGCGGTGACCATACCAACGTCGCTGTGGATGGCTTGATCGGCCGATTCCTGCTGCAGTCGATGGAACACATCCCCATCACCATAGCCAGAATAGGCCAACCGATCCGGACTGGTATTGAATCGAACGGTGGCGCGCTTATTGACTCGCCAGGCCTGCTCGGCTGATTCCCAGGTCACGTCGTGTACAAAACTAACCCCTTCTGGGTTATACGGACGCAGCGCCACCACGACCCACCCACTCATCGGCGCTTGGGTGGTCACGTGGAGCTGGCAGACTAGGCCGGCCGTCATCCGCTCGACCTGCGCGCGCAACTGCAGTTGCACCGGCCCCTGCTCGAGCCGGGTCACCACCGCCAGCTCGGTGCCTATGATCAGCCGTTGCTCCGCGCTGGCCAGTCGCGAGGGGACTAACGCCTGGCCATCGTCAGTGAGCACCCACACGTCGAGCGACCAGCCGTCAAAGAGCGGGGTGAGCAGGCCGCGCGGGTCGACCAGCGGGTAGGCGGCGCAATCCGGCACGCCGAGGGCGGTCCAGTTGCGGTGCGTCAGATTGATATGGGTGAGCGAGAAGGCGCGCGGGACAAAGGCGTCATCGTGCGGGTTAAACTGGCGCACCACCCAATACGGCCACACCCAGTCCAGGTTTTGCTGAATCGCCTGGCTGTTGATGAGGCCGCGGGCGTGCAAAACCATGGCCGAGCGTAACAGCTCGGTCGGCGCAGCCACCTCGGCCGGCTGGGCGAACCGGCGCACCCGGCCCCAGACGACGAATGGGTCTAAGAACCCATAGGTCCGGGCCGCGGACCGGATGATGAACTTCCAGGGAAACCAGGCGAACCGCATTATGGAATTCCTAAGCTGCGATCGTACGCATCATCCAACTCCTGTAGTCGAGCTGGTGGCAGGCGCCGATTGAGTACCACCCAATCCAGTGCGAGCTTGCGGGCCATGATCGACAGCGTCTTCGGCTCGAGGAAGTACCGCACATGCGCGAGAAGGTAGGCCCCGGCGTTGACCTGGACATCCCGCGCGACCACACGCGCATACGCGTCGTTGAGCGGCTTCAGCGGCATACCGATCGGATCGTCCCGGTCATAGATGTTCACCCACCGCCCGCGCTTGCTCTCGACGCTGATTGGCTGTTTGAACGCTTCTGGTCCGCCATACTTCAGGCTGAACAACGCCATCGGTGACCCAACGGTAAACAGGTTGTCCAACCGCCATCGCTCATGGAATCCGCGCTGGTGCTGCGCCTGGCGCAGCTTCGCGTGATCCCAGACGTAGTCTGAGCTGATGACCGTCCCGAGACTATGCGCGATAATCGTCAGCGGCAGCTTGCCCTGCCCCGTCGCGTCGCCCACCTGAGCCGGCAAGGCCTCCAGCGTTCGCGTCACCGCCTGATGGATCTCCTTGTGCGCTCCAACATCCAGATAGCCGATGACATCGGCCACATACTCGGCGATGAACGTATGCTCCAGCCGTTTCCACGACCGCTTCAGATAATCCCACCCATGGACCAGCGTGTACCACCACGATGGCTCGGTCTTCAGTGGTGACTCTCCAGCGTCGAGAATCGCGCACAGCAGCTGCTGGCGCTCCTCGAGCACCGTATCCCAATGCACGCTGCCGATCGCGAGCAGCTCATCCACGCTCGGTGCCGCACCACGACCCACCAGCCGCGCGACTTCGTCTCGCGTGGCCGCGCGTAGCCGCTGCGCCAACTCATCAGCCCACGCGGAATCCGGCGTGCCGATCCCATGCACGAGCAGCACACTCAGTTTCATCCAACTACCTGTCAGTCTATCGCCTTCGCGCGGTCTTCGCAATTGACCCAGCCCGCAAAGTGACAGTCACGTTCAACCTGGAAGTGACTGTCACTTTGTGAGGTTGCGCGGTTGTCACTGTAGGCGCTATACTGTGTTACTGCTCCTAGGCTCACCGCCCGACGACGACACCAATGGCTCAGACGCTGTTCGACAACATTTGGACTCGGCACACGGTCGCCACCCTATCGGATGGCGGCACGCTGCTGTACATCGATCGTCACCTCGTCCATGAGGTGACCAGCCCGCAGGCGTTCGAAGGGTTGCGGCTGTCCGGACGACGCGTGCGCCGGCCTGAGCTGACGTTCGCGACGATGGATCATAACGTCCCTACCGATGATCGATTGACGATCCGCGATCCGATCTCCAAAGCGCAGATCGACGCGCTCGCCGCGAACTGCCGCCAGTTCGGGGTCACCCTGTACGACCTGAAGTCGGACCGGCAAGGGATCGTCCACATCATCGGCCCGGAGCTGGGACTCACGCTGCCCGGCACCACCATCGTGTGCGGCGACTCGCATACTTCGACGCATGGGGCGTTCGGTGCCTTGGCGTTCGGGATCGGGACCTCGGAAGTGGAACACGTGCTGGCCACGCAATGCTTACCACAGACC
>JAHFGT010000010.1 GCA_023247275.1 Candidatus Omnitrophota bacterium
GCGGCGCGGCCCGCAAGTGCGCATTTGGAAAAAGGCGACCGAACAAACGCATGTATGCGTCGGCACCTATGCGATTCCACGCACCCACCCAGGCCGGTTCGCCTTGGAGTTGCTCCATGTGGTGCTGGGTGCGAACATGTCGTCTCGGCTGTTCCGCGAAGTTCGTGAGAAGCGCGGGTTGGTGTATGAGGTGGGCACGCAGATCAAACGGTTCGACGACACCGGCGCGTTTGTGATCTCTGCTGGGTGCGATGCCGGCAAATTGGCCGCGACGCTCGACACGATCCGGGCCGAGTTGGCCAAGATCCGGCGCGTGCTGGTGCCAGAGGCTGAGCTGCGCCGCGCGAAGGACTACTATGCCGGGCAGTTGGTGATGGGGCTTGAGGACACGATGGATCATATGTTGTGGATGGGCGAGCAGGCGATTGCCGTCGGTCGGATCGGCCGGCCGGACGCGCTGTTGGCGCATGTGCAACGCGTGACCCCGTCGGACATTCGGCGCGTGGCTCGTCAGTTGTTCGTCACGCCAAAGATGCATGTGGCGATCGTCGGGCCGGTGTCAGATCTGGAAACACACCGGTTGGCCCGGTTGTGTGAATTGTGATTGCGCGATGACCGCATCTGCGATGTCGCGTCCCTGCCGTGTTGCCCCAAGCCTATTGGCCTGCGACTTTAGCCGGCTGGCCGATGAGATCCACCAGGTCCAGGAGGCTGGCGCTGACTGGTTGCACATCGATGTGATGGACGGTCATTTCGTGCCGAACCTGACGATCGGTCCGGTGGTCGTCGAAGCGATCCGCCGGTCCAGCCAGGTGCCGCTGGATGTGCATCTGATGCTCGACCATCCTGAGCGGTATCTGAAGATATTTATCGACGCTGGTGCGTCGTATCTTACGGTACATGTCGAAGCGCCCGGCGTGGCTAATCCAGGCCAGATGCAGCAAGCGCTCGGCGAGATCCGGCGGCTGGGCGCCCGGGCTGGCGTGTCACTACGGCCGCGCACCGCGGCCGAGGCGATCCGCCCGTATCTGGACCAGACCGACCTGGTGTTGGTGATGAGCGTCGAGCCTGGGTTCGGCGGCCAAGCGTTTCTTCCGGATGTGCTGCCCAAGGTGCGCCAGATTCGCGAATGGTTTGCCGGTGAACTGTCGGTCGACGGTGGGATTACCGCGCAGACCGGGCGGCTGTGCCGCGAGGCCGGCGCGAATGTGCTGATCGCAGGGACCGCGGTGTTTCGATCGGCGTCGTATCGCGACGCCATCCACTCATTGAAAGGATGACGCATGGCGATTAAATTCGGCACAGAAGGGTGGCGGGCCATCATGGCAGAGGAGTTCACCGCCGACAACGTGCGGATCGTGACCCAAGCCATCGCGGATCATCTGCTCGCGCAAGGCTCGGCGCATGGGCCGCGCGCCATGACCGTCGGGCATGACACCCGGTTTCTCTCCGACCATTTCGCCCGGGCGGTGGCTGAGGTATTGGCGGCCAATGGAATTCAGGTCGTGCTGACCGACCGTGCGGTGCCCACCTGCGCGGTCAGCCGAGCGGTGTTGTCGCGCAAGCAGCCGCTCGGGGTCATGGTGACCGCAAGCCACAACCCAGCGATCTACAACGGCATCAAAGTCAAAGAGTGGTTCGGCGGCTCGGCCAACCCGGATAGCGTTGAGTCCATCGAGCGTCGAATCGGCCAGACACCGGTCAAGCGAATCTCGTTCGAAGCCGCACAGCACGCCGGCCCCGTCACGATGGCCAACCTGCTGCCAGATTTTCTGAAAGGGATCAAAGCGTTTCTTGATTTCAAGGCGATCAAGCGGTCCCGGTTCACGGTGCTGGTCGAGTCGATGCATGGAGCCGGCGGCCGGTTGATTGAAGGGTTGCTCGAGGGTGGCCAATGCCGTGTGCAGACGCTGCATCCAGACCCTGATGCCCGGTTTGGCGGCCGGGCGCCAGAGCCGATCGCCGCCAACCTGGGCGAGCTGATCGCGACGATGAAACGCACCAAAGCCAATCTGGGAATCGCCAACGATGGTGATGCGGATCGGCTGGGGATCATTGGGCCTGGTGGAGTGTGGCTCAACCCTGGCCAGGTGATGTGCGTGTTGCTCCTGCACCTGGTTCGCCACCGCAAGGCCAGCGGAGCTGTGGTGAAAACGGTGTCGAACACCATGATGATCAACCGGCTGGTAGGAACGTTAGGATTGCGGCTGATTGAGGTGCCGGTCGGGTTTAAACACGTCGCCAAACTGATGCTGGAAGATGATGTGCTCGTTGGTGGGGAAGAGTCTGGCGGGATTGGGGTGAAAGGCTACATGCCAGAGCGTGACGGGCTGTTGACTGGGTTGTTGGCGTTGGAAGCCATGGCGGTCAGTCGCAAGACGCTGTCCCAGCTGATGGCGGAGCTGGAAGCGATGTGCGGGAGTTGGCACTATGGTCGTCGAGATCTCCACCTGAAGATGGAACAGGTCGACGCGCTGTTCGCCCGGTTGCACTCCACGCCGCCCGACCAGCTCGCCGGCGTGCCGGTGTCCCATGTCAACCGGCTTGACGGCGTCAAGTTGATCGGCCGCGACGAGAGCTGGTTGTTGTTCCGTCGATCCGGGACCGAGCCGATCGTGCGAATCTACGCTGAGACACCACGCCGGCCGCGGTTATCCCAATTGCTGAACCTCGGTGTCCGCCTAGCGGCAGGAGACATTGCGTCTGCGCTCGCATAAAAAGTTGGTGTGAGGTGTGAGGTGACGACGCTACTCGAGCATCCCACACCCCACACCGAGTAGCTAACGATTCGACAATGGAATCTTCCCACATCCGCAACTTCTGCATTGTCGCCCACATCGACCATGGCAAGTCGACGCTGGCCGATCGGCTGCTCCAGATGACCGGCGCGGTCGAAAACCGCAAGTTCCGCGAGCAGGTGCTCGATGACATGGACCTGGAGCGCGAACGGGGGATCACCATCAAGGCGTCGGCGGTCCGGCTGAACTACCAGGCGGCCGACGGACAGCGGTACATCCTGAACCTGATCGATACGCCAGGGCATGTGGACTTCTCCTTCGAGGTGACCAAGAGCTTGCAGGCGTGCGAAGGCACGATCCTGGTCGTCGATGCTGGCCAAGGGGTGGAAGCGCAGACGGTGGCGAACTATACGCTCGCGAAAGAACGCGGGCTGACGATTATTCCGATCATCAACAAGATCGATCTGCCCAACGCCCAGGTCGATCGGGTGGCCGATGAGATCGGGTATCTGCTTGACGTCGAGGATCCAGTCATCACCCAGGTGAGCGCGAAAGAAGGGACCGGTGTGCCGGAGTTGTTAGAACGGGTGGTGCGCGAGATCCCGCCGCCACGCGGCGATGCGGCCGCGCCATTGCGAGCGCTGGTGTTCGACTCCAGCTACGATTCGTATAAGGGTATTATCGTGTTCATTCGACTGATCGACGGCGTCCTGCGACCTGGCATGTCGGTGTCGTTTATGAGCACCCAGCAGCGGTTCGACGTGCAGGAGTTGGGAATCTTGTTGCCCCAACCCCAACCCGTGCAAGAGCTGCAAGCCGGCGAAGTCGGCTATCTCTCGGCGGCCATCCGCAGTCCGCACGATGTCGTCGCTGGCGACACGGTGACTGAGACCGGCCAGCCAGCCAGCCAAGCGTTGCCAGGGTTCAGGCGGCTCAAGCCGATGGTGTTCGCCGGAATCTATCCAGCCAGCCAGCAAGAGCTGACCGTGTTGCGTGGTGCCATGGAGAAGTTCGCGCTGACCGACGCGGCATTCCAGTTCGAGCCAGAGCAGTCCGACGCGCTGGGCCAGGGATTTCGGTGCGGGTTTCTTGGATTGCTGCATATGGAGATCGTGCAGGAGCGGTTGGAGCGCGAGTATGGCGTGGATCTGGTACTCACCACCCCCAGCGTCGTGTTCCAGGTGACCAAGCAGGGTGGGCAGCTCATCGAAGTCCACCGGCCGAACGATCTGCCGTCACCTGGAGTCATTGAGGCGATCGCCGAGCCCTATGTCCGCGCGGTGCTACTGTGCCCGGCGACGGCGGTCGGCGGGCTGTTGGAGCTGTGCACGCAAAAGCGTGGGGTGTACACATCGACCGAGTATCTGAGCGAGACCAGGGCCAAGCTGGTGTTCGAAATGCCCCTGGCCGAAATCCTCATCGACTTCTACGATAAGCTGAAATCGCTGACGCGCGGGTACGGCTCGTTCGACTATGAACTGATTGGTTATCGGCCGGCCAAGCTGGTCCGACTGGACATCCTGCTCAATGGAAAAGTGTGCGAGCCGTTGTCGTCGATCGTCGCCAAAGACCACGCGTATGAAAAGGGCAAAGCGCTCGTCGAGCGGCTCAAAGAGTTGATCCCGCGTCAACTGTTCGAGGTGACCATTCAGGCCGCGGTCGGCAGCCATGTGATCGCGCGGGAAAATGTGCGGCCGCTCGCCAAGAACGTGACCGGGAAATGTTATGGCGGCGACATTACGCGCAAGCGGAAGCTCTGGGAAAAACAGCGAGAGGGGAAGAAGCGAATGAAACAGTTCGGCAGCGTGGAGATCCCGCAAGAGGCGTTTCTTGCGGTGCTGAAAATCTGATGGCCCAGTCTGACGCAACGCCGGCTCCAACCGCCGCGCCTGTCCGCCAAGTGTCGGCTTGGCGGGAGAACATCGAATCGCTGGTGTGGGCGGTCGCGTTGGCGATCGTCATCCGGACGTTTGTCATGGCGCCGTACAAGATCCCTTCGGGCTCGATGCGGCCGACCTTGATCGAAGGGGATCGGATTCTGGTCAATAAGTTCATCTACCGATTTCGCATCCCAACACGAGGGGATATCGTCGTCTTCCACTATCCGGACGACACGCGCCGACCCTTCATTAAACGGCTGGTCGCTCTGGGCGGCGATACGGTGGAAATCCGTGATGGCCACATCCTGATTAACGGACAGCCGCAGGATGGTGTGTTCAGTACGATCCACTATTACAATCAAGGCCCGTTCGGCCAGCCAGGCACGCCGATTACCGTGCCGGACGGCCAGTATTTTGTGCTCGGGGACAACTCTGGCTCATCCCACGATAGCCGCATGTGGGGGTTTGTGCCCAAGAAGCTGATGATCGGCCAGGCGATGTGTATTTTTTGGCCGATCACACGGTGGCGCATCCTACATTAAGACAAGACCTATGGCAACAAGCGGTTACTGAGTTGACGAAATGATCCGTGGGACGGAACTTTTCTCTCGCCATGGCGTCAAATAGACAGAGGCTTCATGAGTCTGGCCGTTGGTTGAATTGGCCAAGCCTTCGTGCTACAGTAGAAGGATAGAACCTGGGAGGAGGGGAAACGCATGAAACACCAGACGGTCATGGGGATGGTCAGTGTCGGGCTCCTGTTGGCTGGCTGTGAGTCGATGGGAACCGCAGCGCAGTCCAAGACGACGCAAGGGGCTGTGTTGGGGAGTTTGCTCGGGGCTGGGACCGGGGCTATTATTGGGAATCAAACCGATCATGCTGGCGCTGGGACCGCGATCGGCGCTGGACTGGGCGCCTTGGGCGGCGGGCTAGTCGGCCACTCGATGGAAGAAAACAGCCAGCGAACCCAGCAGCAAGCAACACCGCCAGCCTCGGCCAAGACAAAATTTTGCCCGGTTGGCGGAGAGGTCTACACCGAGGATATCCGGTACTGCCCCAACCACGGTGTCGAGCTGAAGTATAAAGAGTAAGCAGGTTAAATCGCTCGATCCACTCGAGCGCATCTGAATCATGCACCGGAGTAGCGTTGACGATCCGCCCGCTGCTCCGGTGCGTCATTTTGTGCCCGCGGTGGCGGGTTCGTGGACATCTGGTCGGATGAGCCTGGCCAACCAGATCTCCTTGTTCCGTATTTTGCTGGTCCCAGGGATCGTCGCCTGCCTGGTCTACTATCATCCGACGCGGGATGGGTTGCGGTTTCTGGCGCTGGGATTGTACATCCTCGGGATCCTGTCTGATGCGGTCGATGGGTTTCTGGCCCGGTGGCAACATGAGGAAAGTGAGCTAGGCACGCTGCTGGATCCGATTGCCGACAAGTTACTGGTCTTATCGACGCTGATTAGCTGCTCGGTGATTCGTGGTCTACCGCAATGGATGCGGCTGCCGGCGTGGTTCAATCTCATCGTGATCAGCCGAGATGTGCTGCTGGTGGTCGGTTCGGTTGTCCTGTTTGTGATCAAAGGACGCTGGAATGTGCGGCCGAGCTGGCTCGGGAAAGCGACGACCTGCGCGCAGATGTTGGTTGTTCCGGCGGTCCTCATCGGCCTGCCGATCCGCACACCCTTGGTGGTCATCGCCGCTGTTCTGACCGTGTTGTCTGCGATTGACTACGTCCGCACCGGCGTCCGGGTGCTCGGGTAAATCCGCGCATCCCGCCTGGCTCCTTCGCCAACATGCTGCACCACGCCGGACCCCTCATCATGATCCTTGGGCGACCCAACGTCGGCAAATCCACGCTGTTCAATCGGTTGGTGGGCACACGCAAGGCCGTCGTGTCTTCCATTCGCGGCACCACCCGCGATCTGATTACCGCAACTGTCCAATGGCAGGGTCAGACCCTGACCATTGTGGATACCGGGGGTGTCGAACTCGAGGCGCGCCATGGCTTGCCGGCTGCGGTGCAACGCCATCGTGACCGCGCGCTCCAGCAGGCCACCCACGTGCTGATGATCTGCGATGCGCAACAAGGACTGCTGCCGGCCGACGAACATCTGCTGGCCCAGGTCCGGCGACAGAATCGACCGGTAACGGTGGTGGTCAATAAAGCCGACAACCGGCCTCTCGTGCCGTCAGAGTTTTTTGGGCTGGGCGCAGAGGCCTATGCCGTCTCAGCACTGCATGGGCAGGGAATCACGCCGCTGTTAGACCATCTCGTGAAAGCCACTGGCGCATCGGCCGACGCGGTCCCGACGCAAACGCCTGTCGCAGCGGTCGCCATTGTGGGTCGGCAAAACGTCGGCAAGTCGTCGTTGTTCAACGCGCTCCTGCGCGAAGAGCGGATGTTGGTCAGTGAGGTTCCAGGCACGACGCGGGATGCGGTGGATACCATCCTGATGGTTGAGCGACAACCGATCCGGCTGGTGGATACCGCCGGTCTGCGGCATCGCCGCAAGATCCGCGACCCGGTCGATCAATTTGCGATGTCCCGTGCGATCGCGGCGATCCGACGCTGCGATGTGGCGCTGCTCGTGCTTGACGCGCCTGTTGGCGTGACGCGGGACGATCTGCGGATCGTCAGCCATGTGCGGGCTGCGGGCTGCGGGCTGGTGATCGTCGCGAATAAATGGGACCTGGTCGCCAAGGCTGACCCGCGCCGCCTGGAAGGCACGGTGCACCAGGCGGCTCCATCAACCAGGTTCGCCCCGGTGATGGCGGTGTCGGCCAAGACCGGATTCAATGTGACACGCAGTGTCGCCCTTGCCTGGCAAGTGGCGCAGCGGTTACGCCAGGGCTTGCCACTCGCCGAGTGCGAGGCGTTGTTCCGTAAGGCCTGGAATCGCCAGCCGCCGCCGCGCACACGTGGCCGCCTGGTGCAGTTGCGGGCAGCTCGCTGGCTCCCGGGCCGTCCGGCGACCATTGAGTTAGTCGTCAGCCCGGCGGCGCCATTGCGAGCGTCGTATGAGCAGTACCTACTCAAGCAGCTCGCCACGCAGCCGCGATTGATCGGTGTGCCGGTGCGGCTGGTGGTCGCAAAGCCCAATGGGCGTTGACGCGCTTCGCCTGGCTGGGGCGGTGCTGAGCGCCTATCTCGTCGGGTCGATCCCGAGCGGCTATGTGCTGGTCCGGTGGCTGAAGCGCGTCGACATCCGGTCTGTCGGCAGCGGTAATGTGGGCGCGACCAATGTCACGCGCGCGGCTGGACTGTCCGTCGGGATCATCGTGTTTCTGCTGGATTTGCTCAAAGGAATCGTGGCGGTTCGTGTCATCGCGCCGATGTGTCTTCCAGCAGTGACGCCTGAGCTGCGTTTGGGCTGCGGGATCGTGGCGGTAATCGGGCATATGTTTCCCGTGTTCCTCAGCGGGCAGGGCGGCAAGGGGGTTGCCACGACGATCGGGGTGCTGCTCGGCACCATGCCGTGGCTGGCTGCCACGTGTGTGGCGGTGTGGCTGGGCTGTTTTCTGATGTGGCGGTATGTCTCGGTCGGATCATTGGCGGCTGCCCTGACGCTGCCGGTTGCCCAAGTGCTCGCCCGTCAGACGTTGACCCAAGTGGTGCTGGGCGCTGCGCTGGCGTTGCTGATCCTGCTGAGGCATCGGACCAATATCGAGCGTCTGTTGCAAGGCACCGAGCACCAGTGGTCGAAAAAATGACCAGTGACCAGGCGAACTGTCACGACATGATTGACGAGTTCGTCGGACTCGCGTAGAATATCACCTTGCGTCCATGACGCCAGATGACGATTCTCGTCAGTTAGAATTCTTTGACCTGTCCGGTCAGGCGGCCCCACGTCGGTCTCGGGTGTCGATCGGGCGGCTGAGCGTCCACCTGCGGTACGACCAGTTGGTCTTGGCCGGGATGGCGGCGGTCATCGGGCTGACGGTGGTGTTCGCTTCAGGTGTCGAGCGAGGCAAGCAGTTGGTACGGTCTGAACGGTCGATGCTCGCGTCCCGAGCCAGTCGACCGTCTGATGTGCCGGCCCCGGTGGCGACCATGCCAGCTCTGCCACTCGACCAACCGCCGGCCATCGCGCCATGGTTGCCTGCAGCCAAGGTCATTGCGCGCCAGGCCCCAGCGCCGACCGAACCCGCGCGCACGGTGCCAGCAACGAGCAAGGGAAAGAAAACCGAGACGGACAGTAAGTCCATCCCGGCGAACACACCAAGCGTCGGGGTGAAGAAGAGCCAGACGCGCGTGGTGAGCGCACCGGTGTCAGGGCGATCTCGCTATGCTATTCAGGTCATGACGTATAGCCGACCGCAGCTGGCTCAGCGAGAGCTAGCGCGGCTGCACGCGCGTGGTGAGCGAGCCTTCCTCATCATCCAGGAGGGACACACCATCGTGTACGTGGGACCATTTCCATCCAAAGGGAACGCCAGCGAAAAGCTGGGAACGCTGAAAACACGGTACCAAGACTGCTTTCTCAGGACACTCTAACATGTCGATTCATCCTTCGTTGCGAACGGCTGGCGGTGCCACAAGCTCATCGCGGAATGTCCTCAAACGATATGAGCGCGTGCGGCATTTGATGACGCAAGGCCAGTGGACCGATGGCCAGTCGGTGTTTGGATTGCCCAAGCTCAAGCAAACTAAAATCAAGGCCCGCAAGGCGGCGAAAGAAAAGGAAGAGACAGCCGGTGCACCGGCTGAGAAGCCGGCAGCCGGTGCAGCTCCGGGTGCGGGCGCGACCTAATTCTGGTCAGGTCGTCGCAGTGCGTTGTTCCACCACATGCATGACGCGGCCGGTTCGTGCTCCTCTTCTGCCTGTCCTCCCCCATCTCCTGCACCTGTGTCTGTTGCGATGATGCAGCGAATCGACTCCACCGCGATCGACACGATCGGAATCCCACGACTGCTGCTGATGGAGCATGCCGGGTTGGCTGTTGCCCACGCTGTTGCGCAGTTACGTGACGGTGTCACGCCTCTTCGGGTTCTCATCTGCGCCGGGACTGGCTTCAATGGCGGCGATGGCCTGGCAGCCGCCCGACACCTACTCGGGTGGGGCGCTGACGTCCAGGTCGTGCTGGCCGGGCGAATCACCCACCTGCGAGACGAGCCAGCGATCTACGCGAACCTATTGCAGCGGCTTGGGGTATCGATCACCGAGTGTGGCGCTGTGGCTGATGTGGCCGCTCTGGCGAGCCGGTGGATCGACCGGGCCATCGTGGTGGATGCTCTGCTGGGGATTGGCGCGCGCGGTCAGGTGCGCGAACCGATCCACTCCATGATCGCGGCGATCAATCAGCTCGGACGACCGATCGTGGCCGCTGATGTCCCCTCTGGTCTAGACGCTGACACCGGCGCGGTCCTGGGCGGTGCGGTCAGAGCTGCTGTCACGGTCACATTCGGATTGGCCAAGCAAGGGTTGTTCCGGGGAGCTGGTCCGACCTGTGTGGGCCGGCTGATCATTGATCCCATTGGTCTTCCGCCAGCGTTGCTGCAGCAGGCTGGGTGAACGATGTCCATTCCAGTTCGGTTGGGTGACTGCTCGTACGAGATCGTGCTGAGCGATTCCTACGCCTCGTTGCCGCGTCGGTTGGCCGCTCTGAACCTTCCGAAGGAGGGATGGATTGTCTCGCACCGATCCATCCTGGCCCGCGATGGGCATGCGCTGATCACGCCGTTGCGGCGAGCCGGATGGACGCTGCGAGTCGTGACCGTCCCGGAATCTGAGTCGTCGAAATCGTGGACGATGGCCGAGCGGTTGCTGACAGATCTCTCCCGTCAGGCCGCGATGCGGGTGCCGGTCGTGCTGGCGTTCGGCGGAGGGGTGATCGGTGACCTCGCCGGGTTCGTCGCCTCGGTGTTCCGGCGGGGCGTGCCGTATGTGCAGCTGCCGACCACGCTCTTGGCGCAGGTCGATTCAGCGCTTGGTGGCAAGGTGGGGGTGGATCTGCCGCACGCAAAGAATCTGGCCGGGGCGTTCTACCAGCCGCGCCTGGTGTACAACAACGTGGCGATCCTTGACTCGCTGCCGCTGCGTCAGCGTCGATCAGGGCTGGCCGAAATCATCAAGTATGGCGTGATCGCCGACCCGACCTTATTCGCGTATCTTGAGACGCACCTGCCGGTGTGCCTGGCGCTGCAACGATCGGCCGTCCGTGTGTTGATTGAGCGCTCGTGTCGCATCAAGGCGCGCGTCGTATCACACGATGAACGTGAGGCGACGGGAAGGCGCGCGCAGCTCAACTTTGGCCATACGCTCGGCCATGCCTTGGAATCCGCGACCGGGTATACGCGATGGACGCACGGCGAGGCGATTGCGATTGGGATGTGCGCGGCCGCCGCGCTGTCTGTCGAGCTGAGGCGACTGAGTCCGACCGTGCTCAATCGGCTGGAGCGATTGATTCAACGCGCCGGCCTGCCCACACACGCCCGCAAGGTGTCATTCCAGCAGGTATGGCAGGCGGTGCGCTACGACAAAAAATTCATCCACGGTCGTCCGCGCTGGGTGTTAGTGAACCGGCTGGGACACGTGGTCGTGACCGAAGATATTCCACAGGCGGCGGTCCGCCGTGTGCTGAAACGGTATGTCACACCGTAAGTCCCGCTCGAGTCAACCACACAGACGCGCTGACTAACGCGGCACCTGCAGCATGCGCTGGCTGCCGTCTGTTCGACGCAGCGTCACCGAACCGTCTGCAATGTCCTCGAGCGTCCACTCCCCGATCATCTCACCAATAGACACAATCTGACCGTTGATCATCGCAAACGGCTGACCAGCCCCTGCGACAGTGCCGCTCAGCACCAGCTCACCAGACGCGGATGGCTTTGGGGTCGGTAACCAGGACATCGCCGAAGCAGCGGACGTCGCTGCAGCACCTGCTGGAGCGGTTGGTGAAGATTTGGCTGGTGCGGCCGGTCGCGAGACTCGTGGAGGCGGCAGCTTCAAGCCGGGCGCAGCCGTCTTCAGCCAGCCAGCCAAGGCTCCGAGGCCCAGAGCCGCCGCGAGCAAAAACACCGCGGTGGCTGCGTACATCAGTGGACGTGATGAGGGAAGCTGACGGGCTGTGGGCGCCGTGGCGCTCGGCCATGAATGCGCGGTTGGCGCGGTCGGTGTGGCGACCGGCGCAGGCGTTGTTGCCGACGGCGTGGTGGGTAGCGTCGGATCGTTCACGCGACGCAGGGCATCATCAATTAAGCTCATCAGTCACCTCCTCAACAGTCCGACAGTCGGTGGTCGTCCCTTAGGCGACCAGGACTTGTCCGGACAGCTCCTGAAAACTGTGCCGCACGATCTCGGCATCCACCCGCTTGATCTGATATACGTAGCACGCGAGCAGGGAACGGTCGCAAATCAGATTGATGAGTCGTGGCACGCCGCGCGAACATTGAAACACTTCGGTGACCGCTTCTGGTGTCCACTCTAACGACCCGTCCGCGCCGGCGACCCGTAGCCGGTGATCGATGTAGGTGCGTACTTCATCGATATCGAGCGGGGTCATGTGAAACCGCACCCCAATGCGTTGGCATAGTTGCTCGAGTTGTGGCAACCGCAGCTTGTCCCGCAGTTGTGGCTGACCGACCAGGACGATCTGGATTAACTTCTCCTTGTCGGTTTCCAGATTGGACAGCATGCGGATCTGTTCAAGCACCCGCAAGCTCAGGTTCTGCGCTTCGTCGATCACCACGACGATATTCTGGCCGCGCTGGGCTTGATCGAGTAAGAATTGATTGAGCTGCGTGAACAGCCCCAGCCGATTCGACGACAACGGGTTCAACCCAAAATCCTGCGCGACCGCCTGGAGCAATTGCAGCTCTGACAGTCCAGGTTGCAGGATGAGCGCGCTCTTGGTCGATGGGTCCAGGTGCCGCAGGAGCACCTTACACAGCGTGGTTTTTCCGGTACCGATCTCTCCGGTAATCTCCACGAACCCCTTCCGCTCCCGGATGCCATAGAGCATGTGGGACAGCGCTTCTCGGTGCTTCTTGGACAGGTAGAGAAACGATGGGTCGGCCGTATTAGAGAACGGATTTTCCCTCAATCCGAGGAAGTCAAGGTACATGCTATAGGTCGATTATAGCGTTGGAGCGATCGACGTACAAGGAAAACTCCGACCGCCAACGACTCGCGGAGAGCTCCAGAGAGCTCCAGAGAGCTCCAGATTCTTGACACACTCACTGCCACATGATAGCCTAATACACTATGGACCATGAGCGCCGACGAAGCCATCGGCTCCGCGCCTACCAGCCGGTGCGACTCAGAAAACCGGGTGCTGCAACGCTGATTGAAACGCTCGCCAAGGACGTCTCATCCACCGGCCTGCGCTGTCTGAGTCAAGTGGAATTCCCGGTCGCCACAGAGCTGATCATCGAGCTCCTTCTCTCCTCTGGTTATGCCCCATTTACCGCCAGAGGAAAAATGATCTGGTTTCAAGCCATCCCACAGAGCGAACAGTTCGATATCGGCATCGAATTCGTCGACGTCTCTCAGGAAAATCAACGACGTTTGTCTGTCTATCTCGACCGACTGTCCCGCCAAGCGATTCCTGCCTAGACTTCAGTCTGTGTAGCACAATAACACATTGATACAGTAAGTGTTATAGCATATCACTATTGCTATTCCGGTAGAAATATGGTATGGTTTGTACGAGGGTGATCTGGCACCAGGAGGATGCCGGCGCCTTCAATTCTAGACAAACGTCTAGAAGAGGGAGGTGAGTACGAGATGAAACTTGAGAACCTGTTCGATCATCACCTACTGACGGGGATTATTCTAGGCGCACTGATTGGCCTGCAATTCCCGTTGGAGACCTACAAGGGGATTCTCGTGGTGCTGGCGGTGGTCATGACGCTAAAAGTCGTCGCCACCAAGTAAGTCTGTCGCCCACAGAGTTCTCTCAAGCTGCCCCGCGCGGCACGTGCGTGGGGCAGCTTTTTTCTTGACCGGGTCTTCCGCCGTCGAGTAGAATATCCCTTTGTTGCCGCACGTCATGTACCGTCGGAGAATCCGGTGTTCGAATTCATCGACCCACGCGTCGTGAACCTCGTGCTTGGCTTGGCGATTGGACTGACCCTTGCCTTGGTATGGCACGCGATCGCGTGGTCTTGCCGCTAGCGGCTGCCTCTCCCCGTTTCACACTCCCAGCGGGGAGGGTATGTGAAGATACACCACGTATCGTTGAGTCTGCCAGCCCGTTGAATGGGTCGACCAACGCTTTCGCTTCAGGTGATGTACCGGCGATTAGCGACCGCCTTTGGCCCGCAACATTGGTGGCCTGCGGACAGCGCCTTTGAAATGATGGTCGGCGCCATTCTCACGCAGGCAACCAATTGGCACAATGTCGAACAGGCCATTGCGCGCCTGCGCCAGGCTGGGGCATTGTCGCCGCGCGGACTCCTGGCGCTGACTTCGGCCCGGCTGCGACGCTGCGTCCGTCCTGCGGGGTATTTCCGGCAGAAGGCGACGCGCTTGCGGCAGTACGCGCGTTGGTACCTCCGGCGATTCAACGGGCGACCGGAGCGCCTGTTCGCCGTTGCCTGGCCGCACCTGCGCGCGCAATTGCTGGAACTGCACGGCGTTGGTCCTGAGACCGCGGATTCCATCTTGCTGTACGCCGGTGAGCAGCCGGTGTTTGTGGTCGACGCCTATACGCAGCGAATCTTTCGCCGGCATGGGTTGATCGATGCCACAGCTGACTACGACCAGACGCAGCGGTTGGTCATGCAGCGTTTGCGGCCATCGGCTGGGCGGTACAAGGAGTTTCATGCGCTTCTGGTGGCGGTCGGCAAGCGGTACTGCCGCCGGCGCGATCCACACTGTGAGAGTTGCCCGCTGGGGTCATGGCCCCATACATTGAGGTGAAGACGAATGGGCATTGGGAGTCGGCCGGCGATGTGTACGTCGTGCGGCAAGCGATTGACGCGGAAGCAATGGTATTATCGTAACGGTCAATATTTTTGCAAACGACGATGTTGGGTCAAAGAGAGCGCCAAGGTTTCTGCCGAAGCCGCCAAGGCCGAATCCGCCAAACCAACGCCAGCCGCTTCGTGATCGGTGCATGAGTCGAGCCAACTGCCTGTTTTGCCGGATCGCCGATCGCACGCAGTCGGCAGACATCGTAGCAGAGGCTGACAGGCTCATCGCCTTCAAGGACATCCGTCCTCAGGCCCCAACGCACCTGTTGATTGTTCCCACCGAACACATTCCCTCGATTGCCGATGTGACTGACACGCACACCGTGTTGCTCGGACAGGCCATCCATCTGGCCAATCGCCTGGCCCGTCAATATCAGTTGGTCCCTGGCGGGTATCGAGTCGTGGTGAACTGTGGGGCTGGGGCTGGTCAAACGATTTGGCATCTTCATTGGCACCTATTAGGTGGACGGACGATGGCCTGGCCGCCGGGCTAACCAGGGAGCCGATTCGATGACACACAGAGAACGTCGCCAGTTGCCCCGGACCCCTGAGCGGCTCTCCATTGCTGTGCAGGATGGCGGGTTGTCGCTGACGACCGAGACGAAGAACCTCAGCGCCTCAGGCGCGTACTGTCTGGTGGACCGATTCATTCCTCCGATGACGAAGTTGGCGCTCACCTTTGAATTGCCAGATGGGAGCCGCCGAGTCAAGATTGCCTGCGCCGGCGCGGTGGTCCGTGTCGATCCGGTGATTACCGACGCACAGCACAGCAGCTATCACATCGCGATTTTTTTCACCGACCTGTCCGACCGCGATCGAGCCGCCATTGGGCGGTTCGTCCAACACCGCCTAGCGACGGCCACCCGCACAACCCACTAACTGACCGTGTGGTGGCTCCTCGGTCTTCCTGGGATTCTGCTCGTCGCGTGGGGAGTGGCCTCAGCCCACCGCGTTTTGTATCCCGAGCACCATCTCCTCCCGATTCCGCATCCCGAACCCAGCGTTGAAGCCCACCGGCTGATCGCAGAAGATGGTCGCGCGTTCACGGTGTGGCGGTTACGCCCGCACTCACCGCGCGCACGCGTGCTGCTGTGCCATGGCTATTATGCCAGTCGGTACCAAGTCTTGGATATTGCCCAAGGGTTGCGACAGCGGGGGTATGAGGTGCTGGTGCTTGAGTTGCGCGGGCATGGCGACCGGCCAGGACCGTGCACCCTTGGGATGAAAGAATCGGCGGATGGAATCCAAGTGCTGACATGGGCCAAAGCCCAGTCAGGGGTGGCCGAGATTCCGGTCGGCGTCGTGGGGCTATCCATGGGCGCGGCGGTCGTCTGCCAGATCGCGGCTCGGTGCCAAATGGTGCGGGCGGTTGTGGTCGACTCGGTCTATTCTCGGTTGTTTCCAGTGTTGTGTCGGTCGATGTGGATTCGGTACTGCGTGCCAGCGGTACCCTGGGGTTGGGTGACCTGGTGCAGCTTGCACCTCGCCCTTCGGCGCCGGCTGTCGCGGATTGATCCGGTGGTCCTCGCTGAGCGATTGACCGTGCCGCTCTTGGCTATCCAGGGCGGGGAAGATCGACGGGTCGTCCCGTTGCTGGGCCGGGAGTTTTATCAACGGTGGGCTGGTCCGAAAGAGCGGTGGTTTGAGCCGCAGGTCGCGCATGTCGGGATGTTTGCGAAGCATCCGGTCGAATACTGCGATCGGATCAGCGCCTTCTTTGATCGCGTGCTGGTCGTATGACGCGCCAGCGACCAGCCACGTTTCTCTGCTGCGCGCCTGCCGGCACCTTCACGCGTCCGGTACAAAGGTCGGCGAGCGTGTGTGATATCATCGTAGGCAACGGGTCGACCGCGCCGCTTCGTGCGGCGCGGGGAGATGTGGTTCCAGTGGTCGCATAGCGCTCGCATGAGACAAGGATCAAGTCGTCGACGGGTGGCCATCATCGCCCATCGGGGGGCGTCAGCGGTCGCGCCCGAAAGCACCCGCGCCGCCATCCGCGAGGCGATCCGCGCGCGGGCTGACATGATTGAGGTCGACGTGCAGATGACGCGGGATGGGCGACTCGTGGTCTTTCACGACGATCGGCTTGAGCGGACCACCACCGGGGCCGGACGATTGACCGCCAAGTCTGCGGCGACGCTGGCTCGGCTCGATTGCGGATCATGGTTTCATCCGCGATTTGCTGATCAACGCATCCTGTCAGTTGCGCAACTGTTTCGAATCGTCCCGCCTCGCATCGTGTTGAATCTGGAGCTCAAGCGTTCCCGCAACGCCGGCCTCTTGCTCCGGAACATCCATTCCCTGATTCGTCGCGTCGGCCGGTCCCGGTCGCTACTCATCTCCTCGTTTGAGCCGCGCCTGCTCGCTGGATTGCGACGCACGCGCCTGCGGCGAGCCTTGATTTGTCGACGACAACCGACGCGAGTACTGGAGCAGGCCATTCGCCTGCGCTGTTGGGCTTGGCACCCGCGCCAGGATGTGGTGACACCGCAGCACATCGCCCGCGCGCATGCGGCTGGCCTGCGAGTCCATGTGTGGACCGTCGATCATCTCCGGTTGGCTCGTCGGTTGATTGCCTGGGGGGTCGACGGGCTGTTCACGAATGATCCAGCTCGGTTGTCGCACGCGTTGAGACGTCCATGAGCTCCGAGCCTTCTCGTCCGCAGGACAAGGTCCTGATCCTCAAGCGGGTTCCGGTCTTTGCGTCCTGCACCGATGAGCAGCTGCACCTGATCGCGGATCGCACGCGTCTGGTCGAATTTAAGAAAGGGGAAACCATCTACCGAGAAGGCGACCCGGCGAATGCGTTCTATATCATCAGTTCCGGACGCTTGCGGGTGTTTACGGCCAATGGGCCGGATGAAAAAACGTTGACGGTGCTGCACAACGGCGATTCATTCGGTGAAATTTCCTTACTGACGGGCGAGACACACTCCGCCACCGTGCAGGCGCTCAACGACACGCTGATTCTCGAACTCCAGAAGGGCGACTTTGACGACGTCATCAACCGAATCCCATCGCTGGTGCTCTACCTCAGTCGACAATTGTCCAAGCGTTTGCGCACCCGCCAACTCACCAGCGAATTCTCAGAGGCCACGATCGCCGCGATGTACAGCGCCACGACCGGGGTGGGCCAAACCTGTGTGGCGATCGCGCTCGCGGCCAGCCTGAAACGAGAGACCGGCAAAGAGGTGGTCCTGGTCGATTTCCGTGGCGGCCATACGCATCGGGCGTGGCTGTATCCCGAGGACGCGGCCGGCACGACGAGTCAGCATGTGCTGTTGGGCGCGTCGTCGGACGAACCGTTTAACGCGGAGATCTCGACCCATCCGCTAGGATTTAACATGCTGGCGGCGGCGAGCCTGTTTGCTGAGGATGGCGGGGAGCAGATCATTGCGCCGCTCTTGAGTTTTCTCACCAACCGGTTCGCCTATGTGCTGATCGAATTGCCGCCGGTGTTAGAGCCAGGGGTGATCAAAGCCCTCGTGCAATCGGATCTCATCTATCTGGTGAGCGATCATGACGAGGCCCATGTGCTGCGGACCAATGCGTTGATTCGCCAGCTCCAAGAAATCGTCGGGACCATCGACCAGCGACTGAAAATTATCGTGAATCTGTTGCCAGGTGTTGAGCGACCCATGGCGACGGCAGAGATTGCTCAGCAGTTAGGCCGACCGGTCGCGCACGTGTTGCCCTGTATCCTGTCGCCGTCCGGCCAGTTGACACTGGAAGCATTGACCCAGACACTGATCACCCGCAGCGCGCCGTACACCATCATGGCTCGGTACATGGCGCGTGAGCTCAGCGGCCTGCTGGTGGGACTTGCCCTCGGTTCTGGCGCAGCGCTGGGTTTGGCGCACATTGGCGTTCTCAAGGTGTTGGAACGAGAACAGATCCCAATCGATATCGTGGCGGGCTCCAGTATCGGGGCGCTGGTGGGCGGGTTATGGGCCTCTGGACGGTCGGCCACCGAGTTAGAGGAGATGGCACTTCGCTTTAAAAATCCTTGGGATGTGCGCAAACTGTTCATGCTGGATCTGGGGATTCCCTGGATCAGCCTGATGATTGGCATTGCGGCTGGTGTGGGCATGGGATGGTTGGCCGGGGTGTGGACCGGGCTCCTGTGTGGATTTCTGGTCTGCATGACCGTGGGGCTCATCCTCGGTCCGCTTGTTGGTGGCCCGATCGAAGGGGCTCGGTTGATGGCGCAACTCGAGCAGGATTTTGCCGGAAAGACGTTTGACCAGACGTGGATTCCGTTAAAGGTGGTGGCCGCCAATCCAATGACGCGGGAAGAGGTCGTCTTCGAATCCGGACGGCTGGCCGATGCGGTGCGGGCCTCAGTCTCGATCCCAGGGATTTTTAAACCCGTCCTGCGCGGCGGCAACCTGTGTCTTGATGGGGGGGTGCTCAGTCCGGTGCCGGTGGGTGTGCTCAAACGGGCTGGCGCGAACCGGGTCATCGCGGTCAATGTGTTTCCCAACGCGACCGAGTTGGCTTCCTATCGGCAGGAACGACAACGCCGCCGGGCTGAACGCGATGCGCAACTGGCGAGTCGCAGCTTGCCGATCCGGGTCTTGTGGCGAATTCGGCAAGAGGTCATCCGGTCGATGTCGCCGTTGGTGTTTGATGTCATCATGCGGTCCATGCAGGCCATGGAACATCAGATCGCCGACGTGGCGTGTCGGGAATCGGATCTGACGCTGCGCCCAACGGTGCCAGGGTCGCATTGGCTGGAGTTCTTCAATCCGGAGAAATTTATCCGCCGCGGGGAAGAAATTACCTTGCAATACCTGCCTGAACTCAAGCGAATTACGCGGCGAGGGGTTTGACATCATCTGGTCGGATCAGTACGATGGTCACAGCGTCGTTGAGAGGAGTCGATGTGACTGATGGCACATGAGATGGTGATCGTCGATGGGGTCCGCACTCCGCAGGGGGTGTTTGGCGGAGCGCTCAAACAGTTCACCGCCCAGGGGTTGGGCGAGATCGCTGTGCGTGAGCTGTTGAAGCGGACGAACCTCAAGCCGGCGCAGATTGAAGAAGTGATTGTCGGTTGCGTGGCCCAGGGCTCTGATGCGCCGAACATTGCCCGGGTCATTGCCTTGCGCGCCGGCGTGCCGATCCAAACGCCGGCGTATACGGTGCAGCGCAACTGCGCCTCTGGCCTGCAAGCCATCATCAACGCGACGCAAAACATCGTCTGCGGCGATCGCAATGTGCAGATCGCCGGCGGGGCAGAGTGCATGAGCGCTGCGCCGTACGTGAGCCGTGACTTGCGCTGGGGAAAACGAATCCGTCACTCAGAAATGATCGACACGGTCTGGGAAGGATTGACCGATCCTGTCTGCGGCCAAATAATGGGGCAGACTGCGGAGAATATCGTTGGCGAGCTTTCGATTACCCGCCAGGATCAGGATAAGTTTGCATTGCTCTCGCATCAGCGGGCGTTTCGCGCAACCCGGGAAGGTCGGTTCAAGGACGAGCTGGTTCCGGTCATGGTGCCCAAGCGCGCGATGGGTCGAGAGCTTCCGCCAGAGCCATTCACGCAAGACGAAGGCATCAATCCAGGACTGAACGAGCAGGTTCTCAGCCAGTATCCTGCGATTTTTAAAGAGAACGGCTCGGTTACACCAGGGAATGCCTGCTTCAACGCAGACGGTGCAGCGATGGCGCTGGTCATGTCCGCGGACAAGGCGAAAGCGTTCGGATACACGCCATTGGCGAAGATCCGCGCCTACGCGATTGCCGGCCTGGAACCAGAACGGATGGGGCTGGGGCCGACACTCGCGGTGCCGATGGCGCTCAAGCAAGCCGGGCTGACTATGAAGGATATCCAACTGATCGAGCTCAACGAAGCGTTTGCCGCCACTTATTTGGCGTGCGAACGGGTCCTCGGCTACAACCGGGAGATCGCCAACGTCAATGGGGGAGCGATTGCGCTCGGGCACCCGGTTGGTGCGACCGGCACACGGCTTGTGGTCACCCTCTTGCATGAAATGAAGCGGCGGAAATTGTCGTTGGGTCTGGCGACCGCCTGCGTCGGCGGTGGCCAGGGCACAGCCATCATCTTCGAACGCGACTAAACACTTCCGGTGCGATTCATGTACACGAATCACTCGGCTTGATCATGTACATCTATAAGACCGCGGTCGTAGGCGCTGGGGCGATGGGCGCGGAGATTGCTCAGGTCATCAGCTTTAGCGGGGTTCCGGTGCTGCTGAAGGATGTGGACCAGGCCAGGGTGGATCAGGGGCTTGGGGTCATCCGCAAAATCTACCAGCGCCGGGTGGACCGTGGCAAGATGACCCAGGACGAGTTGGAGAAGAAGCTGACGCTGGTCACCGGCGTGACCACGTTGGACGAGTTCAAAGATGTCGACTTGGTCATCGAAGCTGTGCCGGAGAAGCTGGCGCTGAAGCACAGCATCTTCAAAGAGCTTGACGGAATCCTTCCGGAATCCTCCCTCATCGCCTCCAACACCTCCTCGCTGTCGATTTCTGCGTTGGGTGGAGCGACCAAGCGTCCGCATAAGGTGATCGGGATGCATTTCTTCTATCCAGCGCACATCATGAAGCTGGTTGAGGTGATCCCAGGCCTGGAGACCTCGGACGAGACCGTTGCGGACATTCTCTCATTTGCTGAGAGCCTCAGGAAACTGCCGGTCCGGGTCAACGAGTGCCCTGGATTTCTCGTCAATCGGATCCTGATGCCGTATTTGAACGAAGCCGCCTTCTGTGTGCAAGAGGGCGCGGCCACGCCACGGCAGATCGACGAGGCGCTGATCGCATTTGGATTCCCCATGGGACCATTCACCCTGGTGGACAATCTAGGATTCGATGTGTGTCGAGAGGTCGTGAACATTCTATTAGATGCCTACGGATCACGCATGCAACCTGCACAGATCTGGGAGCGGTTGCACACGCTCAAGCGGTATGGCGCCAAGGCCGGAGCCGGATTCTATCTGTATGGAGACCGTGCCGGACAGCCTGACCCTGAGCTGGACCAGATCATCCAGCAGGCAACGGCCCAGCGCAAGACACCGTCGGAGTTTTCAGTTCACCGCTTGGTGCTGCCGATGATCAATGAAGCGATCCGGTGTCTTGAGGAGCATGTGTGCACCGCAGCAGACGTCGATCTGTCGGTCATCGCCGGGCTCGGGTTCCCGCAATCCAAAGGCGGGATCTTACACTACGCTGACGAGGTAGGGCTGGAGGCGGTGCTCTGCGAACTGCAGCAGCTGACTACGGTTCATGGGGAACGGTTCTGGCCGTCGCCGCTACTCAAGCGCAAGGTGGCGGCCGGGCACCTGGGCAAGAAAGCGAAGAAAGGGTTCTTCGACTACAGCGGCTCATGAAGGAGTAGATATGGCGGTGACATCAGGGCAAACAGTCACGGTGGCGGTCGAAGAGAAAGTCGCGATCGTCACCATCGACCATCGGCCGGTCAATGCGCTGGATCCAGCCACGCTCCAAGAGCTCGGGCAGGTGGTCGATGCGACGGCTGCCGATCCTGGCGTCAAAGTCGTGCTGCTGACCGGGGCAGGTTCTTTAGCGTTCGTGGCTGGTGCTGATATCAAAGCGGTCAGCCAGATTACCTCGGTGCAGCAGGCGCAGGAGCTGTCCGCGTTGGGGCAAGCGGTGTTCCTCAAGCTCGAGCGACTCAAGAAACCGGTGATCGCCGCGATCAATGGGGTCTGCCTTGGTGGCGGATTGGAGCTGGCGATGTCCTGCCATCTGCGGATCAGTGGCGATCGGGTGAGGTTCGGCCAGCCGGAGATCACCCTGGGGATTATCCCAGGATGGGGCGGCACCCAACGCTTGCCACGACTGATCGGCCGGGCCAAGGCGATCGAATGGATCCTGACCGGCGATGTCATCTCAGCGCAAGAAGCCTATCGTCTTGGATTGGTGAATCAGGTCGTGCCTCAGGATCAGGTGATGAAAGTCGCGAAAGATCTTGCCAGAAAGCTGGCCTCGAAACCCGGCGTGGCGCTGATCGAAGCGCTGTGGGCCATCGAAGAAGGCCTGAGACTGCCGATCGAGCAGGGCGGGGCCAAAGAAGTTGAAGCCTTCGGCCGGGTCGCGGCCAGCGAGGATAGCCGCGAAGGGGTCAAAGCCTTCCTTGAGAAGCGCCAGCCACAGTTTATCGATCGCTAACCGCGTTGAGCAAACGCGCCCAGCCGTTGGCCGATCATGACCAGCCTTCCTAGTTAAATCAGGTACACTTACCACGGGGTCCTGATGCTATGACACAGCCGATGCTTGATCCGCATGCGCTGCTCGGCAAAGATTCGCCAGAGGCGCTTGAGGTCACCGAAGCCGCCCGGCAAGCCGAATGGCACTATCCGAGCTTGGTCGCCGACCTGTTCATGGGCCGATTGCGGCGGGATCTGGTGTTTCCATTTCCTGAGCAGGAGGAGCAGGACCGTCGGATCGGCGATGAGTTTCTGGCCCGACTTGAACCGTTTTTGAAAGAACATTTGGACCCAGATGAGGTCGATCGCACCGGCGAATTGCCGGCCAGGGTGATCCAGGGGCTGGCTCGGCTTGGCTGTTTTGGCATGAAAATCCCCAAAGAGTATGGCGGCCTTGGACTGTCCCAAACCAACTACAACCGCGTGATTACCTTGTTGGGCAGCTATTGCGGATCGACGACCGTGTGGCTGAGCGCCCACCAAAGTATCGGGGCGCCCCAGCCGCTGATGCTGTTCGGCACCGAGGAGCAGAAACGGCGCTATCTTCCCAAACTGGCGACCGGGACCATCTCGGCATTCGCGCTGACTGAGCCAGGGGTTGGATCGGATCCGGCGAACATGACGACGACAGCGACCCCGGTCGACGGCGGCGAATCGTACCTCCTCACCGGTGAAAAACTGTGGTGTACCAACGGGCCGGTGGCCGAGGTTATGGTCGTGATGGCGAAGACCCCATCGGTGACGGTGCGCGGCCGGGAACGCCAGCAGATCACGGCGTTTATCGTCGAGCGGTCGATGCCAGGGGTCGAATCAGTGCACCGATGTGATTTCATGGGGTTAAAAGGGATCCAAAACGGCGTCTTACGATTCACGAATGTGCGTGTCCCGAAAACGAATATCATCTGGGGGCTTGGCCTCGGGTTGAAGCTGGCGCTGGTCACGCTCAACGCCGGCCGGTTGGCGATCCCGGCCGGCTGTGTCGGGACGGCAAAACGGTGTTTGCAGATCACGCGCGGCTGGGCGAAAGAACGTAAGCAATGGGGCAAGCCAATCGGCCAACACGAAGCGGTTGCGGTGAAAATTGGCGAGATGGCCGCGACCACCTTTGCCATGGATGCGATGGTCGGACTGACCTCAGCGCTGGTGGATCGCAAAGTGATTGACATCCGCCTGGAGGCGGCGATCGCAAAGCTGTACTGTTCTGAAGCCTGTTGGCGAATCGTCGATGAGACCGTGCAAATCCGCGGTGGTCGCGGCTATGAGACCGCGCGATCGCTGCGTGGGCGAGGCGAGCCCGCCTTCCCGGTCGAGCGGATCATGCGTGATACGCGGATCAATTTGATCATCGAAGGCACCAGCCAGATCATGCGGCTGTTCATTGCGCGTGAAGCGTTGGATGCGCACATGCGGGTCCTCAGTGAGCTGTTGAATCCGGCGTTGTCTGCCATAGCTCGACTGAGAGCTGGTGTGGCCGCCATCGGCCGGTACGCGGTCTGGTATCCTCGGCAATGGATGCGCGGCGGCTGGTGGCCAGCGTATGTTGAGTGCGGTCGATTGGCTGGCCATCTGCGATTCGTGGAACGGATGAGCCATCGATTGGCCCGCGCCCTGTTCCATGCCGCGATGCGGCATCAAACACGGTTGGCGAATCGTCAGCAGCTCCTCGGTCGGTTGGTGGATGTCAGCGCAGAGCTGTTCGCAATGTTGGCCGCCTGTTCCAAAGCCCATACGATGGTGCGACGGCAGCCGGCAGAACACAGCCCGATCGAACTCGCGGATCTCTTCTGTCGTCAGGCGCGCCGACGAATCGCGCATACCATGCGAGCGGTGAGCGAGAATGAGGATCACACGCTGGCGCACACCGCGCAACACGTCATGGATGGTCGGTTGGTCTGGCTCGAAGACGGAATCGTCTAGGGCCGTTCCAACTTGTTGCGCCACGCGTCAACCGTGCGGTTCAGCAGGAGTGGTTAGAAGTTTTTGCTCAAACGGATCGTTAGGGGCATCAAGTTGGAACGGTCCTAGTGGCCAGCGGTGAAGAGGTGATGGCGGAAACGATCCCGGCACTGTTTATCGAGCAAGTCGCTGCGTGCGGCAGCCGGCCGCTATTTTTTGCCAAACGCGGTGGCACCTACCAATCCATCAGTTGGCACCGCGCTGCCGAAGACGTCCTCGCCCTTAGTAGTGTTCTCATCCATCGCCAGGTTGCTGTCGGTGACCGAGTCTTGATTCTCTCCGAGAATCGGCCAGAGTGGGGGATCGCCGACCTCGCCATCCAATCCATCGGCGCGTGGACCGTGCCGGTGTATCCGAGTCTGGGCGAGCAGGATCTGCTGGTGATCTGTCGGGATTGCCAGCCGGTCGTGTGTATCGCCTCAACAGCCGACCAAGCGAAGAAGCTGTTCACCGTGGCCGGCACGGTCCATTCCATCCGGCTGATCATCGTGATGGATGCTGGCACGGTGACGTACGAGCAGACCATCCCTTGGGCACAGGCGCTGGCTGATGGCGCCCAGATGCAAACCAAATTGAAAGACCTATTGGAGTCCCGACGGACGCACCTACGGCCGGATGACACCGCCACGTTGATCTACACCTCAGGCACCACCGGTGAGCCGAAAGGGGTCAGGCTCTCCCACCGAAATTTCTTGTTCAATGTGGATGCCTGTTTGCAGGTCATCCCGGTGACATCTACAGACCTCCATCTCTCATTTCTCCCGCTGTGCCACGTGTTTGAACGGATGGCCGGCTGGTACCTGATGCTGACCGCTGGGGCCAGCGTCGCCTATGCCGAGGATATGGATACGATCCCGCAGAATATGCTCGAGATCCATCCGACGGTTATGCTTGGGGTGCCGCGATTCTTCGAGAAGCTGTATGCGCGGATTCAAGAAGGGATTCGCCAGGCGCCGGCAGGGAAACGTCGGTTGGCCGAGTGGGCGCTGCGTGTCGGCCGGCGCGTGGCCACGTTGCAGCAAGCCAGGCAGCCGATTCCCATGTCGCTGACTGCCCAACGCTGGCTGGCCCAGCGGCTCGTGTTCAAGAAGCTGCAGACCCGCCTCGGCGGGCGACTGCGATTCTTCGTCTCTGGTGGGGCGCCGCTCTCCAAAGAGATCGGCGAGTTCTTCTATAGCCTAGGTGTCACTATCATTGAAGGATATGGACTGACGGAAACATCCCCTGTCATCACGGTGAATCGGCTGGCCACACCGCGGTTCGGGACCGTTGGGCCGGTGGTGCCCGGGGTAGAGCTGCGCGTCGCTGAAGACGGGGAAGTCCTGACCAAAGGCCCGCATGTCATGCAGGGCTACTATCAAAAGCCTGAAGCGACCGCAGCAGCGATCCACGATGGGTGGTTGCATACCGGAGATATCGGGCATCTCGATACCGAGCATTGTCTGGTCATCACAGACCGAAAGAAGGATCTCATCAAAACAGCCGGCGGCAAATTTGTCGCGCCGCAAAAACTGGAGAACTTGTTCGTGACTGATCCAGCTATTAGCCAAGCATTCATCTATGGCGATACCCAGCCCTACTGTGTGGCCCTGATCGTGCCCAACATGGAGTATCTTCGACGCTACGCCGAATCCCATGGCCGGTCTGGGGCTTCTGTCGATCAACTGCTTCACGATCCCCAGGTGATTCAATTGTATTGGGATCGGGTGCAGGCCAAACAGCACGGTCTGGCCAATTTTGAACAGGTCAAGAAGATCGCCTTGCTGAGTCACGAGTTCAGTCAGGCGTCCGGAGAGTTGACGCCCACCCTGAAGGCCAAGCGCGGGATTATCGCTGCCCGCTACGACCAGGTGCTCCGCCGTTTGTATCAGGTCGCTTCCCCGGCAGCATGAGTGGTACGGCGTATCGGGAAGGCTCGTGGACAGCCCCGCACTCCGGGCATCTATTCGCCTATCGAGCCTGGCAACCGTCGATCCCAGCTCGTGCGTTGGTCGTGATCATCCATGGGTTTGGCGAGCATGGCGGGCGGTATCGACCTGTCGGTCAAGCGCTGGCTGAGCAGGGAATCTGTGTCGTGGCGCCGGATTTGTGGGCGCACGGCCGGTCCGGCGGCTCGCGAGGCGATCTTGGAGACCTGGGCGAGGCGGTGAGCGAGCTCGTCGCATGCACGGAGCAGGTTCTGCTGCCCCTCTCTGGCCAACAGACCTATACCATTTACGGACACAGCTTCGGAGGGCTGGCGGCGATCGTATGGCTGTTGGATCATCAGGCCCATGTCCGACGAGCGGTGATCCAGTCGCCGTTGCTCGAGGTGGCATTTCAAATTCCCGCGTGGAAACGAATTGGTGCCAGTGTCCTTGCTCGTTGCTGGCCATCGTGTGCGCTCTCGATGGATCTGGATACGACCCGACTGAGCCATGATCCGGCGGTGATTCAGGCCTACCGGGATGATCCGTTGGTGCACAATCGGATGAGTGCTCGGACGTATCATTCATTGCTGGAATCGCGCGATCGTGCGCTCCGAGATGCCGCCCGGATCCAGGTGCCTACCTTGCTCCTGGACGCTGGGGATGATCAGATTATCTCCACCGCCTGGGCCGCACGATGGTTTGATCGGCTCGTGTGCCCGAAACGCCGAATCACATTTCCTGAGTCGTATCATGAGTTGCATCACGAGTCGGTACGAACCGAAGTCCTCGGCCTAGTCACCGACTGGGCGCTCGAGCTCACGTAAGCCGGCCACATGGCTGCCCCGCATCCTCGCCCCATGGTCCTCTGTGTGATCGCTAGCTGGTGCCTGATGATGACAGCACCGTCGATGTGGGCCGAGACTCCCCAAGACCATGAGCCGACCGATTGGCCGGTCATGATTGCCAGGTTGCGGCAAGAGTGGCAGCAGCACCCTGGCCTGGCCAACACCCGGGCTCAATTAGCGATTGCGTACAACAACTATGGGGTGAGCCTCAGCGATCAGAACGACTGGATCTCGGCCGCTCGGCAATTTGAAGAAGCCATCCGGCTGGATCCGACGAACGAGCAGTTCAAGACCAACTTCGGTCACAGTTTATTGAACCAGGCTCAGGACGCCTATCAACACTATGATCTGGTCGGGGCCACCGCGACGCTCCAGAAGGCGCTCCAACTCAATCCCAAACTCGACAACGCCTATGCATTGCTCGGGGAGATCGAATATAATCGGCAACACCTCAAGGAAGCGAAATCCGCGTGGGAGAAGGCGCTCCAGCTGAATCCACAACTGCCCAGGGTGCAGGATCGGCTGATGCAGGTCACCGGCGAGCTGCCGGTTGAATCCAAGTTTGAACGGGTGTCGCAAGCCTATTTCGATGTGCGATTCGAAGAGGGAATCGATCGGCCAACCGGGTTTGATGTGCGCGATGCGCTGGTCGAAGCGCGTCGCCAGGTCGGCAGCGATTTCAATTATTGGCCGAAGCATCAAGTCATTGTCCTGGTGTACAGCGCAGACAGTTTTCGGGCCCTACGACAACAGGTGCCTGATTGGGTCGCCGGCCAGTTTGATGGAAAGATCCGTGTCCCGCTTCCTGGGGCGCAGTTGAATCTCGTCGATGTCCGCCAGACACTGTTTCATGAGTACACGCATGCGGTGATCTATGACCTGACCAACGGCGCGTGTCCGGAGTGGATCAACGAGGGATTGGCCGAATATGAAGGGCGGAGTCAGCGCGCTGGTGCGGTTCGCCTCCTGAGAGAAGCGGCAGAGCAACAACGGCTCTATCCGTGGGGAGAACTCGGGCAACATATTACCAACGGCACGTCAGCCGATGAGGTCGGCTTAGGGTACGAGCAGTCGTACAGCATCATCGCCTACGTAGTGAATCGGTATGGATTTTGGCGAGTTCGGAATCTCCTCAAACGGTTTGCAGCCGGCGAGTCGTGGGAATCAGCCTTGCCGGCCGAGCTCCACACGAAGGGGTCTTCGCTCCAGACGGCGTGGCGGAACTGGCTGTCAGAATTCCTGGCGACCTATCCGTCGAGCTAGTGCTTCGACAGGATTGATCTGATGGGTTCTGATGGGCCATCCTGCTCAGCACGAGTGGTGAGCAACCTCGCAAGACACTCTTGTCGAACCACGAGCAGCAGGCCGGTGGTGGGATGAGCCAGGTGCTCGGCTGGGCCTTGTTCGACCTCGCGAACACCTTCTTTGCGGTGGCGATGGTGTCGTTCTATTTTCCGCTCTGGATCACCAAGGATCTGCACGCGCCGGAGATTTGGTTTAGCATCGCGCTGACGCTCTCCACCCTGGTCGTCGCCGTGGCACTGCCGTTTTGCGGCGCGGTGTCTGACGCGACCGGGGAACGGATGCGGTTTCTTCGGTGGACCACGTATGTCTGCGTGATCGGCACGTCGTTGGTGGCCCTCACGTCGAATCTGTGGCTGGCGCTGTTGTTGTTCGGCGTGGCGAACATCGGCTATCAATTGGGCGCGGTGTTCTATGACGCGATGCTCTGGCAGGTGGCGGCGTCAGGGCAGCTGGGCCACACGTCGGGATTGGGCGCCTCATTCGGATATGTGGGCAGCATCCTTGGGCTGGTGCTCCTGTGGCCGTTCGTCAACTGGGCCGGATATCGAGCGACGTTTATTCCCTCGGCGTTGCTGTTCGTGGGATTCGCGCTGCCGACGTTTTTGACGGTGCGCGATCCTCAGCCGCGCAGGACCCTCTCGTGGCCACAGGTGGCGCGTGCCGCCAGCCTGCGACTGGCGGCGACGATTCGATCGGCGCGAGCCCTGGGCGGCTTATGGCGGTTTTTCTGCGCCGCGTTTTTCAGTCTGAACGCGATTAACACCATCCTCGTCTTTATGGCCGTGTATACGAGCAAAGTCGCTGGGTTGTCCGACCAGCAGGTGATTCGGTTTTTTGTCGTCGGACAAGTGTGCGCGGTGATCGGATCACTGACGGTGAGTCGATTGATCCCGCGTCTTGGCGCCAAACGGACCCTGGGGTGGATCTGGGTTGGGTGGATCGTGGCGTTGACCGCACTGGTCGTTCGGCCGTCCATTCAGGTGTTGTGGATCGTTGGGCCGGTGCTCGGGTTCTGCTTGGGCCCGACCTGGGCGACCTCACGGGTGCTGCTCGTGCAGCTCTCGCCGAAAGATCAACTGGCTGAGATGCTCGGGTTAGCCGGGCTGTTCGGAAAGGCTTCCTCAATGATCGGTCCGCTCGTGTGGGGCCTGATCGTGCGGGACCCCTCACGATACGGTCTGGCCGTGCTGGTGATGATCGGATTTTTGATCGTGGGGGTTGTGGTGTTGCGCGGGGTTCCAGAAGGCCAATGAAACAGCACGAGCTCTCCACACTATTTGAGCAGATCGCGAACCTGCTGGAATATCAGGGTGAGAATGTTTTTCGAATCCGTGCGTATCGTCGAGCCGCCGAGACGCTCGCGACGTTCAGCGGCGACTTAGATCACTTGGCCACGGCCGGGCGGTTGCGCGAACTGTCTGGGATCGGCGCAGACTTGGCGCAAAAGATTGAGGAGTACCTCACCACCGGCCAGCTCGACGCCTTCGAGCGACTGAGGAAAACGGTTCCGAGTGGCGTGCTCGAGTTTCTCGAGGTGCCTGGCGTTGGACCGAAACTGGCGAAGGTGTTTGTCGACCGGCTGAAGCTGAAGACCGTGGCGGATTTGGAGCAGGCGGCTCGAGACGGCCGGCTGCGTGCCTTGCCAGGATTCGGCGGGAAGAAAGAAGAGAACATCCTCAAGGCCATCGGCCTGATGAAGCAGGGTCGGGAACGCATGACGTTGAATGTGGCGCTGTCACTGGCCCAGCAATTTCTGACGCGGCTCAGAGAGGTGCCCGGTGTGCTGAACGTGTCGACGGCCGGCAGCTTGCGCCGCATGAAAGAGACGATCGGTGATTTGGATCTACTGGTCGCCGCGCGTCGTCCCGGGCCGGTGATGGAGGCGTTTCAGCGTTCGCCCTGGACCGGGCGGGTGCTGGCCGCTGGCATGACCAAGGCGTCCATCCTGACGACCCGAGGGCTCCAGGTGGATTTGCGCGTCGTCAAACCGGCCAGCTTTGGCGCGGCGCTGCAATACTTCACCGGCTCGAAGGAACATAACGTCGTGCTACGCGAATTGGCCGTGCGCAAAGGGCTGAAGGTCAACGAATACGGCGTGTTCCGGGTCAGCGACCGACACCGCCTGGCTGGGACAGAGGAAGCCGACGTGTACCGCGCGCTTGGTCTGGCCTGGATCCCGCCGGAATTGCGCGAGAATAACGGCGAGTTGGAGGCCGCCAAAGTCGGACGGTTACCGACGCTGGTTGAGGCCAAGGACATCCGGGGTGATTTCCATATCCACACGAATTGGTCTGATGGGGCGGACAAGCTGGAGGTGATCGTCCAAGCCGGAAAAGACCGAGGCTATGAGTACATCGCGATCTGTGATCATTCCCAGTCGCTGCGAATCGCGCGCGGCATGTCCATCGAGCGGATTCGGGAGCAGATGGGGATTCTCCGCGCGCTCAATGCGCGGTTGACCGGCTACCAGGTCTTGTTGGGGGCAGAAGTCGACATCCTGGCGGATGGGTCGATGGATTATCCGGATGAGGTACTGGCCGATCTTGATTTCGTGGTCGGCTCGATCCATTCCGGATTCAAGCAGAGCGAGTCGGCGATCACCAACCGGATCCTGCGCGCCATACGCAACCCGTATGTGACGCTGATCGCGCATCCGACCGGCCGATTGATCGGCGAACGCGAGCCGTATCAGGTGAACTTGGAGGCGGTGTTCCAGGCGGCGAAAGAGACCAATACTGTGCTCGAGATCAATGCGTGCCCGAAGCGGTTGGATCTGTGTGATACGGCAGCGCGTCGAGCTCAGGAGCTGGGTGTCATGTTGGCCATCTCAACCGATACGCATCGGCTCACGCACCTGGACCACATGGCGGTCGGGCTCGGAATCGCTCGGCGGGCGTGGGTCGAACCGCGCCAGTTACTCAACTGTTTGACCCGCCACGAGCTGTTGGCATGGATCGCGCGCAAGCGCACCACGCTGGCCGGACATGCGGCCCCCCGGCGGGTTGGGTCGCGCCGGCGATGAGCAAGGCGGCTTGTCGGTCAGGGTTTGCCGGGATTATCGGCCGGCCGAATGTCGGTAAGTCCACCATCTTGAACTATTATCTGGGGTCCAAAATCGCCATTGTTTCGCCAAAACCGCAGACCACTCGTCGCCGGATCCTCGGGGTCCTCACGCGAGAAGACGCGCAGGTGGCGTTTCTCGACAGTCCTGGGTTGCACCGGCCTGAGCATGCCCTGGGTCGATACATGCAAGAGGTGGCCAAGGCGGTCATCGACGAGGCGGATGTGCTGGTTGTCGTCATCGATGCGCGGGCCGGAATCACGCGGGACGATGAACAGGTGTTTTCGCGTGTCAAGCAGGCCATCCGGTCTGGCGAGGCTCGTCATCGGACCGTGATCGCGGCGATCAATAAGGTCGACCTGGTGAAGAAGCCGCTGCTGTTGCCAATGATGGAAACCTGTATCACCCGCAAACTGTTTACTGACTGCATCCCGGTGTCTGCTGTCACCGGGGTGCAGATGGATGTGTTGCTGCAGCGGATTGTCGCAGCACTTCCAGAAGGCCCGCGCTGGTACGAATCGGATCAGCCCACGGATCAAACCGTTGTCCAGCTCATCAGTGAACTCATTCGAGAGCAGGTCTTGCTGCTAACACATGAAGAGGTCCCACACGCTGTGGCGGTGCTGATCGAGACGTTCACACCAGAGCCGCAGTTGACACGGATCGAGGCCACGATCTTGGTGGAGCGGCCAGGGCAGAAGGCGATCGTGATTGGCCGAGGCGGAGACATGCTCAAGCGAATTGGGCAAGCGGCTCGACGGGAGATTGAGCGGCTGCTGGGCCGCAAGGTATATCTGGGGCTCTGGGTCAAAAGAGCCGAGCATTGGCGTCAGGACGAGCGGATCTTGCGTCAGCTCGGATATCTGTCATGATCGCTCGGCCAAGCCCTGCTCGAACAACCCGGATCCATATCATTGAGCGGAGCACGATGTACCAGGGCCGCGTCATCCGATTGATCCGGGAGCAGCTGGAAATCGGCGGTCAGCGGCTGGTGCGCGAAACCATCCAACACCCCGGCGCGGTCGTGATCGCCCCCATGATCGACCGATCGCACCTGGTGTTCGTCCGCCAATACCGCCGGGCGGTTAGACGATGGCTCATTGAGCTGCCGGCCGGGACGTTGAGCCCCAAAGAACCTCGGCTCGCCTGTGCTCGGCGAGAGCTGCGGGAAGAAACTGGCTGGACCGCGCGTCGCTGGCACAAACTCGGCCAATTCTACGCAGCGCCTGGATTTGTGTCGGAGCTGATGACGCTGTTCCTGGCGCAAGATCTCATCAACGGCCCGGCCAGTCCAGAGGCCGATGAACTGGTGACGCCAGTGATCCTGTCGTTGCGCGAAGCCCTGGCCAAGATTCGTTCCGGCGCGATCTGCGACGCCAAAACCATCATCGGCGTGCTGCTCATCCGACAGGAGATAGGTTGAATGCCATCGACGGCATTATCGCGGTGCCCCTGGGCGATGCAACCGCCGGTCATGACAACCTATCACGATGTCGAGTGGGGCGTGCCGATCTATGACGACCGGAAATTGTTTGCATTACTCGTGCTTGATGCGATGCAGGCTGGGTTAAGCTGGTTGATCGTCCTGCGTAAACGCGAGGCCATCCGACAAGCGTTTGACCAGTTCGATCCAGAGCGGATTGCCCGCTATAGCCGCGCCAACATCAGCACGCTCTTGCAGAATCCAGCGCTCATCCGGAATCGCTTAAAGATCGAGGCGACGATCGCCAACGCCCAAGCGTTCCTGCAGGTCGTCGAACGGCAGCGGAATTTTCATACTTATCTGTGGAGCTTTGTCGATGGTCAGCCCGTGCAACCCAAGCGTCGCTCGATGCTGCAGATTCCAACCCAGACAGCAGAATCCCAGCGGATGAGCCGAGCGCTCATGCAGGTCGGGTTTCGGTTTGTCGGCCCAACTATCTGCTATGCCTTCATGCAAGCCGCCGGCTTGGTGAACGATCATCTCATCGACTGTTTTCGCCATCGGCAGTTGCTGTGCCGGCACAATTCATTCCGTCGGATAACCAAGCCACCCCGTAGCAGGATCAACCTATTGTCGAGGCGTCGTTAGTACCTGGAATAAATTGACCGATTCTCTACGCATATAATCATATAACATGCTGTAGTGTAGTACGTTATATAATATAAGATATTGTCTTTTTGAAAGATAGATGGCATGTTGCTTGCTTCTTGCTTAAAGTATCTACTATATTGTATTTCACTCTGTGGTTCATTGAACAGCATGGGGAGGAAGTCCATGACGCGTAAGTGGCAATTTGCCGGGGCGCTACTGGCGGTTCTGTTTGCGTTTCCAGGAACATCACATGCGGTGATTGGCGCATCGCTTTTCTCTATCGGTGGTGATGTCCAAGTGGAAATCCTCCCATTTTCTGCCGCCTTTACCAACGAACTGCATCTGTTCTCTCCAGGACCTGACAGGTTCATCGGTCTGAATACCGAGGTTGGAAAGGTTGTGGATCTCGGGAACTTTCCAAGCGGCGAAGAGCTCATCTTCGGGATTTTTGTTCAGAATACCGGCAATACCTTCGTGATGGGGCCTGGATCCCGTAACCCGGACGGTGTCGCGCATGCGGATGTCACCGTCTTGAATCCACGAGTTGCCACCGTGGCATTTGAGGATTTATACGGCGGGGGCGATGTTGACTACAACGATCTTGGGTTCCGAGTGACTCAATGCCATAGCGTGATCCCAGAGCCTGCCAGCGCAGTGCTGATGACAGTGGGATTGCTTGGGACAGTGATCAGACGCCGGTCTCGGTCTAGAATCTAGTTCGCTCAGCAGTATTGCGAGGACAGCTTCAGGCGCCCAGCGTAGGCTGGGCGCTTTTTTCACGACCAGAGCCTGCTGACTTGATCGCAGCCAGAAAGTTGTATAGACTAAGTGATCGCCATGACATCCTTGACCGAGCGGCTGGAGTCTGATTACAAGAACGCCCTGCGGGCCAGAGATCGGCTACGGGTTGATGCGATTCGGTTGATCAAAGCCGGAATCCAACGGGCCGCTATGGACAAGCGCAAGGACACATTAGACGAGGCAGAGATCGTCCAGGTCCTGGCTCAGCAGGCGAAGCAGCGTCGAGAGACACTCGAATCGGCCAAGCAGAACGGCCGGCAGGATGTGGTCACGCAGACTGAGCAGGAGTTGCAGATCCTCCATGCCTATCTTCCACAACAACTCTCAGCCGATGCGTTGCGCCGACTCATTGACGAGGCCATTGCTGCGGTTGGCCAGCACCAGGGTCAGATCATGAAGCATGTGATGACCCAGGCGGCCGGCGCGGCCGATGGGAAACTCGTGAGTCAGCTTGTTGCCGAGCGGCTGCGGCCAGCTCAGAAACCCTCAGCATAATGGCGGCGCCAGCGCCGCGAAAAGGTCGGCCCAAAGCGGTGATCAATCCGGATAGTTGTACCGGCTGCGAAGTCTGCGTAGCCGTCTGTCCGGTTGATTGTATTCGCAAAGAACCTGGTCCAGAGTACCCAGGTCTGCAGGCGACTTGTATCATCGATCAGCCCAAGTGTATCGGCTGTTTTCTGTGTGAGAAAGTGTGTCCCTGGGACGCCATCACGATGGTTCCGCCGCAAGAAGCCCCGGCGCTTTCATCGCCAACCGCCGTATGACCTCTGCCATCCCACCGATTCCAGCATCTAGCGGTGAGGAAGGGAAGTCCACGCCGGCGACCCCCCCGACGTTCCCGATGGCGCCTCCCCTGATCTCGATTGACGACTTTGCCAAACTGTCACTGCGGGTGGGGGTCATCACGGCTGCTCAACCCCATCCGAACGCGGACCGACTCCTTGTGCTGACCGTGGACATCGGCGACGGTCCTGCGCGTCAGGTCGTTGCCGGAATCAAAGCGTCGTATCAACCTGAGCAACTGGTCGGTAAACAGGTCATCGTCGTGGCGAACCTAAAGCCGGCGACCCTGCGTGGCGTTGAAAGTCAGGGGATGGTGTTGGCGGCCTCGGATCCGAATGGGATCGTCCTCATGAGCCCTGAGCGACCGGTGCGCGTCGGCAGTACGGTTAAGTAGCTGGTGATCGTCGTCGAGGTTGTCTTCCTCGTCATCTTCTGGACCTGGCTTGGGTCCGCGCTGTTGTTCCTGCGCAATACCATTCTCCCACGACTCCCGCTGCTGGATACCCCGGAGCACTACGGTCTCCCGGCCCAGACCGTTCGCTTTCCAGCCACTGACGGGCAGTGGTTGGAAGGATGGAAAATTCCAGCAGAGTCTTCGCGCGGTTGGATCATCATCTGCCATGGGCTTGGCGCCAACCGGTCACATGTGCTGCCGCTGGCGGCCGGATTGCACGCCAATCGGTTCAGCGTGTTCGTGTTCGATTTTCGCGGCCATGGTGGCAGTGCGGGACGGTGTTCCTCCTTCGGTTGGCATGAGCAGTTGGATCTCGAAGGGGCGTTGGCATTTCTCGGCGCAGAAGCAGATGTTCCAGCGCGCCCCTACGGAATCATCGGGGTCTCGATGGGAGCGGTCGTCGCTTTGGCCGTGGCATCATCCGATGAGCGGATTGGGGCGGTGGTCGCTGAGAGTCCGTACCATAATCTTGAGCAAAGCCTCCGGCGGCATGTCAGGCTGTTCTATCCATGGCTGCCGAACATCCCATTCGGATGGTATCTCTCCAGCACCTATCGCATGCGATTCGGCGTGTGGCCTCGACGGATCGATTGCCGGCGGTTTGCCGCGCGGCTTACTCCACGACCGTTGTTGCTGATCGGCGGCAGCGAGGATATCCGGGTGCCGGTTGCATGGATGGAGGAAGTTTTTGCATCAGCCCAGGCGCCGAAACAGTTGTGGATCGTTGAAGGTGCCGGGCATCTGGACGCATTTTCGAAGGAGTCCTCCGGCTATGTGGAGCGGGTCGCAAAATTGCTTAGTAACTGCTTATGACAGAGAGGCTAATGGATGGCGAGTGGATTGGTTTGGTATTGTCTATTTTACATAATGGATATTATCAGACATTACTGAATCACCCAACACCGACGACTCATCTAGGACAGCTGTCATGGGTCCCCAGGGTGTGGTCGCCTTGATCAAGACTGGCAGTCGCCGCGCATCGGCGGTCACATACGCCCACACCCTCCCACGTTTGACCAAGAGGCCCTTAAAGGAGGCTTCTGGCTCCACGATGACGCAGCGAAACGTCCCGCGCTTGAGCAGTTCCAGATCACGCACAGGTCCTACACGGATGAGCGTATCGTAGATTTTCTCATCGGTATACATCGAGATCCGCACGGTGCTCTCTGGCGTCAGGGATTGTCGACGGAGCCAATAGAACGTGCTGATAAGGTCCTGAAACTGATCCGGGAGCGAAATCTGCTTCGTGGAATGATTGAGGAGCGAGTGATAGCTGGCGGTTAAGGTCGTGGGATCAAAGGTGACAACTTCGTCGGCACGGTAATGGCCTTCTTGCTGATGTTTCTCAAACCGGAGCGGCTGAAGGGTATCGACGTCGAGAAATGAGTGTACAACGTCGGTGATCGGATAGAACGTGGACAACAACCTATTGGAGTATCCGTGGGCCTCGATATGGACGACTTGGCAACCGTCGAGCTGGGCTCGCTCCTTCGTTTCGATCCAGCCGTAGCCGACCGGAATGCCGAGCCAGTACCCATGAAATGCGAACCGTTCGCCGATGACAGGTTCAGGGCCAGATCCGAGCGAACCCGTCGCGGGTACCGACGCCTGTTCTGCGGCTGTTGCTACCTGCGTGCCATGCGCACTGAGAACAACGGCCGTGAGCACACACGTCAGGCGCGCGCCAATTATTCCCACGCGTAGTCGCTTAACTCCCACGATTCATACGGGGAGGCGTAGTCCTTTGGGTACGGGATGGGAAATGTCATAGCTTCGAAGAGTCCGACCCCGCCGCGCAACACGGTCAGCCCTACCCCCTTCGCGAACCCTTTTCCGACCCCGGTGACCGGGTTGCGTTCTTGCAAGCCCAAATGAACATTTTTGGGCACTTCAATCCACCCGGTCAACACATTGACCACACCGCGGCCCATTTTATGGATTGGGTCCTGCGCCCAAACCGACGAACTTCCCAGCAACATCCCTGCGCTCAGTGCCATTCCGATCAGGACGCCGTACCGCATGACCCCACCTCTGCTTGTGGCGTGCCCTCAATGGACGTCAGTCTGTGAGTCGATAGGCGTATTCTATCCAGGCGCGAGCGAGCTTGTCAATCAGGACACACGAGTTCATCCAACGCCTGGATGAGATCGCGGACCGATCCGACGATGACATGCGCGCCCTGGAGATATCGACGTGGAAGCGAGCTCGCCAGCGCCACAATGTATCCTGCGCCCGCCTGCTGAGCTGAGCGGATTCCGTACGGCGCATTTTCGACGACGATCGCCCGGTGCGCTGGAATGTGCAAGGCGCGCACGGCAGTCAGATAGGGTTCGGGGTGCGGCTTGCCCCGCCGCACGCGATCCCCAGTGACGAGCGCATCGAATGTGTGGCGGATAGTCTGTGGCAGGATGCGATCGACTTCTCGTGATGAGGTCCCTGTGACCAACGCCAGGCGGGTGTGCCGCCGGCGAATGCGGCGCAACAATCGTTGCAGCGGCACGGGGACACGAATGTCACGGGCCAACATCGCAAATCGGCGTTCCTTGTCAGCGAGCAGGTCGGCTGCCCCAATCTGGGGACATTGATGGGCTGCGAGCAGTCGGCGGGCGGACACGATTCCAGATTCCCCTTCCCATTCGTAGATGAGCCGACGCGACACGCGCAATCCCCGCGTCCGTAACGCGTGCTGCCAGGCGATGGCATGCAACGGCATGGTATCGATCAACACGCCATCCAAGTCAAAACAGACTCCGAGCCAAGGTTGGGGGCTACTCAGCCCAGTTCCCATGCTCCCAAACGAATTCAGGCCGAATCAGCGGGGCGCCGTCGTGCGGCACATCGATGAAGAAGGTTGCCACTTCGTAGACGCCGGCCGCTTCTCGCAAGAGGGTGCGCCAAACGCCCTGCACCACTCCGACCGTCACACCCGGTAAATACCCTTCGCGCCGACTCACCAGTTCCGGGGTCCGAATCAATTCGGCGGCCCCAAGGGCCACGTTGGCAATTCCCCGCCCGAGTTTGTGCAGGCTCTTATCCACATCGAAACCCTGCTCATCGGCGCTGGCCACGGACGCCAGCGTGAGGAGCAACAGCGGTGCTGCCGTCAGCCACACCCATCCCTTACGCCTGCTCATACCCGAGTCCTCCTCTGTTCCTGTGACGCGATTGGACCCACCACAGGACAACGGCTCCGACAACAAGCAGCACAATCCAACTTGCGACTCCATTGATCAGTCGACTCGTTCCGATAAACCACGAGCCCGGGGGTACGGTGAACTCGATCACCAGTTTGTTCACGCGCGCACCGTACGCGAACGCTGCGTGTAGTCCCATGGCCAGCGCCAGATGTCGCGTGACAATACAGCTCACCGCGAGGACCCCGCCCAATAGGAACAATCCAAACAGTTCTCGCAATCCGGCCGCGGCAAACGAGAGTTCCTTGACATGCACGGCAGCATACGCGGCGCTCGTGAGTAGGACTCCAAGCGGTGTCGATAAGGTCGATAGATGCCGCAGGAGGTATCCACGGAACACCAGTTCTTCTAATGCCGCCACGAGGACTGCAGCCGGAACAAACAGCAGCACGGTTCGCCACAATCTGACCCCATCCGGCGTGATCGCAAATCGGCACACGCCACTGAGCAGTCCAATCGCGAGCATCGAGCCCAGGGCCGTGACGCCGAGTGCCAGCCCGAAGGCAAATTCCCGCTTGGCAGTCAGCAACCCGAACCCATACCAGCGAAAGGAGCGGTGTTCGATGGCTCGAATACAGACCCACAAACTAATTCCTGCTGCGATCGAGGCGCAACGACGAAAGATTCGCCACCAGGAAAGACCGAGCGGAGGAAGACCGAAGTGATGCAACAGTTGATTGACGAGCGGTTGGAGCAGCGTCCCAAACAGGGTCAGCGACACGCCAACGAAGAACGCCACCAGAGCAAATTGGGCGATGGCCGTCCACCCTGACCGGCATGGGTGGTGGACACGAAGCGAAGGACTAGCGGAGGCCGGTTCCACCAATGAAAGCCTCTACCGTTTGGCGCGCTCGTTCGTCGGACATGGGCACGGGCGGGTGTTTCATGGTCCAAGCCGACACCGACTCTAACGGACCGGCCAGACCGCGATCTCGAGCCAATCGTAAGCAGCGAATGGCATCAATGGTCATTCCGGCGCTGTTCGGGGAATCCTCGACCGACAGTCTGGCCTCAATCTCGATGGGGCAGTCCCCGAACCCTCGTCCTTCAATGCGAAGGAAACACACTTTCCGATCACGTTGCCAGGGCACGTAGTCGCTGGGACCGATATGGATATCCGAGCGCGTGAGGGGCTTGTGCAAGACGCTTTGGACCGCTTCGGTCTTCGAAATTTTCTTCAGTTTCAAGCGCTCCTGATTCAGCATATTCAGGAAGTCGGTATTACCGCCCACATTCAGTTGATATGTCCGATCAATGGCGGCGCCCCGCTCCATGAACAGGCGCGCCAGCGTTCGATGCAGGATGGTGGCACCCACCTGCCCTTTCACATCATCGCCGATGAGCGGAATCCCCTGGCTCTTGAATCGCGCCGCCCATCGAGGATCTGAGGCAATGAAGACCGGAATACAATTGATCAGGCTCACCCCAGTCTCGACGCATGCCGTGGCGTAGACTTCGGTCGCCCGCTGTGAGCCGACCGGCAAGTAGGCCAACAAGATTTCGGCACGGCTCCGCTTTAAGACCTGTGCAATATTGGTTGGACGCGTTTTTGCGACGACAAAGGTTTGCTCCGGCGGGTACCCATGCATGTGGGGAGCCACGCCATCCAGCACCGGGCCCATCTGGACCCGCACACCGTAGCGCGGCAGCCGCTTCAGAAACTGCGTGGTGCAATTTGGCGCGGCCACTAACGCCGATTCAAGCGGTTGACCCACTTTGCGGGAATCGATGTCAAACGCGGCAACGACAATGATGTCGCGTGGGGTATACATCCCAATACGGGCATGGAGCAGGCCGGCAGGACTCGGGCGGCCATGTGTGGCCGGGGTGGCATAATAGGCCAACCCTTGAAGAAGGGCGCTGGCACAATTGCCAACGCCCGCAATGGCAATGCGAATTTGCTTCATGCGTTTTTGCGGCTCGATGATCCCATTATAGGAGAAGCTCGACGAGGAATCAAGGTGACTCCTCTGCTAGACCAGCCAGGTTTCCGATTCCAGATCGCTCACCACGGTGGGCAGCTCGAACATGCCCTGTGACGGATAGCGCTCAAGGATGTCCTGGCCGTTTTGTCGGAGGGTGAGGATGAGGGGGATGGGTTGTTCCAGCGTGAGGCCAGCAGCCGAGAGAGGGATCGCGACCTCCAAGACGCGCTGGAATGCGCACGCGAGTGGCACGGATGTGGGCGATTCTCCATCGAGGACAAGTTCGGCACGGGCACCGCTGGCCGACGAATCGGGTCGGATAACGACGGTCGTCTTCGCAGCAAGGGAAAGCTCGACACGCCACGACCCCAGAGCCTGCAGGAGCTCCAATCGCACATCGATTCGCAGATACAGGGTGGTGTCATCCACGCCGTACGCGACTGTTTCCAGACCTTGCATCGCTCGGTGGATGGCGGCGTAGGTGCGGAGCTCCAATCGACCGGCATAGAGCCATTCATAATAGGAGGTTTCCCGTCCATCAATCGTCGGATGGATGGGTCCTGTTGGCCTGTAGAGCGGCTGTGCCACTGGACGACGAATTGGCACAGACAACTCCTTGGGAGGCTCGTGATGAGCGAGGCGATAGGTATTACTCACGTGCAAACGAAAGAGTCGATCAAACTCCTCAGCTTGGGCGGAATAATGGGTATCCCCGAACCACCACATCCAGTCGCTGCCTTCCGCGGCTGCCAGGCTCTGCCAGATGGGCCGGCTCGTCGGGTCATCAGGATTGAGCTGCCCGAGCGTTTCTCGCAAGCGGGCCAGATGCGACCACGCCGTGTTCTTCTCCGGATGTCCTACCCACGTGGCGAAGTTCGCATCGATCCAGGAACCGCTAAACAATGGCGGGAGCGATTCATCATCAGTGGGCGGGACCTGTTGGAGAAATTCACTCACCGTCACACACCGAAACCTCGTGTCAGCGGCGAGCGCGTGATACACAGCGAGGAAGAAATCATGACCATCGTTCGCATACGATTCCCAGGCATTTTCTCCATCGAGAATGATGCTGACCAGGCCCGGGCGTGGCCCGGCCTGCAACGTCTGATGGATGCGGCCGAGTCGACCCAAAAAATCCTCAGCCGCCCGATCCGGTGCCCAATGACTGTACGTAAATCCGATCAAGTCTGAGAGTTCGCGATCACGGAAGATGATGAAGAGCTGTCCCCCGTCACGTTGCAGCCGGTGGGCCCGATAACGTTGTGCCGGAGTTGGGGAACTTCGGAGCGTGCGCCACAAGATCTCTTCATCGGTTGCGATCCACTGCACGCCGCTGTCGATGGCCAGTCGAACGACCTCTTCACTCACCGCCCCTTCGGACGGCCAGACCCCGCGTGCTGGAATCCCGAACGCCTGGGCATGGCGTGCCAGGCCTTGCTGCAGCTGCCAGCGTGCGTCATCCGGATGGCGAAAAGAGGCTTCGGGGAGCGGCAAGTGTGGCAAAGCCACGTGGGCGGCACGTAGATCACAGAGGAGCGGAAGAATGGGATGATAGTAGGGCGAGCAACTCAACTCAATGTGGCCGCGAGCGGCAGCGCTGCGATACGTGGGAATGACACGCGCCAAGAATTCGAGGTGCTGCTCCAACACATACCGCTTCTCTTCTTCGGTGAATCCTGCCCCTTTCTGTTCAAGGTGTGCGAGGTGTGGATCCTGTCTGCGCAACCAAGGATCAATCCATGCGAGATTGAACCACACTTGGAGATCGAGGTAGTCTTGCAGTTTGAACCGGCGGCGAATCTCTGGCCACTGCTCTTCCCTGATCGTCGCCCCACGTTTGGCGAAGAGGTCTTCATACCGTGGATAGGGTCGAATCATGCGTTCAGGATTCGCGAGGAAAAACCATTCCAGCACGAACTGTTGTTCCTGTACTGAGAAGTCAGCCGCCGACTTGCGGGACAGGTCCAGAAAGACATCAGACAAATTCGCGGGCGGCAGATACTCTTCCAGCTGATCCAACAGCGATGGCACCATATTGAAGGTTTGGTGGATCGTGGGAAACGCCTCTAACCGAGTCACCATATCTAGGTAGTCTTTGGCGGCATGCAGCCGAACCCATGGCATGGAACTGGTCCCTGAAACCGGATCACGGTAGTAGGGCTGATGCATATGCCAAACAAACGCGATGTACAACGGCTGGGTCATGAGTGGAATCGTCGTGGTGTAAGAAAGCCCCCTGCTTCAGCACGAAGCAGGGGGCTGGAAATCAACCAACAAACAGTTAGAACTTCACATCGACTGACGTGACCAACTCCTGCGCGATGTCATCAAACGGGTGGCGAAACACGCTGCCCGGCGTGAACACCGCGTAAATCAGGCCAAACTGTACATCATCGGTATAGTTGTAGCTGGCCTGCAAATCATACTCGCCGCCGATATAGCTGTGGCGCTTGCTCCCAGCCACAGGGACGATGCCCTCATCGGCAATGAACCACGTGTAGCGGTTGTCGACCGTCAGATCCTGGAGCGGTCGCACCGTGCCGTGCAGACCAAATTGGTGCTCGTTGGTGTACGAGTTCGTCAGCGGATTGTATTGCGTGTTGCTGCCGCTGATATTCGTGATCACCGCTGCGGATTGCGCCGGCATATACAACCCTGCTCCTTGGAACTCACGGATAGCGGTCGAGAACGATCCACGGTACACAGGCTCCCACCCGCCGATCGCGCTCGCGTACGGGAACTCCCCGGTGTCTGTACAGTCGGTGTCAAAGTTGGAGTTCGCACACCCGGCTCCCTCGCTGCCAGAGTAGAATATCCACTCGGCGCCAACCGTGGGAGACCAGGCAACTTCCTTCGCCGTGTAATCTGCACCGAAGTTCATGGCCCAGGCAGAGTACGGATCACCAGTTGCCCCTTCAGCATCGAAGGAGAACGGTGTGGTCATACGGTGGCCCCACTGATACGCCATTTCACCCCAGGTGCTCAGCCCCTCAACCGGCGCAACGCTGCCACGAACGCCAAGGGTGTTGGATTGCGGATTGGTGTCCAAGGTAAACGCCTGGCCATTCTCGGTTTCATTGTTTCGCTTGTTCCAGTAGTAGATCTCAGCCTCTCCCATGCTGAACTTGGTGCCGAGGTTGAGTCCGAGCAAGGTCTTGTCGTCCGCCGAGCTGTCTGTCGCACCGTTGACACTGATCTCGTTCTCGTCAACCTTGGCATAGACCGCATCCAGGGTGACCGGAATTGGCGAGATCTGGGAAAGGTCAAGGACACCTTTGATGGCGTCGAACCCTGTCATATCTGAAAATTCGTCAGCACCAAGAGCTTGCTCAGGATCAAAATCTCCTTCGAGCAACCGATTGCCGACGATGAAGCCACGCCCGTACCAGAGTCGCTGTCGTCCAAGGGTCACGCTCAGCGGAGAATAGAACAGCTCCTTCAGCGTGACGTTCGCCAGCGATAAGTCGACTTGGTTAGCGTCTCCAGTGCCGTCGACAGCATCCTGTGTGAGGTTGCCCCAGACCCGCTGGTTGATGACCCGCAGTTGTGTGGAGACGTTCTCCGTGAGATCAGCGCCAACGTTGATCGCCGTCAATTGCTGCATGAAATTGTCCTGCGATGACCCATACTGCCCGTTGCCAGGGAACACGGCACCGGTTGATGTTCCACCGACCCCATTGATGACATCTTCACTCGCGCGCATACTCTTGCGTGCGAAGCCCCTAACGGTCACCTCACCACCTACTTTGACGTTCTGGACTTCAGCATAACTCGGTGCGCTGATGGCCAGAAGTCCGAGAAGGACTGCGCTTCTAAGCGTAGCCTTCAGCATCGACTTCCCTCCTTGTTGTGAGCCCCACTTCCGTTCCACACGACCCTCTGCATTGTCAACGAGTCAGCACTCCATGTGTTGCAGATGACACAACGACGTGAGCGAAATTTCAGACGCTGTACTCCTGCTTGAGCTTGCCTGCGTGCTCCCAGTCCCCGAGATTCTGAGGGCACCTCCTTTCACAGGTTGGACCTACTATAGGAAGGAAGCCTAGCAATGTCAAGCACTTTTTAGCTCTAGTGCTAAGGGCTACGAGACTTTATGAATGTTTATTGGATTGTAGCAGACCTTGAAGAGGGTGTCGGAGTCAAGGAGTGACGGGTGAAAAGAAATGCGCCTGGCAGGAGTCGAACCTGCAACGCAGGGCTTAGGACGCCCCCGCTCTATCCAGTTTGAGCTACAGGCGCAGATATTCATGGTACAAATGGTGAACCGTTGGTTGGAGGAGGCCGGTCGGCGCAGCTAGCGCCTAACTTTTGCCGATCGACGCGGATGGGCGTGGGTGGATGTGCGGGTCGCAGG
>JAHFGT010000011.1 GCA_023247275.1 Candidatus Omnitrophota bacterium
CGCGGCGATCGACGACAGTTCCCAGTTGCCAAAATGCGCGGTCACGACAATCGCCGGTCGTCCTGACCCGACCGCATCATCAAAATGGTTCTGGCCTTTCACCGTGATGTACCGGTCAATAGCGGCGCGGTCGATCACTGGCAGCCGCAGCAGCTCAACGAACCCGGCGCCCAACTGACGATAACAGGCGCGGATCAGCCGCGCGCCCTGGGCAGGCGTCAGCTCGCCGTCGAATGCGGCGCGTAGATTCAGCAGCCCAATCCGCGAACGCTTCGGCTGAATCCAATAAGTCACCCATCCGAGCGCCTGGCCAAGCCCAACAGCCACCGACACTGGCAGCCGGCACAGGACCGCGCCGATCAATTTAACCAGCGTGCACGCGAGCCAATCGAGCATCAAACTCCTCTTCCCCGCGAACAATCTTCAAGCGAACCTCCACGAGCTTCACCGGCGTTGTTGAGGGCAGCCGGTCATGCGCCACCGCCGCTAAGCGGACCCAATCTTTTTCTGTCGTGAGGATCGCATCCGGCCGAGTCGCTTGCGCTTGTCGCAGCACCATGGCCCAATCGTTCACCCGATAGGGGTGATGATCCGGAAACACCTGGTGCCACAGCACCGAGGCTTGGAGCCCCTGGACGGTCGACTCAAACCCTTGAGGATCACCGATCGATGACACCAACCCGACATGCTGACCCGCCAGGCTGCCAGGCGTGGCGACGGCACCGCTGGGCACGCTGCGAATCGCCATCGGTTCATGGGCCGCGACCACAGACACCGCCTGAGGGGCTAACACCCGCAGCCGCTCCATCAGGACGTTGGCCGCGGTCCAATCGTCGTCCGCTTTGGTCAAGACCACCATCTCGGCGCGGCGCAGTGACTCGAGTGGCTCGCGCATCGGGCCGCGCGGCAACACGGGCCAGCCACCAGGCGGCATGCGCGCGCTCACCAACACAATATCGCAGTCCCGATGCAGCTGTCGATGTTGAAATCCGTCGTCGAGGACGATGGTATCGCAGCCGAACTTCGCGCACGCCAGACGTCCGGTCCGGTCCCGACGCCGACCGACGACCACTGGCACGCCGCCCAACCACCTCGCCAACAGCTGCGGCTCGTCCGCCCAGACACCCGCCTCGCCAACCGGCTGCCCATCGCAGACCAGCCGCCCCTGGTCCGCACGCAGCCAGTACGTGCGCCGCGGCCCCCCATACCCGCGCGAGAGCACGGCCACGCGCCGGCCGCGAGCCAACAATTTCCTGACAACCAGCTCGACGCACGCGGTCTTGCCAGTGCCGCCGACGGTCAGATTGCCGACGCTGATGACCGCGCATGGCAAGCGAACCTGGCGCGCAGGATGACGATCATAGTTGGCGTTGCGGGCAGCGACACCGGCCTGATAGACGATCGACCCGGCTGTCAGGACGCTGCTGGTCAATCGGTCTGGACAGGACGTCGGATGGTGTTGTGTGGCCAGACGCCACCAGGCGTCGTGGAGGGACCGCCACATGACGTTCTATTCTACGTCGGGGATGACGAACGTGTCAAAGGTCGCGTCGTCAGCGTCGAGCAGAGCCATCAGCCGGCAGCGGCTGGCTGGGTGCCAGGCGCGCCAGGGACCTTGCGGGGTTTCTCCGGACTCACGTGCGGTTCATTCACAGGGATCACGAGCAGCGTGCCATTGTTGGTGTCATCGTTGTCGATCGTCGCACTGGTCACGGTCGGGACGCCAAACAAAATCCCGGTGCCAGCCGCGGCCACGGTCGCCGTGATCGTCACGCGAGCCAGCCCGTTCCGCGGCAGCGTCCCCAACTCACAGAGCACCCCGGCGGTCGGGTCAAGCCTGCATTGGCCCTGCGTCGTCGTCCACGTCACATGATCCAGTCCGGCGGGAATCGGATGAGCCAGCGCTGCCCGTCGAGCCGCCAGGTACCCTTGATTCGTCATGGTCGCTGTCAGAACAATCCGCTGTCCCACAGACACCGGCTCAGGCGAGATCGTTTCTTCTACACGCAGGTCAGTGGCCTTGGGGCGACGTATCACCGGATTCACAGGTTGGATGAACGACTGCGCCACTTCATACGCGCCGCGGTCGCACGCAGCGCCTTGTGGCCTGGACACGCCGCGCTGGTCGGTGCTGGGACATCCGGCGCTGTCCCCTGAATCGATGGCCGGACTTCCGGAACCGATCGCTCGCGTGCGGGTCCACCCGCCATTATCCTGCAGCAGACCCAGCTTTGGGTTGGCCGCATTCAGATCGCTGATCGCTGAGAACGAACAGCTGTGGTCGCTGGCCAGATTATGACCAAGCGAACTCAGCGACGGGCCTGCGCCAGACCCGGCGCAGTCGCCCCCGGTGAGGTGGTCTGCAACAATCACATTCTTCAATTCCACCACCGCGGGCGTGGAAATGCTATGGTGATAGATTCCGCCGCCGTGACCTCCGCTGAGAAAACCCGGCGGCGGCGGATTCACGATATTGCCGGCGATCGTACTGTTGGTGGCGTGAATCACCCCGATGGTATTGGTCAACCCACCACCGAATCCTCCGCTGGTGCTGTCGTTGGTCGCGGTATTCTTCGCGATGGTTGCGTTGATCAAGGTCAGATCGGCATGGATCGCATCGTTGACGATTCCCGCGCCGATATGGGCCACGTTCTCATCGCAGGTGACACGCTCCAGCGACGCCACCCCATCGTTGTGTAACCCGCCCCCACTGCCAGACCCGGTGACCACGTTGTGGTGGAGCGTGCTGTCCTCCATGCGCAGCGTCCCGCCACGCACATTCCAGATCCCGCCGCCCAGCGTGGATTTGTTGCTGCTGATCGTCGCGCGGGTCAGCTCGGCGCTCCCAAGATTCAGCAGCCCGCCCCCTGCGTACGAAAAGTTCACGAGCAGGCTTGTATCCATCAGTTTGACATCTCCACCATCGAAATTATAAATGGCGCCGCCATACGCCGGATTACCCGACGCTGGCAGCGCGGCATTCAGATAGATCCGCGCGTTCTTGACCACCAACTGCCCCATGTTCCAGATGGCACCCCCGTCTTCCCCAAGACCTGGATTGCCTTTGGCGATATTCACGCCAGAGATCAACACCTTCACCGGAGCGACGACATCAAACACCCGATCAAGGCCATGGCCATCGATGAGATTCCCCATCGGTAACCCAGACCCTTCAATCTCGATATCATCGACAATATCCAGGTCGCCGGTCGCAGCCGCGTCTTCCCCTTTGCCAGGAATGGTCAGCCGATACACCCCTGCCGGCAGGAGGATCACATCCGGTCCTGGCAGCGCATTCGACTCCTGGATCGCGGCCCGCAGCGAGCAGGCTTCATTACTTGGCACAGGGCTGGTCGCGCGACACACGCCATCACCTGGAGCGATGTCAACCAGATCCGCCGTCGTATTGACGGTGAAAGTGGCTGCGTTCGCCTGCGTAGCTGTCAGCAAACTCAATCCAATGCCAAGCAGTCGTAGTTGTCTCATATGGCTCCTCGGATAGTGCAATAAGTTTATCTATTTAACAATCATTATGCAATCACTTATTCAATATCGGTTCGAGCTTACTGAGCAGTCGGCTGGTAGCTCCCTGTTGGCGCGCAATGAGTTGCTGCGCGCGCTGACCCAACGCCTGGGCCAAATTCGGATCCCCAAGCACCGCCTGTAGCTGTTGTGACAACTCTCCAGGGTGAGAGATCTGGCAGGCGGCTTGATGATCAATTAGTTGCTGAGTAATGTCAGCGAAATTTTCCATCGATGGCCCGAATACTGTGGGCACGTTAAGACTGGCCGCCTCCAGCGGGTTTTGGCCACCATGCGGGATCAGGCTGCCGCCGATAAACGCCACTCGACCGAGCCCATAGTAGATCGGCAATCGACCAAATGTGTCCACCAACGCGATATCCCAGGACCCGGCCGGGTCGGTGTGGGAAACCCGCCTGACCACAAAACCGGACTGTTGCGCCAACCCCTGGACCTCGTCGAGCCGTTCGAGATGACGCGGTGCGATGATCAGCCGCACGGTTGGCTGCGCGCGGCGAATGGCTCGGAATGCCTGCAACACCGACTGCTCTTCTCCGCGATGCGTACTGCCAGCGACGATCACCGGCTCGCCGTGCAGTCCGAGCGCATCAGCCGCTTGCTGAATCAGCTCCGGAGTCGGGCGCGCGCCTAGGCTGGCGTCCCATTTCAAGCTGCCAACGACCTGGATCCGCTGGGCCGGCACGCCAAGCTGCTGGACCCGGCGCGCGTCAATGTCGGTCTGCATGAGAAAGCGTTCGATCTGCAGTAAGAGGGGGGTGGCCAGCGGCCGAATCCGCTGATACCGGCGGAACGCGCGCTCAGACATCCGACCATTGACGACCGCGATCGGGACGTGGGAGGCATGCGCCACCCGGATGACATTCGGCCACAGCTCAGATTCCATGAGCAGCAGCGCGCGCGGCCGCACGACCTCAAAGGCGCGATGGACGCACCGGCTCACATCCAGCGGAAACAACACTGGGATGACGTTGGGTTGCTGGCGCGCCACGTGCAGGCCACCCGCGGTAATGGTGGACAGCACCAGCGGCGTGTCAGGGTCTCGTTGAGCCAGCGCGCGGATCAGCGGTCGTGCGGCCAGCACCTCCCCGACGCTGACCGCGTGGATCCAGAGCGAGGAGCGACCTTCCACTGCGGCGGTGACCGACGATGGATATCGGCCCAGCCGCATCGACCAACCAGCATGTGGCAATCGTCTGCGCCACACGGCACACGGCAGATACAGGAGCAGTCCCAAGAGGACCAGAAGATCGTAGACCACCCACATGGACTAGAGCGCGTGAAGATTGGACGGTGCGGCTGGCTCTTCGTTTGACTCAGCCCCATCCCCTTCGAGCAATGCCTCTGCGTCGATCGCTTCTGGCCCAGGGTCATCCGCAAAGCATCGAAACACCATCGTCTGTCCAGCCTGCTGAGTCGGGCCAATCCGATCCAGCCGAAGTGCGACTCCGGCGCTGAGTTGCCGATGCTCGTCGATGACCACAAAATAGGTAAACCCGTGCTCGAGGGTCATGTGCGCGGCCCGCTGCAGCAGCATTTGCCGCAGCGCCTGCCGCTCCATCGGCAGATTGCCGGTGAAGCTCACCTCAAACAGATCGTCCTCCAACTGCGCCTGCTCATACCCGCCCTCAAACCGCCGCTGTCCGCCGGTCGCGCACCCGACGATCATCGCGACCGCGACGATCACCAGTGTTCCAACCCCTCGCGGCTTTCGCTGTCCCATTGCGTCAACTCCTCTGTCTCTCAATGTATCTGGGTCGCTCTGGTCTGTGGCTTGTTCCTTGTCGCTTGTCACGGCTCTTATGCTCGCGGATGCGCTTGATCGTACACCTTCTTCAATCGCTGCGCGGTCACATGCGTATAGATTTGTGTCGTCGATAAGCTGGCATGGCCGAGCAGCTCTTGCACACTGCGCAAGTCGGCTCCGCGGTCCAGCAGATGGGTCGCAAAGCTGTGCCGCAAACTGTGCGGACTAATCGCCGAGGGCAAGCCGGCCAACCGGACATAGCGCGCCAGCAGCCGGTCGATCTGCCGCACTGTCAGCCGGGTGGTTTTGCCACTGATAAACACCGCCTGGGGGGTCTGCAATTTCCGCTCGTCGGGCCGCGCCTGCTGGTAGGCGCGCAACGCGCGCAACGCGGTTGCGCCGATCGGGCACACCCGTTCTTTTCGGCCCTTGCCTCTGACGATGATCGTCTCAGAATACGGGTCCACGTCGCGCAGATTCAGACCAGCCAGCTCGCTGACCCGGATTCCCGTCGAGTAGAGCACCTCCAAGAGGGCTCGATCGCGCACCCCACGCCACGTCGTGGTCGGCGGCGCCTCCAAGAGCCGTTGGATTTGCGTCTCGTCAAGGAACCCTGGCAACCGCTGCTCCAACCGCGGGGTGGGGACCAGCACGGTGGGATCGTGCGGGAGCCGTCCTTCCCGGCAGAGAAATTGGAAGAAGCTGCGCAGGCAGGACAGCTTACGAGCAATCGCCCGGTGCGAATAGCCGCGTTCGCTTAGGTGGGCGACGAACCGTCGCACATCACGTGTCGTCACACGGTCAGGCTGCTCATGCCCGAGGCGTTCAAACAGCTGGGTCAGATCGATCGCATACGCGCGCACCGTATGGGTAGAGGCGTTGCGCTCAGCGACGAGGTATTGAAAGAACTGCTCCTTCGGAGTCTGTGGGGTCGATCGGTTGGCCGGTCGTGGATTCGACCGAGTCGAGGATGGTGTGGTCGGTATGGCAGGGTCAGGAATCGGTGATGTCAGCGTCGGAATGAGCGCCTGTTGCGTCGGGCTGTTCGGTGTCGGGTGTCTTGGATGACCCATTCGACGCCGCGGACTCCTCATCCTTCGGGAGTCGACGCGTCGTATACCGGCAGTCCGGATATTTGGAGCAGCCGTAGAAATGGCGGCCGCGCGCACGCCGCTCGACCAGCTCGCCGGCGCAGCCTGGCTGGCCGCACTTCACGCCGGTCGGAACCGGACGCGCGGTCTTGCACTCTGGATAGCCAGAGCAGCTGAGGAACTGCCCGAATCGGCCCCACCGGATCACCATCTGCCGAGCGCATTTCTCGCAGACGTACTGCGTCGGAACAATTTCGCGCTTGACCTCGCGCATCTTTTCTTGCGCGGTGCTGACCCGAGCCGAAAACGGCGTGTAGAACTCTCGGACCACCGAGACCCATTCCAGATCGCCCTCCTCGACCCGGTCCAGCTCTTCTTCCATCTCGGCGGTAAATTTGAGGTCCATCACCTCTGGGAAGTGCTCGATCAACATCTCGGTGACGATCCGTCCGAGCCGGGTTGGCACCAAACTACCGCCGGTACGACGGACATAGTCGCGCCCGACGATTGTTTGGATCGTCGGCGCATAGGTGCTGGGCCGGCCGATTCCCTGCTCTTCGAGCGCTTTGACCAGCGACGCATCCGTGTACCGACGCGGCGGCTTGGTGAAATGTTGGCTCGGCGTGATGGTGGCTAGCTCTAATGGCTCACCCTGCGTCAATGGCGGCAACACCCCTTCAGGTAGTTGATCGTCTGTCGACTCTTTGTCTTCGCTCTCTTGATACACCTTGGTCCATCCGGCAAACAGGGTGGTGCGACCGGTCGCCTTCAGGCCAAACTTGCCGGCGTCCATGCGCGCGGTGACCACCTGATCGACCGCGTCCGCCATTTGACTCGCCACGAACCGCTGCCAAACGAGTTGATACAACGCGAGCTGCTCTGGCGTCAGATGCGCGGCCAGCGACTCTGGCGTACGCGTCACGCTCGTTGGCCGAACCGCCTCATGGGCTTCCTGAGCGCCCTTGCGGGCTTTATACGTCCGCGGCTGGGCCGGAAGGAATGGCGCGCCGAACGTGTGGGGGATGTAGCGACGGACCGCGGTAAGCGCCTCGTCCGCCACACGGACCGCGTCAGTACGCATGTACGTAATCAGCCCAACCGGGCTGGTCTCGCCGATCTCCAGCCCTTCGTAGAGCTGCTGCGCGATCGCCATCGTGCGGACCGACGAGTACCCCAGCTTATGAAACGCCTCTTGCTGCAGGGTGCTGGTCGTAAACGGCGGGCGAGGATACCGCTTTTGTTCCCGCGGCTCCACCGAGGCGACCACATACCGCTGCTGACGCAGCTCATCGACCAACTGCTCTGCCTCAGTTTGCTGCTTCAGTTCAATCTTCTTGCCATTGACCGTCTCAAGCTGCGCGGCAAACGAGGCGGTCTCGCCTGACTTGCGCAGGTGCGCCTCAATCGTCCAATATTCCTTGGACACGAACGCTTCGATCTCCTTTTCCCGATCCACGGTCAAGCGCAGCGCCACCGATTGGACCCGGCCGGCTGACAACCCTCGGCCGATCTTCTTCCACAACAAGGGTGACAACGAATACCCGACGAGCCGGTCCAAAATTCGGCGGGCCTGCTGCGCGTTGACTTTGTTCAGGTCGATCCGGCCAGGACGCTGGATCGCCGTCTGGACCGCCGCTGGCGTGATCTCGTGGAAGACGATTCGGTAAATCTTTCGGCCAGTGGATGGCGCTGGCGTGGCGGCCGATGTCTTCGGCGGATCCTTCTGAGGCTGTTTGGCCGCTTTGGCGTCGGCTTTCTGCTTCAGCTTCGCGTCGTCGTCAAGCAGCAGCCGTTCCAGATGCCAACTGATCGCCTCGCCTTCGCGATCCGGATCCGGGGCCAGGTAGATCGCCTCACGACCGCGCGCCTGCTCCTGCAGCTCCTTCGCGAACTTGCGCCGTTTTTGGATCACGATATAGTGCGGCACGAAATCGTGCTCGACGTCGACGCCAAGCCGGCTAGTGGGCAGATCGCGCAGATGGCCCATTGACGAGGTCACCTCGAATGTGGATCCGAGGATCTTGTTGATCGTCTTCGCCTTGGCCGGCGACTCCACTATGACGAGGTTCTTGGTTTTTCCCATGGCGTTTTCAGACTTCAGACTTCAGACGGTAGGAAAAATAAACACCTTTCCTGGTGTCTGAGGTCCGCACCATTATTTTCCTTACATCCCGCCGCCGACGAATCGAACGATCTCTACCCGATCGCCAGGATGCAGCACCATCGTGGCGTGCTGCGCTCGTTTCAGAATCGTCAGGTTCACCTCGACCACCACCCGCTCGGCCGGCACGTTGAGCTGGTCGAGCAGCTTGGTCACCGTCATGCCCTCAGGCACTGTCCGCGATTCGCCGTTGACCACCACATCCATGCTCTGAGCCGCCGGTGTCACATCGCCTCCACACGCAGAAACTGTTGGCCAGGTAGTTGCCGCACCAAGCGCCTGAGTTCCAGCTCAATCAACGCTGAACTCACCTGCGCAACTGCCAATCCGCTGTCTGCGACGATCACATCAATCAGCGCAGGCTCATCAGCTCGCAAGCACTGAAACACTCGTCGTTGATTCTCAGGCAGCTCAACCGGGTTGGTTGCCTCGGCCGCCGGCTTGGCCTTCCCTTGCATTGATTCTACCTGATCTGGCAAGCCGGCTTGGCGCAATAGGCCTGCCACCGACCCCATGTCTTCCAGAATGTCGTCGACAGATGTGATCAACTTCGCACCTTGCTGGAGCAACCGATTGGTCCCTTGCGACGTGGCGGTCGTGATCGGGCCAGGCACCGCGAACACTTCACGTCCCTGCTCCAGCGCGCAATCAACGGTGATCAAGGCCCCGCTGCGCGGTCCGGCCTCGACGACCACCACCCCAAACGCCAAGCCGCTGATCAGGCGATTGCGCCGCGGAAAATGGCGCGGCAGCGGGGCGGTCTGCATCGGATATTCGCTGATCAACGCACCGCGTTCAACAATATCGGCTGCCAATGGCTCATGCTCTGGCGGGTACACCCGGCCAAGCCCGCAGCCTAACACCGCCCAGGTTCGGCCGGTGCGCAACGCCCCACGATGGGCCCAGGCATCAACCCCACGCGCCAGCCCTGAAATCACCGTCAGGCCACGAGCCGCCAGCTCAGCGGCCAACTGCTGGGCGCACTGCACGCCATAGACCGACGCCTGCCTGGACCCGACCATCGCGATGGCCGGCGCCTGGCTTTCGAGCGAGCCTTTCACATAGAGCGCGAGCGGCGGATCCGGGATCAGCCTGAGCAACTGCGGATACGCTGAATCGGCCAGCGTTACGATAGCTACGCCGGCGCGCTGTGCACAATTCAAGTCATTGTCCAGCGACCGCTTGTCCCGGATGCCGTCGACAATCCGACGCGCAAGCCGTGGCGTCACGCCACCGAGCTGCTGCAGATCTTGCGCGCTGGCGTGGTGAATGTGTTCAACCTCTCCGAACGCATCCAGCAGCCGTCGCCATTGCGTCGACCCGATGTCCGGGATCAGATTCAGTTGGACGTAGAGCGCCTGACGATCATCCATGTTCGGTAGCTTACCATAGGCTGCACTGCGGACACAATGGACTGGGGTGATGCGAGCGTGGGACGACAGACCGTGAACCGACTTGCTCGTACCGGTACTAGGCGTTCGAGACTGGAGTTACGATGAGCGTGCGGGCACGGTCGTTGAACGTCATGAGAAACCGATCGAAGAATCCGGCCCGGCCCATCAAATTGAACCGCATGTGCAGCGCGTCGGAAAATCCGACCGGCGCGAGAAACTCCTGCCCGGCGAACCGGACCCGGATCTTCTGATAGTAAATCGGCAGCACCGCCCCGTTGCCCAGCGAGACATACCGACGTTTGGCCTGACGGAGTTTGATCCCCAAGAGCTGAGCGACATCCAGGTGGAACACGCTCCACGATGCGCCAGAGTCCACATACGCCTGGAGGTACAACCATCGGTTCCCAGTCCAGGCCTGCAGATACACGATCGGCGCATACCGGCCGGTCGCATCCTTCATATAGTGAAATGCTAGACGGCGCAAGCCCTGCGCCTTTGACGCGGCAGAGCGACGAGGCATCAACGCGCCGGTGCGAGTTCCCCAGGCAACGGGATATAGTAAATGCCGGCGTCCGGCTTGCCGGTCAAACGGGACGGCGTGTTTTGATACGCTTCAAGTTGCGTGTCGCCGGAGCCGACGACGCGCTCATCGATCATCACCACGTATTTGCCTCCATACCGGCGCGAGAGCTGGTCTGCATGGTCTAACAGGTATTGCCAACTCTTACATTGATAGGCGCTGAACTGGTGCCACAATTGCTCCACGACCTGTTCCAGGGTCACATCACTGGTATCGATCATGATATCTGCGCGCGCATAGCTGGCGGCTCGCTGGGCCAGCAAGGTTTTGATCCGCACGAGCGGATCCTGGTGGCCTTTGAGCAACGGTCTGACGTGCAACCGCGGACCCAGACGCGCCACTAACACCTTGGGCCGAGCGGTCAGGCACACCACTGGACCGGTGAACTTCAACCGTGTGCGATTGTGCGGATCTAAAAATGCGCCGCCGCCGGTGGAAACCACCTGATGATCCTTCCGGACGATTCGACTAATGCACCGGCGTTCCAACCGGCGAAACACCGCCTCGCCACGCTCCGTAAAAATCGTGGCAATCGACCGACCAGCGCTCAGCTCGATGAGCTGATCAATATCAACAAACTGCCAGCCCAGCCGCTTGGCCAGCCGCTTACCGACGCTGGTCTTGCCGGTGCCCATGAACCCGGTAAGGATGATGTTCATCGATCAGACATCAGACTTCAGACACCAGACATCAGGAGAACAAGGGCCTCGATCAACATGGGTCTAGGTAGTCGGGGGCTGGTGGCGGGGGTGCCAAAACGTCCGAAAAGTTGACGCCACCTGAGGGATGCGTTCGAAATCTCGGTCTGCATGCCAGAGTGGAACGTCGTAGCAGAGTGCCGTAGCTGCAATAAGGACATCTGGTGACGGAACCCGACGCCCCGCCTGCCCCAGCGCCGCGCTCAACTCCTCGGCCCTGGCCCATTCTCGTCGACCGGCTGACAAGCAGTGCACGGCATCAAAATCGGCTCGAAATGCCTTGAACTCCTCACCTGTCTTGGCACCGCCGATCACTTCAAGCCGAATCATCTCCGTCACCGCAGCTTGATTTGATTCAAGCAGCGCCTTGAGCGTCATTCGAAGCGCGGACGAGGTGTATGGACTGAAACCCTCGATCCAGATTGAGGAATCGACCAATACCAGCGGATCAGCCACGTCGGCGCAGTCTTAAGAGTTCCCTACGGGAGATCATGTTCGTGTGCCCAATCCGCCCCGCCAGCCGCTTGAGATGCTCGCGTCGAATGAGCTCGTGCAGTGAATGCTCGATCAGTTCTCGCTTACTTCTCGGCCGCACCAACTGCCACGCTTCTCTCAAGAGGGAATCATTGATGTCAATTGTCGTTCTCATCGTATGTGACCTCTATGCATAATATTAACATATTTTGTTATGCATTTCAACCATCCTACTGCCGCGTCGACAAATCAAAGCAGCCGGCTCACCTCGTCGGTCCTTGAGGAGGCTGTCGGTAAACTTCAGCCCCTTGTACAGGCCGCGCATGCTTTTGATCGGGTCTTTAGCAGCCGGGACAACCCGGATTCCATTCCCCGTATCAATCCAGATGAGTTTCGTGTGAGTCTTGAGTCTATACTTGCGTCGCAGTGCAGCTGGAATAACCGTCTGCCCTTGCTTCGTGATTGTCGTTTCCATTGTTCTGACTCTTTAGAACTGGGCGACTTGCCGCAGATACGACTGATGATTCCGCTGCAGTTCGCGGAGGCTGTCGCTGCCGAACTTCTCGAGGACGGCGCGCGCCAACTCGAAGGCGATCATCGCCTCGCCGATCACGCCAGCGGCCGGCACCGTCGTGACATCGGTCCGCTCCACGGTGGCCACCACAGGGCGTTTGGTGTTGATCTCAACCGACCGCAGCGGCTTGCGCAGCGTCGACAGCGGCTTGAGAAACCCGCGCACGACGATCGGCTGGCCGGTGGTCATGCCGCCTTCGAACCCGCCGGCCCGGTTGGATGAGCGACGAAAGCCAGCTCCCTTCTTGTAGAAAATCTCATCTTGCACGCTGGAGCCTGGCAGCGACGCGCCCAGCACCCCGTCGCCGATCTCGACGGCCTTGACCGCGTGGATAGAGAGAATGGCGCGGCCGAGAATTGCGTCGAGGCGACGATCATACTGCACATAGCTGCCCAGCCCTGGCGGGACGCCGAAGGCCAGCACCTCGAACACCCCACCAAGCGTATCGCCGGTTTTGACCGCGGCGTCGATCTGTCGGATCATCTGTTTGGTCGCAGCCGAGTCCACGCATCGCAATGGCGTGCCGTCCACCTTGGCCCTCAACGCAGTGGCCGAAGCCGCAACCGCTGGTGTAGCGCGCACCGAACCCAGCGCCGTCACATGACTGGCTAACGTGATGTCGAGCGATGCCAACAGTTGTTGGCACACCGCCCCGACCGCGACGCGTGCCGCTGTTTCCCGCGCGCTCGCCCGCTCCAGCACATTGCGGATATCTCGATGATCGTACTTGATCGCCCCGGTTAAATCGGCATGGCCTGGCCGTGGTTGCGTGACGACCGGGAGCCGATCGATCGACGCATCCTTGTTCTTGATCATCAGCGCCACCGGACTCCCAAGCGTGATCCCTCGTCGCACCCCGGACAGCAGCTCGACCGTGTCGGTCTCCAACTGCATCCGAGGGCCGCGCCCATAGCCGAGTTGGCGTCGACGCATTTCCTGCTGCAGCCGCTGGACATCAATCGGCACCCCAGCCGGCAGCCCGTCAAGAATCGCCACCAGGCTTGGGCCGTGCGATTCACCAGCCGTCACAAATCTCAACATGCCATCACCTCGTCAGACCTGAGACCGGAGACAAGAGACTTCTAAAGAAGTCGGTAAACTCCTCGCTTGGTGTGGGGTATGAGGTGTAGGGGGTAGAAACACGGCCTACACCGCACACCTCACACCGAGTTAGCTGAATCTGCCCTCTGATGTCTGTTGTCTCATGTCTCTGGTCTATTCCTTACACCCGGCCAGAGCCAAAATGAAACTCCCACAAGAATCGAATCGTCTCTTCAATTCCGGTGACGCGCAACAGGTCTTGTCCCACAAACAGGCTCACGACCAGCCCCAGCGATAGAAACGGGCCATACGGGATGACATGCGACCGCTTCCAGAACATGACGATCAGGCCAGGAATCAACGCAATCATCGGCGACAGGAAAAAGGTCAGCACGACCAGCTTCCATCCCAACAATGACCCGGCCATCGCCAGGAGTTTCACATCGCCCATCCCCATGCTTTCTTTTCGGAACACAAAATCGCCCACTACGCCGATGCCGTACAACAGGCCGGCGCCGACCACGGCCCCAACCAGCGACCGACCGAGCGCCAGCCACCGGCTATCGGTCGCATGGAGCGCTGGGAACATTCCGCTTACCACCAGCCCGAACGCCAAACCGCCCAGGCTAATTTCGTCCGGGATAATTTGAAATTCCACATCGATGAAACTGATGACGATCAGCCCGTAGACGAAGACGAGGTCGACCAGGCCGATCGGCGTCAGACCAAACCGCCTCACCACCGCAATGCTCACCAGCCCGGTGAGCAGTTCGACCAGCGGATACCGCCACCGAATCGGCTGCTGGCAGTGCCGACACGCCGCGTGCAACGCCAAGAAACTGACCACCGGGATATTGTCGTACCAGGCGATCGGATGTTCGCAATGCGGGCAGCGCGACCCAGGCCACACAATCGACTGCTCTCGCGGCATCCGATAGATGCACACATTGAGGAAGCTGCCGATCATCGCGCCAATAGCGAACACGAACAACTGCACAAGCCACGATGGCACCGGCCCCATTTATGGGTGGGGAGACTCTCGTCGCTTGAGATACGAGCGGCGGGTCGAGGAGGACACCAGCTTGTTGATGGCGTTTAGGTAGGCTTTCGCGGATGCTTCAATGACGTCGGTGGATGCCCCGCGCCCGACTCCTTCGACGCCTTGGTGGCGCAATTTCAGCACGACCTCGCCCAACGCATCCTTCCCTTTGGTGACCGCATGCAGATTGTAGTCCACCAGCTCGGGCGAGATTCCGGTCAATCGATCGATCGTGTTGTAACACGCATCTACCGGCCCGTCGCCGCAGGCTGCGTCCTGAAGCGTCTTGCCCTCTTTGGTCAGCCGGATGGTCGCGGTCGGCACCGTCTCGCTGCCTGAAGCGGTGTGCACATAGGCGAGCTTGTACAGTGCGTGCTCAGCCGGCAGTTGGTCCTCGACGATGGCGGCTAAGTCCTCGTCAAACACCTCTTTCTTTTTATCGGCCAGCACCTTGAACCGCTCGAACGCCTGATTCAGGTCAGCCGGCGACAACCGGAATCCCAGCGCGGCTAACCGCTTGGCGAACGCGTGCCGGCCGGACAGCTTGCCCAGCACGAGCTGGCTCGAGGCCAGACCGATATCCTGCGGCCGCATGATTTCATAGGTGGCCGCGTGCTTGAGCACCCCGTCCTGATGGATCCCGGACTCATGGCGAAACGCATTGCCCCCAACGACGGCCTTGTTCGGCTGCACGATGATCCCGGTCAAGTTGCTGACCAGCCGCGAGGCCTTCGCGATCTGCGTCGTATCGATCCCGGTCGTCACCCGATAAAAGTCATGCCGGATCTTCAGCGTCATGACGATCTCTTCCAACGACGCGTTGCCAGCCCGCTCGCCGATCCCGTTGACGGTACATTCCACCTGGCCGGCGCCGTTGTGGATCGCCGCCAACGAGTTGGGCACCGACAACCCCAGATCGTTATGGCAGTGCACGCTGATCACGGCCCGCTCGATGTTGGGCACATGGTCGACGATACCGTGGATGAGCTGCCCAAACTGATCCGGGATTGCAAACCCGACCGTATCCGGGATGTTGACCGTCGTGGCCCCAGCCCGGATCACCGCCTCGATCACCTGGTGCAGGAACTCTGGCTCGGTGCGCGATGCATCCTCCGGTGAAAATTCGATGTCCCGAGCGTATTGCTTCGCATAGGTCACCGCCCACACCGCTTGCCGGACGATTTCTTCCTGCGCTTTGCGCAGCTTGTATTTTCGATGGATCGGCGACGTCGCCAAAAACACATGGATCCGCTTCTTCTTTGCCGGGGCCAGCGCGGCCGCAGCCGCGTCGATATCCGCCGGCAGCGAGCGGGCCAGCGCAGCGATCGTCGGACCTTTGATCGTCTGCGCGATCAGCTTGACCGCTTCCCGATCACCTGGTGAGGCGATCGGAAACCCCCCTTCGATCACATCCACGCCCAAGCGGGCTAGCTGCTTGGCGATCTCCAGCTTCTGCGTCGGCGTCAAGCTGGCACCAGGACATTGCTCGCCATCTCTCAACGTCGTATCAAACATGACAATGCGTCTGGTCATTCGTCCACTCCGCCTTCCTCTATATACGGCTCAATCAGGTCTAACAGTGCATCCAAGGTATGTAAGAGGTCCTGGTCGGCTGCGTCGTGCAGGCGGAGCCGCACTTCACCCAGATCCACCCGTTTGGTGATGATGGCATCAGCTAACGCGTTGGCGAGCTGGCCGCGCTGCTGCGCGTCCGACTCATGAAACTGGCGCAGCGCGTCGATGAACAGTTGCGGATCGTGGACTTGTCGGTCGAACATTGGGTTGGACGACACTACGATGGCTGAGAAACTGGCTCCGTGTGCTGGAACTGGGCCTTGACCGAGGCGCGATTGAAAAACCAGAGGATCAACCCGTTCCAAGCCACACCGGTGAACAGGCTCCAGGCCTTGCCAAGGCTCTCGCCGAGCTGTATTTGCTGGCGCAACCGCTCTTGCGCCGCCGGTTCTCTGGCCATGTCACTGGCCACCTGCAGCGTGAGATCTGGCGGGTGGTGGGCCCCTAACACGATCATCAACAAGATCAGCGCGAAGACCGCCTGCCCGACCGCCAGCAACCGTGCCCATGGAGCGAGTCGAAGCAATCCGATTCCAGCGATGAGCATCACGATGTTGAGCAGCAGGGTGAATTGCGTCATCGCCACCATCCGAGGCGATAGCAATATGTCTCTCGTGCGCCGAAGTGAATTCGCAGCAGACGCCAGCGATTGGCGGAGGCGGGCGTGCGAGGCCTCAGCGTCGGCAGCCACTTCAGGATCCTGGATGGGTGCTTGTTCCCGCTCAAGATCGGCCAACCGCTGCTGGATCGACTGCTCCATCGCCTGAAAAAATGGCGGCGCGCAGACCAACATGAGCGCGCTGCCGGCCGCGTTGAGAAGCCCAAACATGATGAACAGCACCGCCCATGCGGTGACACCCCCAGACCGTCGCGTGTGCGCCATGCGTCACCGGCTTCCGACAAGTAATGGGATCCCTGCGGTCCTCATGAATGAAACCACCGCCGCTCAACAGCCGGATAGACATCCTTGCGATGACGGATCGCCCATACACTCACTCTCGTCCCAGTCAATTCAAACACGATCCGATAATCCCCCACGCGCAACTTCCATAACCCGGCAAGCGATTGCCGTAACCTCAAGCCATACGCGTCGGGCGCTGTGGTGAGCCGCTGCTCGATCGCGCGGATCAGCCGTGCTCGGATACTCCTGGGGAGCGCTTCAAGATCCTTGACCGCCATGTCGCGGATCTCGACCGTATAGGCCATACGGCGCTACGCGAGCTTGAATCGTCGCTTGACGTTGGAGAGCGCGTAGGCGCGCTTCGACAACTTGCGCCGCTCGTGCACGAGCGCGTCGAGGGCCGCATCTTCGGACAGCTCCACAGCGCCAAGCAGCAGATCGCGCACCTTCTGAGAGAGACTCACTCGGTCTCGATGCGCCAAGATCTCCACGACCTCATACAACGGAGGCTCAACGACAGCCGTCAATCGAGGGTGTGTGGCCGACATCTGGGAACCTCCTTATGACGCACTTCTGAGTAACAGTGTACCACAAGTGCGAACACTCGTCCACCCCGACATGACGCCTGTCGATCGCTTGGGCGTGGTGGTCATCGCTGGCCGGTTGCCAGCGGCCGTCCTCTGGGCCGTTTCGGACTCTTGCCCTTTCTACTCTCTGCCCTCTGCCCTCTAACTTCTGATCGCGTGGCCTTCCCATCGCCGCTCAGCCACGCCATCATGCCGCGCAGCTTGGCACCCACCTGCTCGATCGGGTGCTCAGCGTCTTGCCGCATCAGCCGGGTAAAGTTCGGTCGGCCGGCGTCATGCTCAGCGATCCACGCCTTGGCGAATGTGCCGGACTGGATATCGCGCAATAGCCCGCGCATGTTCTCTTTGACATGCGCATCGATGACCTTCGGCCCGCAACTGATATCGCCCCACTTGGCGGTGTCGGACACGCGCTGGCGCATGCCGTGGATCCCGCGCGCCCAGATCATATCGGTGATCAGCTTCAGCTCGTGCAGGCATTCAAAGTACGCGACCTCAGGCTGGTACCCGGCCTCGACCAGCGTCTCAAACCCGGCCTTGATCAGCGCTGAGGCGCCGCCGCACAACACCGCCTGCTCGCCGAAATGGTCGGTCTCGGTCTCTTCCTTAAAGGTGGTCTCCAGCACACCGGCCCGAGTCGCACCGATGCCTTTGGCCCACGCCAACGCAGTCGCCTTCGCCCGGCCGGTCGCATCCTGGTGCACCGCGATCAACGCCGGCACCCCTTTGCCCTCCTGGTATTGCGAACGCAGCAGGCTGCCAGGGCCTTTGGGCGCGATCATCACCACGTCGACAGTCTGAGGGGGCCGGATCAGTCCATAGAGAATCGCAAACCCATGCGAAAATCCGAGCGTCTGACCAGGTCGCAGGTTCGGCTGGATCGACTCGCGATAGATCTGCGCCTGCAGCGTGTCCTGGGCCAACAGAATGACCAGGTCCGCTTTCTTGGTCGCCTCGGCGGCCGAGACCGGCGTGAACCGATCGTGTTTCGCCTGATCAAAGTTCGGGCCGCCAGGTCGTTGGGCCACCAGCACCTTGACGCCGCTCTCGCGCAGGTTCAGCGCCTGGCCCCGTCCCTGGATCCCATAACCGATCACCGCAACGGTCTTGCCCTTGAGCGCCTTGAGGTCTGCATCCTGATCGTAGTAGATCGTGGCCATGGACTCTCCTACCATCTTGCGATCGTCAACATCACGCGAAAAACGACTTCACCGACGGGCGCTGCAGATACCGGATGATCAGCACCTGCACGGTCATTGACAGCGTCGTCAACAGTGCCCCACCCGGCCGGCCAGCTTTGATGAACAGCGCCGCCAGGCACAGCGTCGTGACGGTTGTCCATGTCGCCCCAACGATTGCCAGCACCCGACCCCAGGGCTTGAGCCATGTCAGCCCGAACATGGCGCCAGCGGCCACAACGAACCACAGAATCGGCCACGTCATCGACCGACTCATCACACCGGCGCATATTTTCCAAACCGTCGCAGCCGAGGTGGCAGCGATCACCCCGTAGTACAACGCCAAGAGCGCAATCGGCCAGGGCACCATCGCTACGCAGGCCGGGTAAAGGTACGCTTCACGCGCTGTGACACGAGCAGGTACGGCACCATCCAGGCTGCACCCACAAACGTTCCGGCCACTGCGATCCCCGTCCTGACTGCATACCGCGCCAAGACTGTCATCGCGTCGGGATCGTGCGATTTCGGGAGCGTCCATACCCACCACACCATTCCAGCTCCCAGCAGCAGACTCAACGCGATATAGCGGAGCAAGTCTCTGTTCGCGCCCTGGCGCCGTCGCAATAGCGAGATCAGCACCAGCAACAGCAGCAACGCCAGCGTCCCATCAACGAGCACTACAGCGCCCATTAGCCAAACGAATCCCGGGATCTGGCTCATTGTCCAGGCCAAATTTCTGCTGCGGATCGTGTCCGCATCGAGGAAGAACATCAGGGCATTGATCAGCAAGTCCCACGCCCGAAGTAGCCAGCAGGCGATCAGCCAGATCACGCAGAAGACCAGCCAGCCGCCAAGCGGGGGGCGAGCGGCCTGCGCGCGATCTGGACGACTCCTCCTCCCCATCTTTTCACCGCTCCAGCGCCACCCGGCCAGTGCGCACGAGCTTGGTGATCTGGTGCTGCCGCAACTGTTCGACCAACCGATCGAGCGTCTTGGTATCGCCAGAAGCCTCCATCACCACCGACTCCGCGGTCGCATGCGCAATCCGACCGCCGAACTGCTTGGCGATCTGCTCGAGCTGCGCCTTGGTGGCGCCGTTGGCGTTGACCCGGGCGAGCAGCAGCTCGCGGTCGATATACTCGCCCTCGCGCAGCTCCTGCACGTCGATCACGTCGATCAGCCGTCCGAGCTGGCGCTTGACCTGTTCCAGCTTCACCGCATCGGCGTCGACCACGATCGTCATGCGGGAGGTGGTCGGGTCTTCGGTCGTGCTGACGCTCAGCGAGTCGATATTAAACGCCCGGGCGCTGATCAGCCCAGACACGCGGGCCAGTACGCCGAAATGATTTTCCACCAACACGGAAATGGTATGTTTTTCACTCATGGGCACAAGCGCCTGACACCTGCTTTAGCCAAGGCTGAGTTTGGATTCTTCGTCCGGCTCAGCGCGGCGATGCTGCGGGACCCCCCCGTCTTGCTCCAGCACGTCATGGGTGCCGAGCATCTGGTCATGCGGCTTGCCAGGCGCAATCATCGGCCAGCAATTCTCAGCTTCTTCGACCACGAACTCGATCACGGTCGGCTGTTGTGTCGTGTGCATCGCCTGCTCGATGGCTGAGTGTACGTCTTCCTTGCGTTCCACCCGGATTCCCACACAGCCATTGGCCTGGGCCAGCTTGACAAAATCGACCGGGTTGAGCCGAGACTGCGCATGGCGACCTTCGTAAAACAGATCCTGCCACTGGCGCACCATGCCGTGATGCTGGTTGTTCATGATCGCCACCTTGACCGGCAGATGATGCTCAGCGGCTGTGGCCAATTCCTGCGCGGTCATCTGGAAACTACCATCCCCGTCGATATCCCACACCACGTCGTTGGGCCGGCCGAATTGCGCGCCGATCGCCGCCGGCAACCCGAATCCCATCGTGCCCAACCCACCGCTGGTGATCAGGGATCGCGGCCGATTGAACTGATAGAACTGGGCGGCCCACATCTGGTGCTGCCCCACCCCGGTCGCGATGATCGCGTTGCCGTGCGTGGCCTCTGAGATTTGCTGAATGATGTACTGCGGCAGCAGTTTTTGCTTCTCACGATACATCAGCGGGTACTTGACCCGCATCTCACGGATGGTCCGCAGCCAATCTGCGGTGTCCAGCGGCTTGGCCTGTGCGTTGAGCGCGCGCAGCACCTGCTTGACGTCGCCAATCACCGGATAATCGACCAAGACCGTTTTATTGATCGACGATGGATCCACGTCGATATGGATCTTTTTCGCGTGGCGAGCGAACTCATCCGGCTTGCCGGTCACCCGATCGTCGAACCGCGCGCCGATGCCGATCAACAGGTCGCACTGCGCGACGGCATAGTTGGTGTACTCAAATCCGTGCATCCCCAGCATGCCCAGGCTCAACGGATCGGTCTCCGGAAAGCTGCCCAGACCCAGCAGGCTCGTCGTGACCGGGATATGCGCGCGATGGGCCAGCTCGGCCAGCTCGGCCGCGGCCCCGGCATGAATCACGCCAGCCCCGACATAGAGAACCGGCTTGCGACTGCGGGCGATCGCCTCGGCCGCTTGCATGACCTGGGCCATGTCCAGTTCAGGCGCGGTCTGAAGTCGGTACCCGCGAATGTGGATCTGCTCTGGATAGAGAAACTCCGCCTCGCTCACTGTCGCGTCCACCGGCACATCAATCAACACCGGCCCTGGCCGACCGGTCGAAGCAATATGGAACGCCTCGCGGACGACCCGAGCCATGTCCCGCGGATCTTTGACCAAGTAGCTATGCTTGGTAATAGGACGAGTAATCCCCACCGTATCGACCTCTTGGAACGCATCGTTGCCGATGACCGAAGTCCGCACCTGACCGGTGATCGCCACGACTGGAATCGAATCCATATAGGCGGTCGCGATTCCGGTCACCAGGTTGGTGGCGCCAGGGCCAGAGGTCGCGAGGCACACCCCGACCCGGCCGGTGGCGCGCGCATACCCATCTGCCATATGGGCCGCGCCCTGTTCATGCACCGTCAGGATCACCTTGATCTTGGACTGGTACAGCGCATCGAATGTGGGCAGATTCACCCCACCGGGGATGCCGAACGCCGTGTCGACACCCTCCCGCTGAAGGCATTCTACGAGGATTTGAGCCCCTTTGAGCTTCGCAGGCATGACAATCGATAATTATAGCACGGGCAGGATGGAGACGACAGTCACTGTTGTGCTGCAGGAGCCGTCTTGGGGAGAAAACTCGTCGGGCGGTCTGGGCCACGCACCGCGCAATCGAGCGGATACAGGTACAACGGGACTAACGTCGCCGCATCATCCGATTCGCCGCGCTGCAGCCGGCCCAGGGCTAGCCGCCCGACACCGGCGGCGCGTGGGAGCCAGAATTCCTGTGGGACGATCCTCGACTGGCGCAGATTCTGGCGCAGTGGCTCCGCGTACACAGCGCACCCATCGCCCAGCACGATGGCCGGCTCTTTGATGCGATCCAGAAACTCGCCGATCGGGCCAAGAAATAGCTCGCCCTGACGGCGCGGCTCGCCGTCGACTAGCCGGTACAGCCCTGCGTAGATGTTCCGTTGGCGTGCATCGACGATTGGACACACCAGCCCTGGGGCGAATGCCAGCCCGGCGACTCGCGCATCCAACGAACAGATTCCGACGACCGGTTTTCCGGTCGAGAATGCCAGCGCCTTGACAAATGCCAACCCAATCCGCAGCCCGGTAAATGAGCCTGGGCCGATGTCGACGGCGATCCCATCAAGGGTCTTGAGCGACACGCGGGCCGCTTGCAGCACCCGGGTGACGGCTCCAGGCAGCTCGACCGCATGCGGATAGTCGGCCAGGATTTCATAGGAAGATCGCACCTGCTGGCCGTCGATCAGCGCCACCCCAAGCTGTCGGGTCGATGTCTCAATCGCCAGAATCTTCATCAACACCTACATTCGATGTGGGGTCTGCGGTGTGCGGCGTCGGACGACCTCACACCCCACGCCTCACACCGACGTTTTCCGTCGGGATACTGCTGCCGTCTGTAATTCAGTGGCGAGTTCCTGGCCGCGCGCGCCAACGCCAGAGATCGCCAACCGTCGTCGATGCGTGCTGACATGGGCCACCTCGATTCGCAGGTACGCCTCTGGCAACAGGCCGGCAAATCGCTCAGCCCATTCAATCACCGTGATCTTGTACGGCGAACATCCCAGCTCAAGATCCAACGCCGCAATCGTCGGCGCGCCCTCAAGCCGATATCCGTCGATGTGGACCAACGGCACCTCACCGGGATATTCGCGCATCAGCACAAAGGTCGGGCTTTTGATCGTCTCCGGATTGCGGCCCAGTCCGCGCGCGATGCCTTGAATCAGCGTGGTCTTGCCGCTGCCCAACTCGCCATGCAGTGCGACCACATCGCCGGGTCGCAGCAACGTGCCGAGCTGTTCTCCAATCGCGTGCGTCTGCTCGACCGAACTGGTCACCATCGGGTCCATCATGGTTCGACTCGCTTCCCATGAAAGTGTCGAAACCCTGTTGGCCGCAACAGCCTCACCCGGCCGTCAGCCCTGCGCCATTGCACGCCGATCCCGCAGCGGATCACCCGACCGATCGGTGTGACCGGACAGGAGCCGATCCGTCGAGGGACCTGTGTGGCCGCTCGGCGATCCACCGCAAATAACAGCTCAAAATCTTCCCCATCCATGACGGCGTGATACCCGGCTGACCGACCCGGCCAGCGTCGGCATGGACAACCCGGCCGGCGACACGTTTGCGCAGCTCGATGAACCGGCACCTGTGATTCCTCCAGCTCCAACACCACACGGCTGGCCCGGCTCATCTGCCAGGCGTCCGAGGCCAAGCCATCAGACAGATCCATCATGGCATGGACAGGACAGCGGCGAACCAGCGCCTGGGCTTCTGTCACACGTGGCAGGAGTCTGGCATGACGACCGCTCGGATACGAGCCACCCAATCGCCCGGTGACAAACAGCACATCGCCCACGCGCGCACCGTGGCGCTGGACCACCTGATCACGGCGCGCCGTGCCGATGATGGCGACATTGATGACGACCTGCGGCGCACGGACGGTATCTCCACCGACGACCGAGAGGCGATACCGGCTCGCGCAGCGCTGCAGGCCGGTGTACAGCTCGTCCACAAACCGGACTGGGGTCGTCGGCGGAATCCCGAGCGACACCACCGCCCAGCGCGGCTGCCCGGCCATTGCGGCGATATCGCTGACATTGCAGGCGAGCGCCTTCCATCCGATCCGCCAGGCCGGCACGCGCGTCCGATCAAAATGGACCCCCTCGACCAGCAGATCGCTGGCGATGAGCAGGACGTGATGTCGGTCTGCTAGGCGGACCACCGCCGCGTCGTCTCCAATCCCAACGATCACCGAGGGATCGTCCCGGAGACGCCGGCGCAAACGCGCGATCAGGCCGACTTCTGTCAGCGCTGTCACGGTCGGCATGGTGGCGCTGGGCTACTGCCCGGCGATGATGAGCTGGTGGAGCAACAGGGCCGCGCTCATCAGCAGTGTGTTATGCGCGATATGCACCGCCATCGAACCGGCGAGCGAGCTGGTCCGCTCATACACGTTCGCCAACAGGCAGCCGAGCAGCAGAATCGGCAGAAACCCGATCAGGTTCGTATGGGCCAGCGAAAACACCGCGCCATTGACGAGCATCGCGACGCCGCTGGACATTCGTTGCCGCGTCGCCGGATACAACACGCCGCGGAAGAACAGCTCCTCGGCCAGCGGCCCGATGATGCAGGCGAGCACAAACGTCATGGCGAGAATCCACGGCTCACCTGGCTTGAACAGCAGCTCTTGGATCGGCTCCATCTGCACCGGCAGGTGCAACGTACGCACCACCATCACGCTGAGCACGATCAGCGCCAACACCCAGGGAATGATGGCGACGTAACTGTACAAACCTATCCGAATCGATTGCCACGCCGTGTCACCCGACAAGCCGAACAGCTCGCTGACTGACCGGCCCTTGCCCCGAGCAAACGAGATCACCGTCGCGATCGCGAACACGTCGATCACCGCGGCCGGTGCAACGATCCAGAGAGACGGATTGGCGTCTGAGCTGAGTTGAATCGTGAGAATCGCCAATCGAGCATACGGGAACAAGAGGACCATCAACACCAACAAGGCAATGATTCGCACCACCTCGCCCAGCTTCCATGGCGGAAACCTGCCCATCGCCGGCTGCCAGAGCAAGCGGATCCGGCCGGTCCAGACCGCATGGAGCGTCACCGCCAGTCCTGAGATGCCCAGACTGATGATGAAGAGAAACCATAGCCATAAGGCGCCGGCGACCAGCGGCGCTTGCTGGGCCCCACGCTCAAGTTGTTGCTGGTCTGGCACAAACGGCTCGTGGGTCTGAAACGCGGTCCGAACTTGCGCAAATGCCTCAGCCGATGGCCGACGCACACCACCCATCCGTGTCCACAGAGCGACAACGATCAGGGCCAATATCCAATAGACCAGACTCCCTCGGAGCAACCGCTGAATCATGAGTGGATCATGCGGGTGTCGCGTCCTTCCCTCGAGGAAATAACACCGGATGCGGTCCGGTGGACTGACCAGTTGGGAGCATTCCCCATTGCTGAGAATCAGCCAATCGCCTCGACGTGGTGCCAGAGCCGAGCTGCTGCCAGATTGCCTCGGCCACCGATGGCATGAACGGATCGAGCGTGATCGCGATGATGCGCACGACTTCAGCCAACCCACGGAGCACCATGCGCAGCCGACCCGCCATCTGCGGATCTTTGGACAACTTCCAGGGGGCTGCGACTTCGATATATCGGTTCGCACTGGTGACCAACCGCATGATCGCCTCAAGTGCAGCAGAAAACTCTAGTCGGTCCATCGCCTCGTCCACCAGATTCGGCAGCGCCATGGCCGCTTGACGCAGCGGCTCGTCTTCCACCGCACACCCGATTGACTCCAGCACGGGAATCTGACCCGCGCAGTACCGCTCAATCATCGAGATTGTGCGATTCACCAAGTTGCCTAGATCGTTGCCCAGATCAGCTGACAGCCGGGTCTTCAACGCCTCTTCGGAAAAATGGCCATCCTGGCCGAACGGGACTTCTCGCAACAAAAAATAGCGGTAGATGTCGGCTGCGTACGGTTGGCCGGCCAGCACATGCTGGATCACCACCGTTGGATCGACAATATTCCCCAGCGACTTGGACATCTTCTGCTCGCCCACCTTCCACCACCCGTGCGCCATGATCCGCTGCGGCATGAGCGTGTCAGGCAGGCCCAACGCATGCAGGAGGATCGGCCAGTAGACGGCATGGTGACGCAAGATATCTTTGCCGATGAGGTGGACATCGGCCGGCCACAACTGCTGGAACCGGGTTGGGTTGTCGATATAGCCTGGGGCGGTAATGTAGTTGAGCAGCGCGTCGAACCACACATACGTCACATGCTCAGGATCAAACGGGACCGGGATCCCCCAGCTCACACGGCTGCGTGGACGGGTGATACACAACGATTCGGGCAGCGGCTGCTCCAGCATCCCGAGCAGTTCGTTATATCGGCTAGTCGGCTGCACAACCCCTGGATGCGATGTCACGAACTGCACCAGCCAGGACTGTGCTGTTCGCATCGGCAGGTGCCAGCCCACCTCCTTGACCGGCTCTAACAAACGCTGGCAGGTTGGACACACCGGGGCGGCTGAGCCAATCGCTGGCGCCAGCTCGGCTTCGGTCCAGAACGTCTCGTCCGGAGTGCAGTACCATCCCTGATACGCTGCGCGGACCAACTTCCCCTCATCGCGCAGCCGGGTTAGGATCGCTTGCACCGCCTGGGTGTGGCGCGGCTGGGTGGTGCGGAGAAAATCATTGTACGAGATTCCGAGCATCCGCCACAGCGTGATGAATTGCTCGACGACTGTGTCGACGAATATGTGAGGGGATCGGCCGGCCGCAGCCGCTGCCTGTTCGATCTTTTGTCCGTGCTCGTCGGTCCCGGTCAACAAGAAGACCGCCTCGCCCTTGAGCCGGTGATAGCGTGCCAGCGTGTCAGCGGCCACAGTGGTGTACGAGTGGCCGATATGTGGGGCCGCGTTCACATAATAGAGTGGCGTGGTGATATAAAAAACCTTTGGCATTACTGATTCGTGTACACGTGAACGGGTGTACAGGTGTACAGGTCCAAGAAGAAACGACCCGTCCACCAAGTGTTACTGGTCATACACCGCCAGCCAGCGCTCGCGCGCAGCCGCTGCCACTAGGCGTGGATTGGCAAATCGGTCTAACGATTCGCGCAGGGCGGCCATAGCAAACACCGCCTGCACGCATTGCTCGAGATTGATCCGTTGCGCCTGCGCTTCCAGGGCTGTCTGGTAGCCCATATGCGCAACGGCCTGGGTGCCGCCGACCGCGGTTACCGCCACATCGCGCAGCCAACTCATCAATCCATCTAATCGACCCGCCAGCTGGTCTCGATTCTCTGGCAGCGGCTGATCCACCCACAGCCATTCTGGCCGAGCCGCCAGCTCATTGACCATCGACTCATCGTCCGACCAATGAGCCGCCAACTCCAGCGCGCGCGCGGCACTGCCCCGGGCCAATCGCGCGATGCGCTCTACTACCTCTGGTGAGGCGTGCGCGGCCGCTGGCTGCATGATCGCCGCGATCGTTGCTGGCCGCAATCGCTGGCAGCGGATCAGGCGACACCGGGACACAAGGGTCGGCAGACAATCGGAGACACGCGACGTGATGAGGACGAACCGCGTGGTCGCGGCCGGCTCTTCCAGCGATTTGAGCAGGCTGTTCGCCGCCTCTTCAGTAAGCCGCTCGGCCGGATCGATGATCACGACCTGGGTTGGCGCGGAAAACGGCCGCAGGGCGACGCGCGCTAACACTTCCCGAACGGTTTCGATTTTGATGAACAGCGAGCTGCCGTCAGATTCGACCACCCGAACATCCGGGTGGCTGCCCCGGGTGGCTTGCTGACACGCCCGACACGTATCGCACGGACGATCCGATTCCCCTACGCACACCAGCGCCTTCGTCAGCGCCATCGCCAGTCGGCGTTTGCCCACACCGTCGGGGCCGGCCAGCAAATACGCCTGCGCCACCTGCCCGGCGGCTAGATCATGACGCAGCGCTTGCCTCGCCTGTTCTTGACCAAGAATGTGCTCCCACATCTATGTCGCTGAGCACCCTTGAGAGTTCGATCGCTTGATCGCTGAGAGAACAGCGGATTCCATGTTTCGACGGACGTGCCCCATGGGTTGTGATGCGTCGACGATGACAAAGCGACGAGGCTGTTGCCGGGCCAGCGTCAGATAGCCTCGACGGACACGACGATGAAATGTGGCGGCCTTTTGTTCCATCCGGTCGTGCGCGCGACGCAGCCGGCCAAACCCAATTTTCGTCGGGACATCAAGCAGCACGGTCAGCGATGGCATCACCCCACCAATCGCCTGCCGACCCAGCCGGTCCAACCACCGCACATCCACGCCACCGCCAAACCCCTGGTACACCACCGTGGCATCGTGGAACCGATCACAGATCACCACATGCCCCTGCGTCAAGACGGGCACGATCCGTTGCTGAACTAATTCGACCCGGCCGCCGATGAACAACAAGGCCTCAGCCAACGGCGACAGGCTCACCTGTGTGTGCAGCAGCAGCCGGCGCAGCGACTGTCCGAGCCGGGTGGAGCCAGGATCATTCACGAGCGTCACTCGATAACCGGCCCGCCGCAATCGACTGGCCAACCACCGGCTGTGCGTGGACTTGCCCGACCCCTCAGGCCCCTCCAACGTGATCAAACAACCACGTCGGCGCACCATCACGTCGCAACGAGTGCTTCGATAGGATTACCCGGATGGGGTCTCATGGTCCATCCTGCTCAGCACGAGTGGTGAGCGACCTAGGAAAACACTCTTGTCGAACCACGAGCGCATTGGACTCATTCATCGCTTTGGAATTAAGCGGGATTGTTCTCCGATATCCTGCACGACAAAACCTTCTTCATGTAATTGCTTTCGAAGGGCATCTGACGTTTTGAAATCTTTCCTAGCTCTCGCGGCGACATAGTGCTCAAACCATTCGTCAATCTGTTTGGAACGATCGGTCTTTTCTAACTTTTCAAACAGACCAAGAAGTTTCCCATGCTCAACTAACGACTTGGCCACAGAGAGACATGTTCCTTTTTCGTCCTGTAGCTCCCAACCCAATGCGCGCATCCCATCGAGCGCCGAGAGTGCCTGAGGGGTATTGACATCATCGTCAAGGGCGCTGAAAAATGCTTGCTTCAATTTCTCCAGCTTCGCTATTGGAGCCATGAATTCTTCGATCTCCCCTTTCAATTGTGGGTTCTCTGCCACATCGATCAGATGACGATACCCTTCATAGCGTTGTTGAGCCGCTGTCACGCTTGCCGGCCTGTAGTTCAGCGGACTCCGATAGTGCCCGCTCAGGAAAAACATCTTGAGGATATCAGGGTTCTCACCACAGGCTTTGAGCGCATCGTCGACGGTAATGAAATTCCCCAGTGACTTGGACATCTTCTCGCTCTTGACGGTCAGTAGACCATTGTGCATCCAGTAGCGCGCGAATGGTTTGCCAGCGGCGTGCGATTGCGCGACCTCGTTTTCATGGTGCGGGAACACCAGGTCCACCCCGCCGCCATGGATATCGAAGGTGTCGCCAAGGTACTTGGTACTCATCGCCGAACATTCAATGTGCCACCCGGGCCGGCCAGCACCCCACGGGCTATTCCACGAAGGCTCGCCAGGTTTGGCGGCCTTCCACAGCGCGAAATCTAGTGGATCGTGCTTCCCGTCCCCAGGCTCAATCCTCGTGCCCGCTTGCAGTTCGTCGAGCGTCCTGTTCGAGAGCTTGCCGTAACCCTCGAATTTGCGCACGGCGAAATAGACATCCCCCTTCGCTTCATAGGCCGCGCCCTGCAGGAGTAGCTTCGCGATGAAGTCTGTCATCTCAGGCACCACGTGCGTGGTCGCACGTGGCTCCTCCGTGGGCCGACCGATCCCTAAACGTTCGAGCACACCGTGATAGCTGGCAAGATACCGCTCAGCGATCTCAACGCACGCGGCCTTGAGATCCGTCCCGCCTACCTGCCGGGCCTTCTCAATGATCTTGTCATCCACATCGGTCACATTGCGCACAAACCGGACCTGGAACTTCTTGAACTCCAGGTACCGGCGCAGCACGTCGAACACATAGGCGCTGCGCGCATGCCCGATGTGCGGATGGTCATAGACGGTCGGACCGCACACATACATGGTCACCGTCGGCGGCGCCAGCGGCCGCAGCTCTTCCATCGACCGGGTCAAGGTGTTATAGAGTCTCATCAGACAGGCGGTGGTTATGAATCGCGCTGAGGCGGGTTCGTGCGGTGTTCTTTCAAATGCTGCTCGAGCGAATCGATCTCATGTTGCAGCTTTTCAATGCGCTCAGCCAGCGGATCGGGCAGATGGGTGTGGTCCAGATTGATTCCATGGAAGTGCCGGTCCTTGGTTCGCGTCACGCGCCCGGGCACGCCAACGACCGTCGAGTGCTCTGGCACATCGCGGACGACCACCGCGTTGGCGCCAATCATGGAATGGCTGCCGACCGTGATGTTCCCGAGCACCTTCGCGCCCGCGCCGATGACGACTTCGTCCCCGATCGTCGGATGCCGCTTGCCCCGTTGCTTGCCGGTCCCGCCCAAGGTGACCCCTTGGAACAGCGTCACATCCCGACCTAGCACCGCGGTCTCGCCGATCACCACGCCAGTGCCATGGTCGATGAACAGTCCAGGCCCGATGGTCGCCCCAGGATGGATTTCGATTCCGGTGAGGATCCGCACGCCCATCATGATCCACCGCGGCACAATCGGCACCTGCCACCGGTGCAACGCATGCGCGAGCCGGTACAAGACCGTCGCCTGCAGTCCGGAATACGTGAGGATCACCTCTGCCGTGCTGCGGGCCGCTGGATCCCGTTCAAAGCAGGCGCGCACCTCAGGCTGGAACCTGATCAGCACCACCAGGCTGTAGAGAATCAACAGGATCGCCTTCAAGGCCACTAAGCTGGCGATGACCAGGGCAAACTGAAACAGCAAATACGTTGCCACCTACATCCCTATCGTGTGCGCCTGCGCGACATCCGACGCCGCGGCGGCGATTTCTCCAACAACACGACGGCGTGCGCCGCAATCCCGGCGCCGGCATGCCCCAACCCTTCGGTCGTCTTGGCCTTGACAGACACCTGATCAGGCGTCACGCCAAGCAGCCGACTGATGGCCGCCCGCATCCTGGGCTTATGGCCGGTGAGCCGGGGCGAATCAGCGATGACGGTCGCATCCAAATTCGCCACAGCCCAACCGCTCCGACGCACCGCCTGGCACGCCGCGCGGACAAACATCTGACTGTCCGCGCGGCGATACCGCGGATCTTCTGACGGGAACTGTTCGCCGATATCCGGCGCCCCAACCGCTCCGAACAACGCATCAGCCACGGCGTGGAGCAGGACGTCCGCATCCGAATGGCCGGCCAGTCCACGCGCAGACGGAATCGTCACGCCGCCAAGCTTCAGTGTCCGCTTGGCGCCATCAAATCGGTGGATGTCGTAGCCGATTCCAACTCTCATGCGTCGTTCAGAAATCAGAGGTCAGACCAACGATGCTAAAAGCTTTTTCTGACTTCTGTCGTCTGACTTCTGTCCTCTGCTCCTGCGCTGTAAGATTGCCTCTGCAAGCAACAGATCGTCTTTCGTGGTCACTTTCAGATTCAATGGATCTCCTGGAATTAAGCGGACCGAGTACCCGGCGGATTCGAACAGTGCTGCGTCATCCGGAAATTCGCTCAGGCGATGATCGGCCTGGCTCAGGGCCTGCGCGAACCAGTCGCGGCGGAACACTTGCGGCGTCTGCATGAGCCAGAGCCGTTCTCGATCCAATGTCAGTCGGACGGTGTGCCGGTCATCCGCCGCCTTGACCGTGACCGCCGAGGGTAACCCACACGCGACGGCGCCGAATCGTCGCGCAGCCTGGATGGCCTGTTCAATCAGGGTCGATGTCACACACGGCCGAGCGCCATCATGCACCAGCACCCAGCGCGCGGCTTTTGGCACCTGGGCAAATCCGCGCGCCACCGATTCTGTGCGCGAGGCGCCCCCAACGCACAGGGGCAACGCCTTGCGAATCCCGGCACGCGCCAACAGCCGCTGCACGCGAGACGCTGCCCCCGGCTCGACCACCGGGACGATCCAGCGAATCGACGAGCACGCGTCTAGCGCGCGCAGCGTCTGGACGAGTACTGGCCAGCCATCGAGCAAGACGTACGGCTTGCGCACACGGCCGCCGAACCGCTTCCCCTTCCCAGCGGCCGGCACGATGGCGGCAGTATCCGCCCGGCTCATCTAGCGTTTGGACGACGAGGCGCCGTCTGGACGCAGGAAGATCATCCGGCCGGCTGAGGTTTGCAAGACACTAGTCACCGTGCCGTGCACCGCCTGTCCGATCAAGCTGCGGCCATTCTCAACGACGACCATCGTGCCATCCTCGAGATAGGCGACCGCCTGGTGATGCTCCTTGCCTTCTTTGAGCGGTTTCACCTCGAGGACTTCTCCCGGCAACACCACCGACCGCAATGCCTGGGCCAGCTCGTTGACGTTGAGCACCCGCACATTCTGCAGCTCGGCCACTTTATTCAAATTGTAATCATTCGTGACGATTCGGGTTCCGAGCACCTGGGCCAGCTTCACCAGTTTGCCATCCGGCTCAGAGATCCCTGGCACATCATCCTCGAGGATTTTGACATCGATTCCCGGGGTCTCTCGTAGCTGGGCCAGCACATCAAGCCCTCGGCGACCGCGGCTGCGCTTCATCGAATCATGGCTGTCGGCCACCGCCTGCAGCTCCTTGAGAATGAACCGAGGGATCATCAACCGGCCTTCGATAAATTTCGCTTTACAGAGATCGACGATCCGTCCGTCGATAATCGAGCTGGTGTCCACAATGAGCGTCTCTTCGGCCCGGTCGTGCCGAGCCAATTGCACGTAGGGGATGATCACGCTGAATTCGTCCCGACCGCGCAGCGCCATCGTCATTCCCAAATAACAGAACGCCCATGTCAGCGAGACCCGCACGATCGCGGCCATCCCAGCATCCATCGGAATCAGCGCAGTCACATCGGTCACCATCTTCGCCATGATCAAGCCAAACAACAGGCCGAACACCGCCGCGGAGAACCCCCGCACCGACACCCGACCGATGCGATGGATCGCCGCCTCGACCAGCACCAGCACTACCCCGGCAACTCCGCCGATCGCCAGGCGCCACCAGGTCGACCACGCGCTGCCCTGGCCGATGATCTGCGATCCTAAGAGCGCACTGATGATGATGAACCCAATTCTCACATACCGCAGATCCATCTTATCCGCCCAGCGCCAACCCGACCGCTTCCCGCACCGACCGCACCGGAACGACCTCAAGCCCGTCGATCTCGACGGCTGAACGGTCGCGCACCGCGGCAAAACATCGCTGAAATCCGACCCGCCTTGCCTCGTTCAGGCGTTGGGGTATATTGGTCGCCGGCCGAACTTCACCCGTGAGCCCGACCTCGCCGATGGCCACATCGCGACGGCCGGCCGGGCGCTCTCGCAGGCTCGACGCAATGGCCAGCGCAATGGCGAGATCGGCGGTCGGTTCAACCACCCGGACCCCACCCAGCGACGAGACAAACGCATCCTGCTGACCTGCCAGATGTAGCCCGGCGCGTCGCTCCAACACCGCAAGCAGCATCGACAGCCGGTTAAAATCCACTCCAGCGGCGCGGCGGCGCGGCAAACCGAATGCGCACGGGCTGGTCAACGCCTGAATTTCAACCAGTAACGGCCGGCTGCCTTCCAGGCTGACAGTGACCATGCAGCCGGGCACTGGATCATGCCGATCGCTGAGAAACAGCTCGGACGGATTGGACACCTCGACTAGGCCTTCAGCGGTCATATGGAACACGCCTAGTTCATACGTCGCGCCAAACCGATTTTTCGTCGAGCGCAACAGGCGAAACCCGCTGGTGGGTTCGCCTTCAAAATGCAGGACGGTATCGACCAGATGCTCCAGCACCTTCGGACCAGCTAAGGCGCCTTCTTTGGTCACATGCCCAACGAGGAACAACGCCCCTCGACTCTGCTTGACCAGCCGAACCAGTTCATGCGCGCAGGCCCGCACCTGCCCAATCGACCCCGGCGCTGAGGTGAGCGCTGACGTTTCAATCACCTGGATCGAGTCGATCACAATGGCGTCTGGCCTGAGCTGGCGGATCACCTCTGCGATTCCCTCGAGCTGCGTATGCGCCAGCAGATGCACCTTGGCTGAACTGAGCCCAAGCCGCGTGGCGCGTAGTTTGGTTTGCCGCAGCGACTCTTCTCCGCTGACATACAGCACGCTGCGGCCGGCTGTGATTCCCTCGCGCTCTGATTCGGCTGGCGGGCTGGCCAACGCGCCCATGACACTCAGCAGCAGCGTCGATTTGCCGATCCCTGGCTCACCACCCACCAATGTCACCGACCCTGGGACGATCCCTCCACCCAGCACCCGGTCGAATTCGCCCAGCCCGGTTTGGATCCGGACCGTATCATCAAGCGGAACGTCATCCAATGTGACCGGCCGCACCAACGCTGTCGGACGGGCGCTCGACTCCTCCACCGCGTCGGCCACCTCTTCAACCATGCTGTTGTATTGCCCGCACGCCGCGCACCGGCCCTCCCAGCGGACGGACTGGTGGCCGCATTGTTGGCAGACAAACAGGGATTTAATCTTCGGCATGTACTCGGATGTCAGACTTCAGACATCGGGAAGGACAATAGCAATGCCTTGATTTGGGATTTGATTTCCGTTGGTCCTTTGCTCTTCCTGATGTCTGCGTGTTACTTTGCTGATTTCTGTTTCCGCGGCTGGGCCAGCAGCTTCCACGGATGCGCGCGCAGGTCTTGCATGAACTCGATCGCCTGCTGGTACAACTCGTCGTCGTACAGGAACTTCCCCAGGTTGCCTTCTCCTGACTCGGCGTGCGACATCGCCAGATTCAATCGCTCACCAAACGCTTTCCAGTTCCGCGTCGCATCCCGAGCCTCGAGCAACGCTTCTTTCAGATAGATGCGCGCCTCCGGATCGCCGACTAAGCTATTGAGCCCTTCCAGCGTTTGCTTGAATTCCGTGAGGACTTCGTTGGATCGTTGGATCGTGACTTCAATGGAGACCGGCGGCTGGCCTGCCATTTCCTCATTCGGCCCCAGCAACCGGCCCTGCCGCGGCCCAGGAGTAATGGACAGGAATTTTTCACCCAGCGCAAACGTGCTGACGCTGATCGAGGCCTCGTCATCCGAATAGACCTGAATCGATTCGGGCAGCCACATTATGACTCGAATTTTCGGAATCGAGAGCGGCCCGGCAGGTTCGATGATGTTGACCTGTTCCACCTTTCCGACTTTGCAGCCGGCATATTGCACCGGGGAGCCGGCAATGATCCCATTCGCTGAATCAAACACGACCAGCAGCCGATAGCCAGGCTGAAACACCATGGACCAGTCTCCGATGGCGGCGATGAAGACAATGAGCAACACCAACCCCAAGACCACGAACGCGCCAACCTTGATCTCCAGCGACCAACGTCTGGCCATTCCCCTTAGCTTCCTCCGTGTTCAGCACGCCTGCCCGCCCCGCCAGCTGGCGAGCGAGCACCAGGGACAGGGCGGCGTGAGGACCAGCGCGACAGGATGCGCTGGTCAGGCAGCCCTTCCTGAATCGGACCGACCGCCTCTCCGTTGATGAACTGCTGGACGATGGGGCTCTTGGAGTGGCGGATCTCGTCAGGGTTTCCGATATCTACAATCTTTCCATTGTAGAGCATCGCAATCCGATCCGCTACCTTGTAGGCGCTGCGCATATCATGTGTCACGACGACCGACGTGACTTTGAGTTGATCCCGCAAGCCGATGATGAGGTGATTGATGATATCCCCCATGATCGGATCGATCCCAGTCGTCGGCTCATCGTACAGGATAATCTCCGGGTTCATCGCCAACGCCCGCGCCAATCCGACGCGCTTACGCATACCACCCGACAACTCTGACGGGTACAGCTGATCAACCCCTTCCAGCCCGACCAACTGCAGGCATTCGTGCACCCGCTGCCCAATCGCCGAAGACTCCAGGGTCGTGTGCTCTCGTAACGCAAATGCCACGTTCTCGAACGCGGTCATCGAATCGAACAACGCCGCGCCCTGGAACAGCATACCGAATCTTAAGCGAAGTCGGTCCATCTCTGGGCCACTGACCTTTCCGAGATCCACGCCGCCGACCAGCACCGAGCCCGCATCAGGCCTCATCAGGCCGATGATGTGCTTGAGCAACACCGACTTTCCGGTCCCGGATCGACCGATGACGACCATCGTCTCAGCGTCCCGAATCGTCAGATCAATGTGGTCGAGGATCACATGGTCGTCGAATGATTTGCTGACGCTCTTGAGTTCGATCATCCCACCACCTGCGGGCTGGCCGACGGCCGGCCGCTGGCCCTGATGCATACGCGGCAGGCCAGCGGCCGTTTCGCCGACTGGCGTTGAAATGCTCTCTGACGGCGAAACCCAGCAGGTGGTGGGATCATCGTCCGATAAAGTAGAACAACGCCGTACACACGCAGTCTGCGGTGATGATCAGGAGAAACGAATTGACGACGGCCAGCGTTGTGGATCGGCCGACGCCTTCAGCCCCGCCCCGGGTTTGAAACCCTTCATAGCAACTCACGGTACAGATGATGCAGGCGAAAATGAGCGATTTCAGCAACCCGGTCCAGAGGTCCTTGTAGACCAGCGGATCAAAGGTCATATGCCAATAGACCGACGGCAGAATACCCAGCTTGAGCGTCCCGATGAGAAACCCGCCGAACACCCCAATCGAATCGGCCCACACGGTCAACAGCGGGACCACGAGCACCATCGCGATCAGGCGGGGCACCACGAGGTACTGGACCGGATCAGCGGCCAGCGTCATGAGGACATCGATCTGCTCGGTGACTTTCATCGTGCCCAGCTCGGCCGCAATCGCCGAGCCGACTCGGCCAGCGACGATCAGCGCGGTCATGACTGGCCCGATCTCGCGCACGACAGAAAGCGCCACCAAGCTGGCGATGTAGATCTCAGCGGAAAACTGCTGCATCTGATACGCGCTCTGAAACGCCAGCACCATCCCGATAAACAGCGACGACAGCGACGCGATGAACCAGGATTGCACCCCGATCCGCCACAACTCATGGACCACCGCGGCCCACCGAACCCGCCGGGTAAACCACCCGCCCAGCGTCTGGATAAATAAGAGGGACAGGCTGCCAGCGTAGGAAAAGATCTCGACGGCCCACGCACCGGCCGTCGCCGTCGTTTCAAAGAGCGAGCTATTCAGGCGAGAGATCATTGGCAAGGCGAGAACTGAAACACCACCCCCTCACACTCATGATTCTGCCATCGCGCATTCCAGCGCACAGGGCAGACCCAGAGGCTCTGGTGTGGTGTGTGGCCACAGACGACCGAATGGTTCTACGCCACAGTGGATGGGCGCTCCGCCGGAACTTGGTCTTCAAACTCCAGCGAATCCCCTTTACGGTACGCGCGAATACTGATCCCAGGCTTCACTCGTTTGGCGATCACCGCCTCGGCCAACGGATCCTCCAGGAACCGCTGGATCACGCGCTTGAGCGGTCGAGCGCCATACACCGGGTCAAACCCACGCTCGACGAGCAGCTCTTTAGCTGAGGCGTCCACGTCAATGGTGATCCCCTGCTCCCGCAACCGCTCCTGCACCTGGGCGATCTCCAAATCGACGATCTGGACCAGGTTCTCATGGGTGAGCGGATGAAACACGATCACCTCATCGATCCGGTTAACGAACTCCGGCTTGAAGGTTCGCTTCACCTCATCCATCAATTGCTGCTTCATCTTGTCGAAGGTCACCTCGGTGGTTGCCGGCGAGAACCCCAGGCTGCCTTGCTTCTTGAGCTGCTCCGCCCCGAGGTTCGAAGTCATAATCAGCACCGTGTTACGGAAGTCCACTTTGCGGCCGAAGCTGTCGGTGAGCCGGCCGTCTTCCAGCACCTGCAGCAAAATATTAAACACGTCCGGATGCGCCTTCTCGATCTCGTCCAAGAGCACCACCGAGTATGGCCGCCGGCGAATTCGTTCGGTGAGCTGACCGCCCTCTTCATAGCCCACATAGCCTGGCGGGGCTCCAACCAGCCGCGACACGTTGAACTTCTCCATGTACTCTGACATGTCGAGCTGAATGAGCGCATCTTCATCGCCGAACAGAAACTCGGCGAGCGCGCGAGCCAGCAGCGTCTTCCCCACCCCGGTCGGACCCAAGAAGACAAACGAGCCAATGGGTCGGCGGGGATCCTTGATCCCGGCGCGTGACCGGCGCACGGCGCGGGCGATGGCCCGGATCGCCTCTTCCTGCCCGATGATCCGTTTGTGCACCGCCTCTTCCATCTTGAGCAGGCGCTCGGTCTCTTTCTCCTCCAGTCGGATCAGTGGAACCCCGGTCCATTTCGAGACGATAATGGCAATGTCTTCGGCCGTGACGACCGGCATCGCCTCGCCCTTGGCCTTCTTCCATTCGGCCTTCACCCGGTCGAGCTGCTCGCGCGCCTCGCGCTCTTGATCCCGCAGCGACGCGGCCAGCTCAAAATCCTGGCCCTTGATGGCCGACTCTTTCTCTTTGCGAATATGCTCGATCTTGTCCTCAAGGTCCTTAATCTCCGGCGGCATCGTCAGCACCGACAGGCGGGCGCGCGAACCGGATTCATCGATCAGGTCGATCGCCTTGTCCGGCAAGAACCGCCCGGCGATGTATCGATCCGACAGCTTGGCCGCCACCTCCAGCGCCTCGTCCACGTACTTGACCCGGTGATGCGCTTCATATTTATCGCGCAACCCCTTGAGGATCTCGATCGTCTCATTGACCGAAGGCGGCTCGACCATGACCGTCTGGAACCGCCGCTCCAAGGCCGCATCCTTTTCGATGTACTTGCGGTACTCGTCGAGTGTCGTCGCCCCGATGCACTGGATCTCGCCGCGCGACAACGCCGGTTTCAAAATGTTCGACGCATCGATCGCCCCTTCGGCCGAGCCAGCGCCGACTAGCGTGTGGATCTCATCGATAAACAGCATGACATTTTCGGTGCGGCGAATTTCGTCCATCACCGCCTTGATCCGCTCTTCGAACTGGCCGCGGTACTTGGTGCCAGCCACCATGAGCGCCAGGTCCAGGATGATCACCCGCTTGTCGCGCAAGATCTCCGGTATATCGTTTTTGATGACCTTCTGGGCTAACCCTTCGACGATGGCGGTCTTTCCCACCCCGGCTTCACCCAGCAACACCGGATTGTTCTTGGTACGCCGCGCGAGGATCTGGATAACCCGCTCGATTTCCTCTTTGCGCCCGATGACCGGATCCAGCTTGCCGTCGCGAGCCAACTGGGTCAGATCCCGGCCGAACGCGTCCAGCGCCGGCGTCTTGGTCCGGCCGCCAGCACTGCTCGTCGGAGCTGGGCTGGACGATCCCAGCAGCGTGATCACTTCGTTGCGCACCCGGTTCAGGTCCAGGCCTAGGTTCATCAACACCTGCGACGCCACCCCCTCGCCCTCGCGGATCAGGCCGAGCAGGAGATGCTCGGTGCCGATATAGTTGTGGCCCAGGCTGCGGGCCTCTTCCATGGCCAGCTCGATGACCTTCTTCGCTTTCGGGGTAAACGGAATGTCCCCGGACACCATCGTGCTCGGCCCACTCTGCACCAACTTTTCGACCTCGAGCCGGATCTTCTCAGGTGACAACCCCAGCTTTTGCAGCACCGCGGCGGCCACGCCTTCGCCTTCGCGGATCAGCCCCAGGAGAATGTGTTCGGTGCCGATATAGTCGTGGTTAAATCGCTTGGCTTCTTCTTTGGCCAGCAAGATGACCTTGCGAGCCCGTTCGGTAAATTTATTAAACATGCCTCACTCCTGGTTCGCGTCGTTAATTCCGCATGCTCAGCCGACTACGAATCAGCTCGGCCCGTTTGGTGTCCCGCTCTTTCGCGGTGAGCGGCTTGCCCTCCAGCTTTTGCAAGTGCGCCGGCTGCGAAAACAAAAACAGTTCATTCACCGTCGAGCGCGTCAGCCCGTTCATCAGCCCCAGATCCACGCCGAGCCGGATCGCGGACAACAGATCCAGCGCCTCAGTCGAGCTCATGATTTTTGAGTGCTTCAGTAATCCGTACGCGCGCCAGACTCGATCCTCGAGCTGCGGCCGATTGTTGGCCATCAGCGTTTCACGGCTGGCCTGCTCCTGATGGATGACCTCCTTGAGGATCCGCTCGATATTCTCGATCAACTCTGCTTCAGACCGCCCCAACGACACCTGATTGGAGATCTGGAAAAAATTGCCGGACGCTTCGGTCCCTTCGCCATACAGTCCGCGCGCGGTCAGTCCCAGCTTCGTGATCGTATGGAGCACCTTGTTGATTTGCTTGGTGATCACCAGCGACGGCAAGTGCGCCATGACCGACGCCCGCATGCCGGTCCCGGTATTCGTGGGACAGCACGTGAGAAATCCCCAATCGGTCGAATAGGCGTACGGGACCACCTCGGACAGCTCGTCGTCGAGCGAATCGATGATCGACCACGCGTCCGGTAGGTTCAGGCCGGATTGCATCACCTGGATCCGCAGATGATCCTCTTCATTCACCATGATGCTGGTGACCTCGCCACGGCCCACGGCGACCGCCTTATGGTCTGCCCGCACGATATGCTCCCGGCTGACCAGATGCCGCTCGACGAGGAACTGGCGATCGACTTCGTCCAGCTCGCCCATTTCAAGAAACAGCGGGTCGTTCAACGTCGGGCAGTGCTCGAGGGCGTCCTGGACCACTTTCAGGACGTCGGCCTGCGTGGCTTTGGTCGCTCGTGTGGCAAATGGATACTTGTCCAGATTGCGCGCGAATCGGATCCGGCTGGAGACGACGATCTCTGACACCGGACCGCTGCCCCGCATCCATTCGCTTGGCTGTTTGAGCAGTTCGTCCAAGGTTTTCGCCATCTTACCGCTCCGGCCGCCGGGCTTGCTCTTCGTACCGACGGATCTGGTCGCGCAACTTGGCGGCTTCTTCAAACTCTTCCCGCTCGATCGCGCGCTCTAATTTGCGTCGCAGCTCGGTGATCTCGCCCTTGGTCTTGCTCGGCTTGGTCAGTCGCACCGGGGACTTCCCGAGATGAATCGGAGACCCGTGGATCCGCTTCAAGAGGCTCCCCAAACTCCGCTTAAACGTCTGATAGCATTGCGCGCAGCCCAACCGGCCGACCTTGCGGAAATCATCGTACGTCATCCCACAGGTTGGGCAGGCCTTGCTGGTGACCTCTTCCGGCTCCTGCGTTTTGCTGAACTCGGCCAGCCCGGACAGCAGGTCGGAGAGGCCGAAATGGCTCTCCACCTGCGCGCCCTTTTGGTTGGCGCACGATTCGCACAGATGCAGCTCGGTCATCTGCTCGTTGACGATCTCGGTCAGATGCACCGTCGCTTGAGATTGTTTGCACACTTCGCAGACCATGGGAACACTCCGCGTGGTTCAGGCACACCACTCCGTTTCAAGTCTACCAGGTTTCATTTTTCGACGCTAGCGGCTGCTGCCCGTCGACCTGCGCATCGTTTCAATCGTGAATGGTACCGCACACCTGCCTGGTCTAGCCGTGTTGAGAGCTGCGCCACGTGCTCCCGGCTTTCTTGTGACAGCTTTGACCGTTTCATCAACTCTCACGCGTCCGATTCGAACAAGGCAACGACCTAAAGACGGATTCCCTTCGTGCGGGTAGTTTGGCGGAACGCGGCCCGCAGCTTCTCGGTCACCCGGCCTGGCACCCCGCCACCGTTCGTCCGCCCATCGACCTTGACCACCGGCACGATCTCTGCCGCGGTGCCGGTCAGGAACATCTCATCGGCGTTGAACAGATCATGCCGGGTCAACAACTGTTCGCTGACCGCCAACCGGTGGCGCTGTCCGATGTCCATGACCGTCTGCCGCGTGATCCCCCGCAAGACCCCGATATACGGCGGCGGGGTCAAGAGGTGCCGGCCTTTGACAATAAAGATATTCTCGCCGGTGCACTCGGTCACATAGCCAGAGGGGGACAACATGATCGCTTCTTCATACCCGGCGGTGATCGCCTCGATCTTGGCCAGGATGTTATTGAGATAATTGAGCGATTTGATCTGTGGATTGAGCGCTTCTGGCACGTTGCGCTGCGTGGCCACGGTGATGAGCTGCAGCCCCTGCTCATACAGCTTCTTCGGATACAGCTCGATCCGGTCCGCGATCACAAACACCGTCGGCCGCACGCATTTGCGCGGGTCCAGCCCGAGGTCACCTTCGCCGCGCGTCACCACCAGCCGAATGTACGCGTCCCGCAAGCTATTGATCCGCAGGCTCTGCTTGACCACCTCGATCAACTCCCGCTTGGTCAGCGGGATCTTGAGCATGATCGTGTGCGCCGATTCGAACAGCCGGTCGATATGCTCTTCGAGCTTGAACACCAACCCACCGTAGGAACGGATTCCTTCGAACACGCCATCGCCGTACAGCACCCCATGATCGAACACCGACACCACCGCCTTTGACCGATCCATGAATGTTCCATTCAGATAAACCTTCACAGCGATCCTCCTTCGTGAGTCACAAGCATCATTCAGAAGTCAGAGGTCAGAAGACAGCGGTCAGGACCAGACCTGCTTTATCTGATCTCTGACTTCTGCCCGCTGATCTCTGTCTGCGTAGCATTGTTCACGACTCGCCCATCCTCCATCGCGATCACCGTCTCGGCGAGCTCGGCCAACCGGGCATGGTGGGTTACCAAGAGCAAGCCGACCCGGCCCTGCTGGTGCAACTTCGCGAGCACCTCAATCACTTCGGCACCGGTTTTTGAATCCAGGTTGCCGGTCGGCTCGTCGCACAGCAACAGTTCTGGCTGGTTCATGAGCGCCCGGGCGATGGCCACGCGCTGCTGCTCACCACCGGACAGCTCGCGCGGCCGGTGGGACACCCGCGCGCTCAACCCAACATCGTGCAGGCACCCGCGAGCGCGCTCCTGCAATTGACGACGCGGCTGGCGGCTACGGCCCACCAGGCTGGGCAACAGCACATTCTCTAACGCGGATAGCTCTGGCAGCAGATGATAAAACTGGAACACGACCCCGATATGCTGGTTGCGGAATTCGGCCCGTTTGGAATCCGGCAACCGGGACACCGGGCGACCTTCCCACAACACTTCTCCGCTGGTCGGGACATCCAGCCCGGCCAACAAATGCAGCAGCGTGGATTTGCCCGCCCCGGACGGGCCCATCACGGCGAGGAACGAGTGCGGTGCCAGTTGCAGCGACACGCCTTTGAGCACCTCCAGGCGCACCCGGCCCATGACATATTCCTTGCGCAAGTTTTTCGCCTCAACCATGACCACTCGAAAGACGACGCTCGTGTACGGTGTACGGTACCAAATCGGCTCTCACCGTAAACCGTTCACCGTTCACAAGAAATTTTGTCCGGTCATTATTCGTACCTCAGCGCTTGCGCCGGCACCAGCCGAGCCGCTCGCACCGCCGCATACGCGCTGGCCAGCACCGCTAAGAGAAAGGCCGCGGTCATAATTCCGACCAGATCGCCTGAACTGATCTTGGTCGGGATATGATCCAGATAGTACACCGACTGCGGAAACAGCGAAATCCCAAATGTCTGCTCCAGCCATTTGGCGATCCGGTTCAGGTTCAGGGTGAGCGCAAACCCTAACCCGAATCCGAGCCCGATCCCGACCAGACCAATCGTCGCTCCCTGGAACAGAAATACCCGGGCCACCGAGGCTCGGGTCGCGCCCAGCGCCCGTAAGATTCCGATGTCCTTCGTCTTCTCCATCACGATCATGATCAGCATCGACATGATGTTGAGCGCTGCGACGACGATGATCAGGACTAGCACGAAAAACATCGCCGTCTTTTCCACCCGCAGCGCGCCGAACAGCGCCGGATACAGCTCGGTCCACGTGCGGACCGTATAGGCGTAGCCGAGCTGCTGCTGCGCCGCGCGCCGAACCTGGTCCACCTTTTCCAGATCGTCCAGCTTCACGCCGATCCCGCTGACGATGCCCTCGAGGTGATAAAACTGTTGCGCCGCCGCCAGCAGCATGCCAATGAGGCCAGCGTCATACTCATACATCCCAGAGCGGAAAATTCCACCGACGGTAAACTGATACAGTTTGCCATCCGATGGGCTGATCAGATCGAGTCGATCACCCCGGCGCGTGCCAAGCGATTCGGCCAAGACCGAGCCAATCACGATCTCGTCATCAGCTGACGGCAGCCGGCCCTGGATTATGTACTCGCCGAGCCGGTTGACCCGGATCTCGCGCTGCGCATCAAGCCCCCTGACCTGGACGCTGAACACCTGCCCAGGCCGGCGCACAATCGCCTGGCTGGAGATAAACGGGCTGGCGCCGATCACATGATCCAGCGCGCTGACCGTTCGCAACACTTGGGCCACATCCCGGATCCCGTCTGGTGCATCCACCACCAGATGCGCGTTCGCCCCGACCAACTTCTCCTTGATATCGGCGTCGAACCCGCTCATCAGCGCCATGATCGTAATGAGCGCTCCGACACCAATCGTCACGCCGCCGATCGACAGCGCCGCGATAATCGAGATGAACCGCTCCCGCCGCTTGGCGAACAGGTACCGCAACGCCAACCAGAATTCGTATCGCATCAATCAGACACCCGGTGACTTGTCACTTGTCACTTGTCGCTGTTCTTCCGGCTTCAACAGCGGGAATAAAATCACGTCTTTGATCGAGGGCTGATCGAGCAGCACCATCGCGAGCCGGTCCACACCGATTCCCAGCCCGCCGGCCGGCGGCATGCCGTATTCGAGCGCCTCAACAAACGCCTCGTCAATCATCCGGCGGGGGGTGGGGGGTGGGGGG
>JAHFGT010000056.1 GCA_023247275.1 Candidatus Omnitrophota bacterium
AGAAACACGCCGGGCAGGGAAGCGAGAAGACCGTCGGATGCGGATGAGAACGGAAGCCCCAAGCGCCAAATTCCAAACAGATTGTTTGGTGCTGGGGATTTGGAATTTGGTGCTTCTTCGGTGCGTGGGATTTGGCGCTTGGTGATTCAGAGAATGGATCGTCAGCGCAATGTCATGACGTATCGTGCGACCGGCGTGGATATCGTTGCGGCCGATGGCTGGCTGGCAACGATGCGGCCGCTGATCCGAACGACACATCGGCCTGGTGTGTTGCCGGACCGCGGGCAATTTGCCGGACTGTTCGATCTGCGGGCGGCCAAGCTGCGCGACCCGATACTCGTGTCGTCCACCGATGGCGTTGGCACCAAGTTGAAACTGGCCCAGCGCGCGCACGAGCATCGAGCGATCGGGATTGATCTGGTAGCGATGAATGTCAACGACGTGCTCACCTATGGCGCCCACCCGCTATTTTTTTTGGATTACGTGGCGGTCGGGAAGATCCAGCCGAGTGTGATGACCGCGGTCGTGGCCGGGGTGGTGGCCGGCTGCCGGGAAAGCGGCTGCGCCCTGTTGGGCGGCGAGACCGCAGAGATGCCAGGGGTGTACCAGCGTGGTGAATATGATGTGGCGGGCTTTTGCGTCGGCGCGGTCGAGCGCAGCCGGCTGATTGATGGTCGGCAGGTCGCCAAGGGTGACGCGATCATCGGGTTGGCCTCCTCTGGCGTCCATGCGAATGGGTTTTCGCTCGTGCGCAAGGTGTTGTCGCGCGCCCAGCTTCACCGGCTTCGTCGCCAGCTCTTGGAGCCGACGCGGATCTATGTCAAGCCGGTGCTCAACGTCTTGCGACGCCTCCCAATTCATGCGATGGCGCACGTGACCGGCGGCGGGATCGCTCGTCGGATCCCGAGCCTGGTGCAGGCGGCGCCATCCTTGCGCGCGCAGTGGTGGCCTGGTCGGTGGTCGGTGCCGAATCTCTTCGGCGAGATTCAGCAGGCCGGAGCCCTTACAATGAAAGAAATGACCGCGACTTTCAACATGGGCATCGGGATGGCGCTCGTGTGCCGGCGCAGAGATGTGACACAGGCCATGCGGATTCTGCAGCAGGCCGGCGTGCCGGCGTGGGAAATTGGCGCGATCGAATGATGAGGATCTCATGCGAGTGCTCGTAGTTGGATCTGGAGGTCGGGAACACGCGCTGGTTTGGAAACTCAGCCAGTCACCAGAGGTCGCCAAACTGTATTGCGCGCCAGGGAATGGCGGAATCGGCGAGCTGGCTGAGTTGATCGACATCGGCGCGGAAGACGTCGAGGCGTTGGCCGAGTTTGCCGAGAGCAAGGACATTGACCTGACCGTCGTCGGCCCGGAGAGCGCGTTGGCCAAGGGCATTGTCGACTTGTTCGAGAAACGCGGGCTGCGCATTTTCGGTCCGAGCAAAGCCGCGGCGAAATTGGAGTCCAGCAAGGCGTTCGCGAAGAATCTCATGAAGAAATATCGAATCCCGACCGGCCAGTTCGCGATCTTCGATGACCCGCAGGCGGCCCGGGCGTATGTCCGGCAACTGGGTGTGCCGATCGTGATCAAAGCCGATGGGCTGTGCGGCGGCAAAGGGACGATCGTGGCTCAGACCCTGAGCGAGGCGTTGGGTGCGATCGATCTGTTGATGGAAGACCGGATCTTCAAGCAGGCCGGGGAGCGTATTGTCGTCGAAGAACGGCTGGTGGGCGAGGAGGTCTCGATTCTGGTGATCACCGACGGTGTCACCGCGGTGCCGCTGTTGCCATCGCAGGATCACAAGCGGCTGCATGACGCAGATAAGGGACCCAACACCGGTGGAATGGGCGCGTATGCGCCGGCGCCGATCGTCGATGCGATGCTGCTCAAGCAGGTGATGGACCAGATCATCATGCCGACCATTCGTGCGATGGCCAGCGAGGATCTCAGCTTCAAGGGTGTCCTGTACGCCGGGTTGATGTTGACCAGCGAAGGACCGAAGGTCTTGGAATATAACGTGCGATTCGGCGATCCAGAGGCGCAAGCCATTCTGCCGTTGCTCAAGAGTGATGTGCTGCCGGTGTTGGATGAGACGGTGGAAGGCCGGCTGTCGACCGTACGGCTCGAGTGGGACTCAGGCAGTTGTGTTAGTGTCGTGCTCGCGTCTGGCGGTTACCCAGGCGATTTTCAGATCGGCAAAGAGATCCGAGGATTGGACGCGGCTCACCAGTTGCCTGGCGTGTTGGTTTTCCACGCTGGCACGAAGCGGGATCGCAACCGGTATGTCAGTTGGGGCGGTCGGGTGTTGAACGTTGTCGGACTCGGGGACACGGTGGACCAATCGCTGAAGCGGGTCTACGAGGCGACCGCGACGATCAGTTTTGATGGCATGCAGTACCGAAAAGATATCGGATTCCGGGCGGTCAAGAAGCCAGTCGCCACATAATCGGTGTGAGGTGTACAAGCCACACCACACACCATACACCAAGGGGAATTTTTTGATGGGAAATAAGGCGCTCGTCGCCATCGTGATGGGGTCAGACACTGATTGGCCGACGATGGAATCGGCCGCGAAGACGCTGGAGCAGTTCGGCGTGCCGTACGAAGCCCGGGTGCTGTCAGCGCACCGCAGTCCTGAGGCGGTCCGGGCGTTTGCGAGCGAAGCAGCAGGCCAGGGGCTCAAGACGATTATCGCCGCGGCTGGTGGCGCTGCGCATCTGGCCGGTGTGATCGCAGCGCACACCACCCTGCTGGTCATCGGCGTGCCGATTGAAAGCGCCAGCCTGAAAGGGTTGGACAGTTTGCTCTCGACGGTCCAGATGCCGGCCGGCGTGCCGGTCGCCACGGTGGCGATTGGCAACGCGACCAACGCCGCGATTCTGGCGGTGCAATGCCTGGCCTTAGCTGATCCGCGCCTGCAGCAGGCGTTGGTCGACCACAAGCATCGTCTGTCCGAGAAGACCGCGAAAGCGGACCAAGGGCTGCAAGAGAAGCTGAAGAGTGCTCAGTAGCTCAATGGCGACAGGGCTGAGCCCATGAGCGACCGCTGTCCACGTATTCTTCGCATTGCTGGCAACGCGCCGGATTCGGCCATGCTGGCCGAAGCCGCACAGATGTTACGCAGTGGCGGACTGGTCGGATTTCCCACCGAGACGGTGTATGGCCTGGGCGCGGATGCGACGAATCCACAGGCGATCGAGCGGCTCAACCAGGTGAAGGGTCGTCCCCCGGAGAAACCGTATTCGTGGCATGTGCATTCGGTCGAGCAGCTACGCGAACTCGTTGGAGAGATTCCTCCGCTCGCCCAGCAGCTCATCAAGGCGTTCTGGCCTGGACCATTGACGATCGTGATGCCGACCAAACGGGGCGTGGTGGGGTTTCGTTTGCCAGACCATCCGGTGGCTCGAGCGTTCTTGCGCGCGTGCACAGTCCCGGTTGTCGCCCCGAGCGCGAATCGATCCGGATCTGCGCCGCCGACCGATGCCAAAGAAGTCGTCGCCGCGCTGGACGGCGACGTTGATTGCTTACTGGACAGTGGACCAACCAAACTCGGCCGAGAATCCACCGTCGTCGAAATCGTCGACGGTCGTCTTGAAATTCGCCGCGAGGGCGCGATCCCTCGAGCCACCGTGCTGAATGTGATGGGATGAATCGAAGGATCAGGCCGTCGCAATGACCTCGAAGAAGATTCTCTTCGTGTGCACCGGCAATAGCTGCCGGAGTGTCATGGCGCAGGGATTGATGCGCCAGATGCTGGAACAGGCTGGTGTGAGCGGCACCCAGGTGGAGTCGGCCGGTGTGTTTGCGATCGAAGGGATGGTATCGACGCAGGAGACGCAACGCGTTTTGCAGGAGGTCGGGATTGATTGCTCGTCTCACCGGGCCAGGATGGTGACGGCTGAGATGGTCCGCGACGCGGATCTGATCTTTGTGATGGAGCAGTTTCAAGGCGAAGAGTTGTTGCGCCGATTTCCCGACGCCAAAGGAAAGGTCCATCTGTTGAAACCGTACGGGTTGGCGGCTGGCGAGTTGACCGGCCCGCCGAACATCCCGGATCCGATCGGCAAGCCACTGGAGGTGTACGAAGTCTGTTTTGGTGAAATCCGCGACGCCGTTGAACGCATCGCCCGCTCGCTCCAACTGAAAGCATGAAACCCGCTCGTGCTCCAGCCGTGCATCGCGTGGCCATCGGGGCTGATCATGGCGGGGTTGAGCTGAAGGCCACACTGATTCCGGTGTTACAAGCCGATAGGCTGGAGGTCGCAGACTTAGGGACGCACACGACCACACCGTGCGACTATCCGCAGATCGGCTATAAAGTCGCTGCGTCGGTGGCCCAAGGCGCGTTTGATCGCGGCGTGTTGTTATGCAAGTCCGGGATCGGGATCGCGATCGTGGCGAATAAGGTGCCAGGGATCCGTGCGGCGGTCTGCGGTGATGTGTTTGACGCAGAGCGTAGCCGCCAGCACAATGATGCGAATGTCCTGGTCTTGGCCGCGGAGAAACTGTCGGCCGCGCAGGCGAAACGGATTGTGAAGGTGTGGCTCGCCACCCCGTTTGAGGCAGGCACGCGTCATGAGCGGCGAGTCCGGCAGATCGCCGCGATCGAGCGGGCGATTCTCAAACAGGCGATCAGTCACCGATGAGGGGGTCTCAGGTGTTGCGAGACACCGATCCAGACATTTTCGACGCGATTCAACGCGAGGCGCAACGCCAGCATGAGCACCTGGAGCTGATCGCGTCAGAAAACTTCACCAGCCTGGCGGTGCTGGAGGCGCAAGGCTCGGTGCTGACCAACAAGTACGCCGAGGGCTATCCGGGCGCCCGGTGGTACGGTGGCTGCGAGTTTGTCGACGTGGTCGAGCGGTTGGCGATTGAGCGCGTGAAAGCGCTCTTCGGCGCGGAGCACGCGAACGTGCAGCCGCACTCCGGCACGCAGGCGAACATCGTCGTGCTGTACGCTATGCTCCAGCCCGGTGACAAGATCCTCGCCATGAGTCTGGCCCATGGCGGGCATCTGTCCCATGGCCATCCGAAAAATTTTTCTGGACGGTTTTTTACGATCATTCCGTACGGTGTCAATCGCCAAACCGAACAGATCGACTACGATGAGATCGCCGCGCTCGCCAAAGCGCACCAGCCGAAACTGATTCTCGCCGGCTACTCGGCCTACCCACGCGTGCTGGACTTTGCGCGGTTCCGCCAGATCGCCGATTCAGTCGGCGCAATCCTGTTGGTCGACATGGCCCATTTTGCCGGATTAACCGCAGCCGGCGTCTATCCCAACCCGGTACCGTACGCGGACTTTGTGACGTCGACCACGCACAAAACACTCCGCGGCCCGCGCGGTGGGTTTGTGTTATGCCGCAGCGCGTACGCCAAGGCGATCGACTCCGCGCTATTTCCCGGCAATCAGGGCGGGCCGCTGATGCATGTGATCGCCGCCAAAGCGGTCTGCTTCAAAGAAGCGCTGAGCGATGGATTCAAGCAGTATCAGCGGCAGGTGGCGGCCAACGCAAAAGCGCTCGCCACCGCCGTCGCGGCGCGCGGCTATCGTCTCGTGTCCGGCGGGACGGACAACCACCTGATGTTGGTGGATCTCACGCCGAAGGGGTTGACCGGCAAAGAGGCGCAAGAGACGCTGGATCATGCCAAGATCACGGTCAATAAGAACGCGATCCCGTTTGATCCGCTGCCACCCGGCAAGGCCAGCGGCATTCGGCTAGGCACACCCGCGGTCACGACCCGTGGCCTGCGCGAGCCCCAGATGGAGCAGATCGCCGCGCTCATCGACCGCGCATTGACCGGTCGCGCCGATTCCACCGCGCTGGCCGAGGTGCGCGACCAGGTCGCTGCCCTAATCAATCGTTTTCCGTTGTACCCCGAACTCCGCGAATTTCAGACCAGAGACCTGAGACCAGAGACATGAGACCAGAGACTAGAGCTCAGCCCACTACCTGCTTTCTGCTGCCATCTGCCATCGCATCCTGTGGCCTGCACCCTAGCTCCGCTCGGCTGGCGGACCTGTGTCGGTACGCGGCGCCTCGTGGAGCGTCGGTTCGGCTCACCGGCTGCGATTTCGCGACCAAACCAGGTAGGGGGATGAGCTCTAGAAATAAAAAGATGCCTGGTCCAAGTCCCCTGTCTCGTAAATGAAGTGTCCCTTCTGTGGCCATCAGGAAGATAAAGTCGTCGACTCGCGCGCGAGTTCGGATGACACCTCTATCCGTCGACGGCGCGAATGCCTGGGGTGCGGCAAACGGTTCACCACCTATGAGCACATCGAAGCGCAGCCGCTGATGATCATCAAGAAGGACGGGCGACGCGAACCGTTCGATCGGCAGAAGCTGCTGTCAGGGTTGGTCAAGGCCTGCGAGAAGCGGCCGGTGAGTATGGAAGCGTTGGAGCGCTTGGTCGACGAGCTGGAACGAGAGCTGACCCAAGAGTTTGAGCGCGAGGCCCCGTCTCGGGAGATTGGCGAACGAGTGATGCGCCGGTTGCATGAACTGGATCCGGTCGCGTATGTCCGGTTCGCGTCGGTCTATCGCGAGTTTAAAGACGTCGAGCAGTTTATGCGAGAACTGAAAGATCTGTTAGCCCTCAAGGCGAAGTAGGAGATGGCTCGTTTGGCACGTTGACGAAGCTGTGCAGTTTGGCCCGCGTCTTCAGATCCTCGAACCACGCCTGCAATTTTTGATTCACCAGATCTTGCCGCAGCGCTGATTCTTGCGCAGCCAGGTGTGTGAGATCTGGGATGATCCGCTCCTCAGGCCGCAGGATCACGCATGTTTCCGGCGCATCCAACACATCGGTCAGATGACCCAGCGGGGTTGCGAATGCTGTGTCATTGATGAAGGTGACACGGCCCAGCGGGGCAAGCTCATCGGTGCGGGTAAACCGGACCTGTTGGGCTGATGGCAGATTCGGCACGACCAGGACCGCTTCCTCAAATCGCCAGCCGGCAGCGAGCTGTTTGGTGAGCGCGGCATGCGCGTCAACCGCGGCTTGCTTGGCCGCAGCGTTGGCTTTCGCTTCAGCGACCCGTGTCCTGAGCTGATCACGCCGCTGATCGAGCGGCGCCATCGTGGTTGGTGTGCGCTGGGTGAGCCGCGCGACATACACCCCGTTGGGCGTCGTCACCACCTTGCTCAGTTGGCCCATTGGCAAGGCAGCAGCCGCTTGCATCAACGTCGGTTCCGGCGCTCCAGCCGCCCAGACATCAGTCGCACTCGTCGGTCCGAAGCTCTTCGAGGTCAACCCACGGTGCAGGGCGATCTCTTCAAACCGAAACCCAGCCTCCAAGTCTTCCTGAAGATCCAACTGGACTGTGGTCAATCGCTGTGTGGCCCGAGCCGTCTGCACCCGTTGCCGGAGCATCTCCTGCACCTCACTGAATGGCTTGGCGCCGGTGTCACCGCGAAACTCTTGAGGATGGGCCTGATAGTAGGCTTCCAGGTCAGCGTCAGGGATCGTGATCTGTCCAGCCAGCTCAGCGGCGCTCGCGCCCAGATACTCGAAGCTGATCTGCTCCGGGATCCGGAATTCGTCTTGGTGCGTGTCGTAGTACCGCTTGAGCTCTTCCTCGGTGATTCCGGCCGTTGCCTGGGCGGTGAACGTCTGAGGATCAAACACGAATAATGACGCGACCAGCTGCTCATGCTGTCGGACGTAGATCCCACGTACCTCATCGGCTGTTACGGCCATGGACTGGCGCACCATATCGATCAGGTGTGTGACCATCAGCCGCTGGCGCAGGCGCCGCTCAAACCCGGAATCGTAGCGCAGCAGTTGGCGGTATCGATTCGAATCAAACCGGCCGTTGACCTGGAACGTCGGCATCGCTTCGATGGCCGCGAGCACATCTTGGTCGCTGACCATGATTCGCCGACGTTTGGCCTCTTCGAGCAGCATGAGGGTATTCCAGGTTTGCGCGACCGCCTGCTGGGTCAAGACCGGTTCTAGCGAGGGTGGAATCTGCCCCCCGAGCTGCTGTTTCCATTCCTCTTTGATGGCAGCCTGCTCGGACTGCAGTAGGGGATAGAACACGTCCCCACTAATCCGTTTGTCAAAAATCCGGCCAGCGGTTCCGCCAGGGCCTGTGCCACGGCCCGGCGAAAACATGGTAAAGGACACCGCCAGTGGAACCCCCAGGAGGACGACGACCACCAGGCAGGTTTTCGCTAAGAGATCGCGGGAGACGAAGAGCCGCTTCAACATCGCGCCGGCATTGTACGCTAATGCGTGCGCGCCGGCAAGCGCCGGCGAGTTGACACCCGTGACCCCCTCCTGTACAATCGTAAGACGTTTCTCGTCGCTGTCTGACCCGCCTATCGTGGAGCTCGCGTCTCGTCGATACCATGACAGCCAAACGCCTGACCCGACCCGTCCGTCCGGGGGTGTCTTCCGCTGATTCCATCCGTCCGTCACAGGCCGCCGCGCGCCCGGCGGCTGAGTCTTCAGATTCTGCTCAGCGCCTCAAGATCGGCCTCCCCAAAGGCAGCCTGCAAGACGCCACCGTCCGATTGTTTGAGCGGGCTGGATTTAAGGTGGTCATCAGCGAACGGTCGTATGTGCCGGCGGTGGACGATCCAGAGTTGGAGCCGATGCTGCTGCGCGCGCAGGAGATGTCTCGGTATGTCGAGCAGGGTGTGTTGGACTGCGGCATTACCGGCAACGATTGGGTGCTGGAGAACCGGTCCCACGTGGAGCGGGTCGCCGAGCTGGTCTACGCGAAGCGGACACGCCATCCGGTTCGCTGGGTGCTGGCAGTTCCGGCAACGACCGGTGTGCGGTCGCTCAAGGACCTGCAGGGCAAACGGATCGCGACCGAGCTGGTCCATGTCACGACCGACTATTTGGCGCGCCATGGCGTGACGGCCGACGTGGAGTTCTCCTGGGGAGCAACCGAAGGCAAGGTCCGGGCCGGACTCGTCGATGCGATCGTCGAATTGACCGAGACCGGGCAGACGCTGGCGGCCAATGGCTTGCGTATTCTTGAGACCGTGTGCGAATCCACGACGCAGTTCATTGCGAATCGCACCGCCTTGGCCGATCCGTGGAAGCGGCGCAAGATCGACAGCGTCAAGACGCTGTTGATCGGGGCGGTCGAGGCTGATGGTAAGGTTGGCGTGAAAATGAATGTGCCGGAGCGGCAGCTGCAACAACTCATCAGTGCGTTGCCAGCGATGAAGCGGCCCACGGTGTCCAAGCTGTGGTCGAGTGGTGATCAAGATCCTTGGTGGGCGGTGGAAATCATTATCGAGGAACGCCAGATCAAAGCTTTGATCCCTCGGCTGAAAGAGGCCGGCGCGCAGGACATCATCGAGTACCCGCTCAACAAAGTCATCTACTAAACACCCATGGGGCGTTGGGTCGGTTGGATTCTCGCACTGTGCACAGCGTCTATGCTCTCTGGGTGTGCCGGCAGTTCATGGGCTGGGCGCGGCTCAGAAACCGAGGCGTACACGGCCTATCTGCGCGGGCTCATGTTCGAGCGATCTGCCCGTTTGCAAGAAGCGCTGGCAGAATATCACACCGCGCTGGAACGGGATCCCCGCTCACCGCTGTTGCATGTGCGCTTGGGTGCGACCGCGGTGAAGCTCGGCCGGATGGATCAGGCGATGCAGCAGTTCAACAAAGCGCTGGCGCTGCAGCCAAGCCATCCAGAGGCGCTGCGCTGGATCGCCATGCTGCATGCCTCCCAAGGCCAATTGCCGCAGGCGATCGCAGCGTATGAGCGGTTGCTGCCGGTGGAATCGAACGACCCGTTCGTGTTGAGCACGTTAGCCGATCTGTATGTTCTGCAGGGCGAGATTCCAAAAGCGATCACCCTGTATGAACAGCTGGTTCGGTTATCCGGGCCGACCAGCCAGATCCACTTCAACCTCGGGGTGCTGTATGGGCGAATCGGCCGATTCGACGAGTCGATCCAGGAGCTATCCCGTGCCTACGAGTTGGCGCCAGGGTCGAGCGAAATCCGGGTCGCGCTTGGGTTGACGTACGAGCTGAATGAACAGTACGACAAAGCGCTCGCGCACTATGACGAGGCGATTCGGCTCGATGCGCTCAATCCGAAACTGTACCACCATGCAGCCCGTGCGGCGTTCAGCGCCAAGCGGTACGGCCAGGCCGCGGTCCATTATCAGGCCGTGTTGAATCTCACGCCGCAGGATCTTGAGGCCATCATGGGCTTGGTGCGGGTGCAATTAGTCCAGCATCATCCCGAGCAGGCCGTGACCGTCTTGATGGACAAGCTTGATGAGCTGCATCAGCCGGCCGAGCTATACATGACGTTGGGTCTGGTGTACCGAGAGCTCCAACATCCGCATGAAGCGCTGCGCGCGTTTGAGCGGGCCATGACGATCAACCCGAACTCTGCCCAGGCCTCTTACGACTATGCCGTCCAACTGGATCAGTTGGACCGACGAGCTGACGCGAAGCTGTATCTGCGGCGCACGCTCGAATTGGATCCAAATGATCCGGACGCGATGAATTACCTTGCCTATCTGCAGGCTGAAGCTAGCGTGAATCTTCAGGAAGCCCGGAGTTTGGTCGAGCGTGCGCTGGAGCTCGATCCGGATAACGGGGCCTATGTCGACAGTCTGGGGTGGGTCTATTTCAAGATGGGCCGGTTGGAGAAGGCGATCCAATATTTGGAGCGCGCGGCGCAATTGGTCCAGAACGACCCGGTGGTGTTTGATCATCTCGGTGACGCGTATGAGAAACGCCGAGAGGGGGACCAGGCCCGGCGGAGCTGGCAACGCGCGCTGGAGCTGAATCCAAATCTCGACGTGATCCGAGCAAAACTGAACGCCGTCACGCCACAGGAGGCCATTGCCCCGACCCGATGAGCGCTACCCCTCCAGATCTGCGCACGTTGCGCCAGCTGGCGGTCGACCTGCGCCAAACGATTCTTCGGATGATCGCCGCTGCAGGAAGCGGCAATCCAGGCGGCTCGCTCTCCATGGTCGAGTTGTTGATCGGCTTGTACTGGTAAACGCTCCGCCAC
>JAHFGT010000012.1 GCA_023247275.1 Candidatus Omnitrophota bacterium
CCGTACGTGGCGTTTGCCGCGATGTTAATGGCCGGGTTGGATGGAATCCAGAACAAGATCGACCCTGGCGATCCGGTCGACGAGAACATCTATGAGATGTCGTCTGACCGTGCGCCGAAGCAGGTGCCGGGCTCGCTTGAGGAGTCGCTCAACGCGCTCGAGCGCGACCACGAGTTCCTGCTCAAGGGCGACGTCTTCACCCAGGATGTCATCGACGTCTGGTTGGAGTACAAGCGGCAGGAGATCGACAAGGTCCGCCTGCGCCCGCATCCGTATGAATTCTATCTGTATTTTGACGCCTAATAGAATTCATCAGCCGTAGGTCAATCCTTCGACTCGCTTTGCTCGTGCTTCGGCAGGCGCAGGATCGTGGTGAGCGAGGCCGAAGGCCGAGTCGAACCAAACGCGTCATCGCGTGTCGTCATGATCGACCAGGGCGGGGCGACGGCAACGTCGCCCCGTTCTATCTCTAGGTCAACAAGCGCGGCTGGTGGACAAGAAGCGGAGGGCAGCCTATGAAGACATGGCAGGCTCGTGGGTTTGCCGTTCTGGTACTGCTTGTTGTCTCGTGCGGCAACGCGATGGCGGACTCGACGCACCAGGTCGAGGCAACGCTCTCAACGTCGGATTCCCCCTCAAGGATGCTGTCGTTAACGGTGCAGAATAAGTCCCCCGAGGCGCTCTTTTCGGATCTATCGATCATCGTGGCGGCGACCAGCCTCAAGACCGGCAAGACCGTCGAGCGGACGTTCCAGAGCGACGGATTCACTATGGAGCTCAATGCAGGCACTGGCGGATTTCGGCGCCGCGTCGCCATCGATCAGTGGATGGACGAACTAGCTGCAGAGTCGGGCGGGGAGGATACCGTAAGTCTGGTGGCACGCGTCCCCTTGTCTGCCAACGCCGCGCACCGCGCGTTTGTGGCGTCCAATACGGTTCAGATTCGCGTCGGGTCGACATCGCCAGCAGCCGCACCGCCCCTTGCGGGCGGCGTTTCTCAGTTGTGACGAGGGATGTCCCGTCTCACTGAGACCTTCGGAATGCAACAGGATACCAGTCTCAGCACAGGCCCATTCAGATTAGCGTCCTTGATCCCTCGGCTGACTCTGGCCTGCCTAGCAGCGACCGTCGTCCTCACGGTGGGATATAGGTCTGCCCGCAGCGAGTCGGAGAGCCCGACCCAGTTTGCTATCACGGACTTGCTCCCGCCGAACTCATTCGCTGACACGACGAAAACGCGCGTCATCGTCAAATCGGAATCGGACGGGAGTCTGAAGGCGTACGCCGACACGCCCGCCCACCGCCAAGAGATGTTCCTCGGCAATACGCGACTGACGCTGGGTGAGGGGGCCAGCCCGTTCTCGCCCCCACGAGCGCCTTCTGCAGAAGAGGTCGCGCACACAGGGCTCTCTACCGCTGGGGGGACGTTTGTCGCGCCGGAATGGTATGAGGGAGCGGAACACATCCTGGTGGGAACCCTGAAACTTGGCGAGTATACCTTCGAGAGCGATCCAGCCTATCCCCTGGTGTTCAAAATCGTGAAGGACCGTGGGTATGTCCGTCTGTGCGGGCGCGGGACGGTGATGGAGAAGAGTGGCGCAAGACATCCGTTGGGCGGGGCTGATACGATTCAGTTGTGGACTGAACAGGGTGCCTCCACGGAATTGCTTGAGCGAGAGGGTGCTGCCCAAGCCTTGGGCTATCTCGCAGCGCAGGCAGGAGAATCGGACCGGCGGATGGCCGTGGAGTCGCTTGTGAAATTGCTGCAAGACGGCGCCGGGGAGATTCGGAGAAACGCGATCGAAGCCCTGATTCGAATCGGTGACAAGAGCGCGAGAAACTCGATTCACTCGATGGCAGAATCCGACCAAGACGAATGGGTGCGAAACGTCGCACAGTGGGCGCTTCAGCAATTTGAGGAGTCCCAGGGGACTGGCAGCACTTCCACCAACACCGAAGCACCGAGGTGACAGTCACTTTGGGGACATCGATTTGAGCCGGTCAATGAAACTGTTGGTGATTCAGCACGTACCGCACGAGCGGCTGGGAACGTTTGAACAGGCGTTCACAGCGGCCGGATGCCGCCCCCTCCTGCTCCATGCGGACGACAGGAAAGCCATCTGGCCGGGCGTGAACGATGTGGATGGAATCGTGTCAATGGGCGGACCGATGAGCGTGTATCAGCGGCTGCAGTATCCGTGGATCGCTAAGGAGCTGGCGCTACTGCGCCAAGCGGTTAAAGCCGACCGGCCGGTGTTGGGCGTGTGCTTAGGCGCGCAACTGTTGGCAGCTGCGCTCGGCGGCAAGGTGAGTGCTGCGCCGCAGAAAGAGATCGGCTGGCATCCGGTGATGCGCGAGCCAGGCGCGGATGGCGACCCGGTGATGGCATCCTTCGGCCAGACCGAGACGGTGTTCCAGTGGCATGGGGACACGTACACGTTGCCCACAGGCGCGGTCCGTCTCGCCAGTTCGCCGTTGTGCCCGGAGCAGGGGTTTCGCTACGGTGCCCGAGCCTACGCGGTGCAGTTTCATCTTGAAGTGACCGAACCAATCATTCGCGCCTGGATGCGGGTGCCGGTCAATCGCGCAGAGTTGGCTACTCTCAATCGGGTCATTGATCCGATGACCATTCGTCGTCAAATTCCGCAGCACGTCGACCGACTCAAACAATTATCGCGCGAGGTGGCAACAGCGTTTTGTCATCTCTTGCCGACCAGGAGCGCCTCGCATGCCCGCAGCTAAGCGTCCAATGAGGAAAGATAAAGAGTACGTACTCCGCCTGGCGAAAGAGCATGACGTGCGATTTATTCGGCTGTGGTTCACCGATATCCTGGGATTCCTGAAGAGCTTCGCCATCACGATCGACGAATTGGAGAAAGCGCTCGAAGAGGGTATGGGGTTTGACGGCTCGGCGATTGAAGGGTTTGCCCGGATCGACGAGTCGGATATGCTGGCGATCCCAGACCCGAATACGTTTTGCCTCTTGCCGTGGCGGCCGAAAGAAAACGCGGTCGCCCGGATGTTCTGCGATGTGACCTATCCGGGCGGCAAGCTCTTCGAGGGCGACCCGCGCTATGTTCTCAAGCGGAATTTGGCGCATGCCAGCAAGTTGGGGTACACCTTCTATGTCGGGCCAGAGTTAGAGTTCTTCGTCTTTAAAAGCTCAGAGGCCCCGGTGCCGATTGATGCGGGCGGCTACTTTGATCTGACGCCGCTGGACGCGGCGTCAGACCTTCGGCGAGACATCATCTTGTCGCTGGAAGAGATGGGGATCGGAATCGAGTACTCGCACCATGAGGCCGCGCCATCCCAGCATGAGATCGATTTTCGATACACCGACGCGTTGACCATGGCCGAGAATGTGATGACCTACCGGCTGGTCGTCAAAGAGATCGCCTTCAAGCACGGCGTCTATGCGAGCTTCATGCCCAAGCCATTGGCTGATCGCAACGGCTCTGGGATGCACGTGAATATGTCGCTGTTTCAGGGAGAGCGCAACGCGTTCTTCGATGCCAAAGATCGGCTACATTTGTCGAAGACGGCGAAGCAGTTCATAGCTGGGATCCTGGCGCACGCGCCGGAGATGACCATCGTGTTGAACCAATGGGTCAACTCGTATAAGCGGCTGGTGCCTGGCTACGAGGCCCCGGTCTACGTGACGTGGGCCCAACACAACCGCTCAGATCTGGTCCGGATCCCGATGTACAAGCCAGGCAAAGAGGCGTCGACGCGGATCGAGTTACGCTCGCCGGACCCGGCGTGCAATCCATACCTGGCGTTCAGCGTCATCCTGGCCGCCGGGCTGGAAGGCATCGAGAAAAAATTGGAGCTGCCGCCTGCAACCGAAGGCAATGTGCTGGAGCTGAGCCAGGCCGAGCGCCAGCGTCGAGCGATCGCGACGTTGCCTGGCAGCTTAGGCGAAGCGATCGCGCTCGCGAAAGAGAGTAAATTGCTGCAGCGGGCGCTGGGCGACCACGTGTTCCACTCCTTCCTCCAAAACAAAGAGATCGAGTACGAGCAGTTCCGCCGCACCCTGACCGACTACGAACTGAAAACCTACCTGCCGTTGCTATAGCCTCTCGACACAACAGGCTCTCGTCTCTCACCTGCGTTCGCGTGATATCCAATAAGTAAAATTATTGTACTTTCGTATAGTACAATTTATGGTATGATTGAACTGCGGAGGTGACCGATGATTGTTAAACGTTCTGGCCGTAACCAAATTGCGCTACCCAAGAAGCTCGTCCAAGCCGCCGGCCTTGGCGATGAGGACATTTATTTCGATGTCCAATACGCGTCGGGCTGCTTTATCCTCAAACCGCTCCAGTTCGAGGAGAAGATCCCGCGGGAATCCCTGGAGCGATTCAAACGTAAGGCTTTAGCCCATGAGCCGCAGGACCGGCGCTTTCCCACCATGGACGAGCTGATCGCCTCACTCGATCGTCCAGTGTCTGGTCGGCATGGCTCGCGAACTCGTCGTTAAAGCCCAGTTCCAGCGGGCCTACGATCGATTGGAGGCGAGCGAGCAAGAGCGGATAAAGAAGGCGCTCCGTCTGCTGCAGCACTATCTGCAAGGTGGGATCGTGCCGCTCGGGCTTGGGCTCAAGAAGCTGGGACCCGGCGTCTACGAATTTCGGGCCGGCCTGGCACTTCGGGGAATCTATGTTGAAGAAGGACCAGTCCTAGCGCTGGCGCTTTTGGGCTCTCATGACGATGTCCGTCGTTTTCTTCGGCGTGCGTAGCCGGTGAACGTCAGGCACAGCTCTTGAAGCGGGCCCGTCGTCCACCGCTTAATGCTGGGGATGCATTACTTGTAATACAATGAAATACATGATAGACTTTGTAGTGTAAAGGAGGATTCATGTCGATTGCTCTGTCGGTTCGTCTGCCTGACGGCTTAGCCAAGGCGCTAGAGGGGCTGGCCAGATCGACGGAGCGGCCAAAGACGTATTTGGTGCGGAAAGCTGTCGAGACGTATCTCGCCGAGTACGCGGATTATCAGGTCGCGCTGGACCGGTTGCGAGATAAAGATGACGTGATCATCTCCGGCAGCGAGCTAAGGAAGCGTCTTGGCCTCTAGGGTGGTCTATAAGTCTTCGGTGGCTGGGGATCTGCGCCGATTGGACAAGCCAATCGCAAGCCGGATCGTCGCTAAATTAGAGCGCGAGCTATCGCAGAACCCGCACGCGGGGATTCCTTTGTCGGGTGAGTTTCGCGGATTGTTCAAGTTCCGCGTAGGTGACTATCGCGTGATCTATGCGAAGGTGTCTGACGGGATCTTGGTGGTGCGGATTGCGCATCGCAAGGACGTCTACCAGGAGGGGAGATGACCACGCCAAGTGAGCACCGTTCAGGCGAGCAGCAGGCGTAGCAGTTTCAGGCCGTTGCGACTTCGAGGCGAGTTGAACGTCAGGCACAGTTGTTGAAGCAGGCCCGTCGTGCACCGCTTGATGTCGGGGGAGTAGTGGGGATGGCTGTCATCGCTGGTTTGGGAATCTTTAGCGTGGTGGTATCTTCCGCGACTGCATCGAGCTCTGTTGCCCCTCGTGTTGGCAGTAGGCATTGCGAACGTCACACGGAGCACGAATCAGCGCATTGACGCGCTGATCGAGCTGCTGGAGGAGCAAGGAATCTTGCGGCAGTAATTTTGCGATGCGGTGCTGGAATCATCCGGAGACTGATGTGCAGGAGGCTGCGGCGGCGTGTCGACGCTGCGGCAGGGGATTGTGTCAAGCCTGCGCCACGCTGGCACGCGGTCAGCTCTGGTGTCAAGCCTGCGCGCTGGTTGACGAAGACGATCGCATTACCCGTCGGCTGTCGCTTGGCGGCGGGTTGTTGGTTCTCGCCGTGCTCAATCTTCCTATCCCGACGATCCTCGCCTTCTGCGGCCTGGCCTGCTTAGGGTCTGCGGCCCGCCGATTTTTCGCGGTCACCAAGCGCAAGTAGTTGTTGCACCGCGTCCGCGGCGCGGTTGGTCGCCCCAGGCAGACCCAACTGCTGAGTGACCTCGCGCAGTCCCTGACGCATGGCGTTGGCTTGCTCATCGTCGCGCAGCAGCCCAATCACCGTCGCGGCGATTCGTGACGGGCGCGCACCCTGTTGAACAAACTCTGGCACGAGCCGGCGGCCGGCCAAGATGTTGACCATCGCGATGTGGGGGACGCGCACCACGCAGCGGGCCGCAAGATACGTGGGCCACGAAGTCTGGTAGACGACGACCATTGGCACGGCGCGCAGCGCGGTCTCCAACGTTGCGGTCCCTGACGCGACGATGGCGGCGTCCAGGGCCGGTAAGGCGTCATCGAGCGCTCCTTCAGCGATCACCACATCGCATCGCGCATGTGTTCGCAATCGTTCGAGTTGAGTCCGCGGCACGTGCGGGCTTTTCAAGAGGAGGAATTGCACGCCGGGCATCTGCCAGGCAATTCGCTTAGCCGCCCGCAGCATGGTGGGCGCATGCCGGGCCACTTCGTTCGTTCGTGAACCGGGCAACAACCCGACGGTGCGACGCCATCGGTTGAGGCCAAACCGCTCGAAGGCTTGATCTCGTGTGAGGCCAGCGGTTGTTCGATCCATCAGCGGGTGCCCGACCCAGGTGACCGGCACGCCAGCCTGTCGGTAGAACTGTTCTTCAAATGGAAACAACACGATCATCCGATCCACGTACCGACGCACGTACCGCAACCGCCATCGTCCCCAGGCCCACAGTTGCGGACTGATGTAGTAGGCGATCGGGATTCGATAGCGCTTGACGAGCGGGGCGATCACCGGCAGGTTGAAGTCGCCGAAGTCCACCAGGATGACCACGTCCGGCGGGCGCTGCTCAAGCTCGGCACGCAATCGACGCCGCGCGCGGACAAATCGGCCCAGGTGCTTGGCCGCATCGAATGGGCCGATCGTGGCCGCGGTGGTCAGATCATCCAACAAGACCACGCCGGCTTGACGCATCGCCGGGCCACCCAGCCCGACACACTCCACGCCGGGGACGTTCGTCGTAAGCGCTGCCACCAGCCGGGCGGCATGCTGATCGCCAGATGGGTCGCCGGCGACGAGAATGATGCGGGGCATACGTTAGTCCGGGGACCATAAATTCCAAGCACCAATCACCAAGCACGACACATCCGTTTGGTGTTGGAATTTGGTGCTTGGAGTTTGGTGCTTATTTGGTACTTGGGATTTGGTGCTTGGTGCTGTATGGTCCATGGATGATGGATTGTCCGCGCCGCCGACGCAGGGCGCGCTCGATCCGCAGCGCCAAGGCCACCGCGGCCCGCCCGGCGGCTCCAGACACAGCCGGCGGCCTTCGTCGGACGATCGATCGGACAAACGCCGCCAACTCGTCTTGGAGTGGAGGGCGTTGAGTCACCGGGAGATTCACTCGGTGGATCCTGGTGCGGATTCGGCGCGCCAGTTCGACGGTCTGGGCCTTATAGTCAATCGACAAGTAGCTATCTTCCTGGAACACCCGGATCCGGCGCATCGATTCATCGCTGACCCGGCTGGCGGTCAGGTTGGCGATGCATCCTGACGCAAATTCCAAACGGGCGTTGGCAATGTCTTCGGTCGACGAGAGCACCGAGATCCCCAGCGCATCGACGCGCGTCACAGGTGACCGCACCAACAAGAGCAACATGTCCAGGTCATGGATCATCACATCCAGCACGACGCTGACATCGGTCCCACGGAATGGGTATGGCGACAGCCGGTCCACTTCAATGAATCGCGGGTGGGTCAGATAGCGCATCGCGGTGTGTAGGGCGGTGTTAAACCGTTCGACATGGCCGACTTGGAGGATGCGGCGTGAGCGATGAGCGGCGCGAATCAGCGCATTGGCTTGAGCCAGTGTGGTGCATAACGGTTTTTCGATAAGGACATGAATGCCCTGGCGCAAGAGTGGCCGCCCGATGGCGGCATGGAGGCTGGTGGGGACCGCTAGGCTGACCGCATCAACCAGGCCGAACAGCTCGTGATAGTCTGTGACGGCCTGGCAGCCGAGCGACGTGGCGACAGCTCGAGCCTTCCGCGGGTCGGTATCGCACACCGCGGTCAGGCGCACCCCGGCCATGGCAGCGTAGATTTGGGCGTGACGGGATCCGAGATGGCCGACCCCGACCACGCCGACCCGCAGCGGATGGAGTGGCATAGAGAAGACCTTCACTCTAGCAGAACCCATTGTGCAAAGTCAACTTATGTGCTAAGATACCCTACTTATGTCAACGTATTTACGACTCCTGCGGTATCTCAAGCCGCATATCCGAATTTTTCTCCTTGGCATCCTCTGCACGGCGATCTTCAGCCTGCTGGACAAGGCGGTGCAGTTTGGGCTATTGTTTCCGCTGGCGGACCGGATCATCACCGATCAAGCCATCCCAACCCCCGCGTGGCTGCCAGACTGGTTGCGGGCGATTGTCCAGTGGTTCAATCAGGCGCAGCCGCGCACCGTGCTGACCGCGGTCGCCGTCGCCATCCCACCTCTCTTTTTGACCAAAGGTCTCTTTGAGGTGTTCCGGTCGTTCTATATGAACGATGCCTCCCAACGGGTGATCCGGGATTTGCGGCAGGGGTTGTTTGATCGGCTCGTCACCCTGCCGCTGGATTACCATCACCAGACGACCACCGGCACGACGATGTCCCGTATCCTCTATGACACCGGGATCATCCAGAATTCGATCACCGAAGGGTTGACCGACTTGGTGCAGTACGGACTGCAGGTGATCATCTGCCTGGCGATTGTGCTGACCATGAATTGGAAGCAGTCACTCATTGTCTTCATCCTGGTGCCGCTGATCGCCTGGCCGATCGGCCGGATCGGGAAACTGCTCAAGAAATTCTCCCAGCAGGCCCAGCGGGTGATGGGCGAGCTCAGCTCAACGATCCTGGAATCGATCTCTGGTATTCAAGTCGTCCAGGCCTACCGCTATGAGTCGGTCGCGGAGGCGAAGTTCGCAGGGCTGAACGAGCGATCGTATCGAATCATGCGCAAGCTGCAAAAGCGCATGAATGCGTTGGAGCCGGTGACCGAATTTGTCGGCGCCTGCTGCACCGCCTATGTGCTCTGGTTCGGCGGGCGGCAGGTGTTGTCCCATCAACTCAGTCTTGGCACGTTCAGCTTGTATTTGGGATCGATGGTGTCGCTGGTGCGCCCCTTCAAGCGGCTCGCCAGGCTGCATGGGATCAATCAGCAGGCGCTCGCATCGGCTGAGCGGATTTTCGACGTGCTGGATACCCCGTCGACCGTCGTCGAACATGCGAAGGCCAGGCTGCTGCCACCGTTTCACCGCGACATCGCGTATGAGCATGTGTCATTCAGCTACGGGTCCCAACCAGCGCTGCGGGATGTCTCCATCACGATTCAGGCCGGTGAAACCATCGCGGTCGTCGGGCCGAACGGCGGCGGCAAGACGACCTTTGTGAATCTGCTCCCACGGTTCTATGATCCCAATGAAGGACGCGTCAGGGTGGACAGCGTGGACATCCGACATGTGACGCTAGGGTCGCTGCGAGGGCAGATTGGGTTGGTGACGCAAGAGACCTTCCTATTTAACGAGACCGTCCGCGCGAATATTGCCCTGGGACATCTGGAGGTGGATCTGTCCGCCATCGTGGAATCGGCCAAGCGAGCCAACGCGCACGACTTCATCAGTCGGTTGCCGAAAGGGTACGATACCGTGATCGGCGAGCGCGGCGATACGATCTCCGGCGGTGAACGACAGCGGCTGGCGATCGCCCGCGCCCTGCTCAACGACCCCCCCATCCTGATTTTTGACGAAGCGACCAGCCAGTTGGACGCGCAATCCGAGCATCTGATTACCGAGACGCTCGAGCAGATCATCGGCGGACGCACCGTCATTCTCATTGCCCATCGGTTGTCCACGGTCCGGCTCGCCCACCGGATTGTGCTGATTCAGGAAGGGCGCATTGTCGAGCAAGGCAGTCACGACGAGCTTCTGCACAAGAGCCCCCTGTACCGGAGGTTCTGTGAGCTGCAGTTGATGTCCACGGGTAAGTCCTGAGCGAGTCCCGCCGAAGACGGGACGAGTCGAAGGACTGCAGCTCATGAGCCCAGGGCCGTCGGGAGTGTCAGGGTAGAGGAGTGTCGGCAGCCATGACCACACCATTGGTGCGGCAGTTGCTAGAGGCCGGGGTTCACTTCGGCCATCAGACGAAGCGGTGGAATCCGAAGATGAAGCGGTACATCTTCGGCAGTCGGTCCGGGATCTATATCATTGATCTGGAGAAGACAGAGCACGCGCTCCAGGCCGCGTGTGAGTTTCTGGAGGACGTGACCGCGAAGGGGCAGGCCGTGCTCTACGTCGGCACCAAGAAACAGGCCAAACCGATTCTTGAGGCCGAAGCCCAGCGAGCTGGCATGCCGTACGTCGTGAATCGCTGGCTTGGCGGGACGTTAACCAACTTTCAGACGATCAAAAACAATATCGATTTATTGCGGCAGTTGCGCAAACAAAAAGAGGATGGCTTTTTTGAGCGCATCTCAAAGAAGGATGCCAAGCGGCTGGGGCGGCAGCTCCAGCGGCTCGAGGACAGTTTCAGCGGGCTGGCGAACTTGGACCGATTGCCCGGATGTCTGTTTGTCGTGGACACCAAACGCGAAGACATCGCGGTGCGGGAGGCCAGCCGGCTCAAGATCCCGGTCGTGGCGATCTGCGATACCAACGCCGACCCGGAGCAGATCGCGTATCCGATCCCTGGCAATGACGACGCGATCCGCTCGGTGCGGTTGATCAGCTCGCTGATTACGGAGAGCGTGCTCTCAGGCCGCAAGCGCGCCGCGGTGCAGTCTGCCCCTGCCCCGGCGACGGGTGAATCGGCGGCGGATGGCCACACGGTCGACACCGCCGAGGCGGCCCCGCTGGCCGTGGAGCCGGGAGCCACCGGGTCGCAGCCATGACGCAGAAGATCAGCGTCGACGCGATCAAGATGTTGCGCGAGAAGACCAACGCGTCGATCAACGACGTCAAGCAAGCGCTCGAGTCCGCCAATGGCAACGAATCCAAAGCACTCGCCTGGCTGCGCGAGCGGGGTGCGGCCATCTCGGAGCAGCGACAGGGACGAGCGACCGGGCAGGGTCGGGTCGAAGCGTATGTGCATCACAACGGCATGGTCGGGGCGGTGATCGAAGTCAATTGCGAGACCGACTTCGTCGCGCGCACACCGGAGTTTGTGCAGTTTTGCCGGGACCTGGCGATGCATGTCGTCTGGGCTGCGCCCAAACACGTGAAGGTCGAGGCAGCGCTCGCAGAGACCGGGATTCGGCCTGAAGAGTGTCTCCTGCAACAGCCGTTCGTGAAAGATCAGGGGGTGACGGTGAACGACTTGCTCAAGAGCCTGATCGCCACAACCGGAGAGAACGTGGTCATCCGGCGCTTTGCCCGGTTCGCCGTCGGCGAATCGACGCCGAGCGCGTCGTGACGACTGCGGTCGGTTCGACGCGCGCCACCATGGCCACAGCCTCCACCAGCCCAGTAACCGCCAAGTACAAACGAATCGTCTTGAAGCTCAGCGGCGAAGCGCTCCAAGGTAAGCTGGGATTCGGCATTGATTCGACCGTGCTGGATGACCTGGCGCGCCAGATCAAAGGAATCAAAGATCTCGGCGTCGAAGTCACGATTGTGGTTGGCGGCGGCAATATTTTTCGTGGGCTCAAGACCGCCTCGGCGACCGGTATGGAACGCGCCACGGCCGATTATATGGGCATGCTGGCGACGGCGATCAACGGCTTGGCCCTCCAGGACTCGTTGGAGCGGCAAGGCGTGCCGACTCGAGTGCAGACCGCGATCGAGATCGCGAAGGTGGCGGAGCCATATATCCGTCGACGGGCCATCCGGCACTTGGAGAAGGGACGCGTGGTGATCTTTGTCGGCGGAATCGGCAGCCCATTTTTTACGACCGACACGACCGCGGCACTTCGCGCGATGGAGATTGGGGCACAAGTCGTCCTGAAGGCCACCAATGTCGACGGGGTGTACTCGGACGATCCGGCGATCAATCGTCGCGCCAAGCGGTACACCGCTTTGAGTTTCCTCGACGTGCTGAAGAAGGGGCTCAAAGTCATGGACGCAACGGCGGTGAGCCTGTGCATGAGTAGCGATGTCCCGATCATTGTGTTCAACTTGCACGGGCCGGGGAACATCAAGCGCGCCGTCTGCGGCGAGCCAGTCGGAACCCGGGTCTACAATTCGAAAGGGTAAGCCATGATCACGCAGAACAGTTTGCAAGGGCTGTATAAAGATGTTGAAGAGAAGATGAAGCGGGCGTTGGCCACGGTGACCCGAGAGTTCACCGAGATCCGTGGCGGCCGGGCGACCCCGGCGCTCGTGGAGAATATCACGGTTGATTACTATGGGGCGGCGACCCCGCTGCGCCAGGTTGCGGCGATCACGGCCCCAGAGCGGAATCTACTGACCGTCCAGCCGTGGGACATGAAGGTGGTCCCTGAGATTGAGAAAGCGATCCTCAAGGCGTCCATCGGAATTAATCCGATCGTCGATGGAAAAATGCTCCGGCTGCCGATTCCTCCGCTGACCGGTGAGCGGCGCCAGGAGCTCACCAAGGTCATTCATCGCATGGCCGAAGAAGCCCGCGTCAGCATTCGAAATGTCCGACGCGACTCCAATGAATCCATCAAAAAGCTGAAAGCCGACAAACAGATGAGCGAAGACGAAGCGTTCAAGGCGCAGGAGCAGGTGCAGAAATTGACCGACAAGTACATCGCGCAGATCGATGGCCTCGTTAAAACCAAGGAACACGAGCTCCAAAGCGTGTAGCTGGATGACTTATGTCACGACGAGTATTCGATTGGGAGCTGAGGCCTACCGACGGCTGCGACTGAAAGCCGCGGAGCAGCGCAAGAGCCTCTCTCAACTCATTCGAGAGGCTGTGGACGTCGCCTACGGTGCGCCAGGCCGCCGCACCACACGACGAGAGGCTCGTCACGATCCATTTGTTCGAATCATCGGGGTGTGTCGAACCGGAGTGCGTGACGGGGCCCTCCACCATGATCGGGATATCTACGGGGTGAAGTCCTGAGAGGCTGTTGATCGATACCAGCGCGCTGGTGGCGTTAGCTGATCAGAGCGATCAGTTTCATGTTGTTGCCAAAGCCTTCACGCGAACCATCACATCCGTGACAAGGCTGTACACGTCGAATTACATCCTGGACGAAATCGTGACACGTCTTCGATTCATGGTGGGGGTCGTCGTCGCGGGTGGCTGAAACAATTTGGGCCAGCGAGCTCTATGAGGTCCACACGGTTGATCGCGCCCTGGAGCGAGAGGCGTGGCGATTACTCCGGAAGTACGCCGACCACCGGTTGAGTTTTACTGACGGCACCACGCTCGCTCTCATCGAGCAGTTGCAGATTCAGCACGTCTTTGCATTCGATGAGGACTTTCGCCGGCTCGGGCACTCTGTCGTGCCGGAATCGCCGCGTTGATCCTCGGTCGGGGCAGCACAAGCTCATTTCCTCAGGAGGCTTCCCTCGTCATCATTCCGGGTTCGCGCCGCGACCGTCCGAACGGAACTCCCCTCTGTTATAATGACACCGTCAGGACGTAAGTTTGTGCGTTCATGGTTGTCATTGATCTTTCACAATTTGGGCCGCTAGCTCATCAGGCAGAGCAACAGCCTTTGTCCAAGGGTCACTATCAGGTAACTGATAGCTGAGAACCCCGGAACTTGCGGGAACGTCTGAGCATCCTGAGGTACCGCGCCTTGTGGCGTGGTCACAAGCCGATGGTGCAGATAATCCGCAGCCAAGCCCCCGATGCTTTGCTTCGCACAGGGAAGCGTCGGGGGAAGGTTCAACGACTATAATCGGGGCCCCCGTGAGTCCATCGGGGGATGGGATAGTCTGATCTGCACGGCGACGTGCAGCTAACACCATGTTTAAGCTGTGGGTGCTGGGTTCGAGTCCCAGGCGGCCCATCATCATCCGACCGCGTTGGCGGTCGGATGATGATCCCGAAGTCGGCCGGAATCAGATAGGCTGGCTGAGGGAGGGAACCGGATAACGGGTTCGAGTCCTCCCTCGTCGGCGCCCGGGCCTCGTCCCTCGGCTGGCGCCTCGGGACTTCGCGCGGCCTGCGCGCCGCGCTCGCCGGCGGCGCAATTCTGTACGATGGGTCATTCGGATGGCAGCTTGCATAATATCATAGAATATGATTATATTATAATCAGATACTGGTAGGGAGGTGGGTCGTGACGCAACGAGTCTCCATTACAGAAGTCAGCCGACATCTCTCGGATTACCTCAACCGCGTGGCGTATGAGGGGGCGCATTTTGTCCTGGTGAGGGGCAAGAAACCGCTCGCCGAGCTGCGGCCGCTCCCGCGGGGACGCTGCCTGGGAGAGCTGCCGGGGCTGCTGCATGCATTGCCGCGGCTGTCTCAACACGAGGCGGATCGATTCGGGCAGGACGTTGAGTCCGTTCGGAGGAAACTCCGCAAACAGCGCGTGCGGAGTCGATGGGCGTCTTGATTGATTCCAGCGTCCTCATCGCCGCCGAACGAGGACGCGTCGATGTGACGTCCAAGATTCGAGGGCGCGAGCAGGAAGAATTCTTCATTTCTGTCGTCACCGCAAGCGAGCTGCTCCACGGCGTCTGGCGGGCTCGTGAGGCTCAGGTGAAAGCCAAGCGGCTCGCGTTTGTTGAGGGAATCCTTCAGCGGTTTCCGATTCTTCCGATCGACCTGGCCATTGCTCGCCTCCATGCGCAGTTGTGGGCAGAACTCGAGTCGCAGGGGGTGGCCTTGGGCGCCCATGATAGCTGGCTTGCTGCGACCTGTATCGCGCGCGGCTACACGCTTGCGACGGGGGACATCGGAGATTTCAAGCGGGTCCCTGGATTGGCCGTGGAGACGTGGTAGCGGTTTCGCATTGAGCTGGAACAGTCCGGTTGCCTCAACCGTCAACTCAAGCCGGCTAAGAATCAAGCGATGGTATCGTGGTTTGTGTACATCGCTGAGTGCGGTGACGGGTCACTGTATGTTGGCATTGCGACCAATCCGGCCGCACGCTTGGTCCAGCATAATGCTGGGCGAGGCTCGAAATATGTCCGCAGCCGGGGCGGGGCGGCGTTGGTATATCAGCAACGCTGCCGCAGCGAATCGGCGGCTCGTCGGCGCGAGTGCGAACTAAAATCGTGGAGCCGGGCGCGCAAGTTGGCGTGGCTGCAGCAACGCACGAGCCATGGGCACCACAGCGCACTACGAATTCTTCGACCACACGGCGGACGTTGGAATCCGCGCGACCGGATCGACGCTGGACGCGGTGTTCGAGCAGGCGGCCCGTGGCTTGGTTGAGCTGATCGCCGAGCAGAGCCGGTTCGAGCCGGCTGAGGCACGGTCCATCGAACTTCACGCGGTCGATACCAGCGTGCTGCTGGCCACGTGGCTGCGCGAACTGTTGTTCTGGAGCGCGACCGACCGGTTCCTGCCGGCGGTCTACCAGATTCACGTGACACCCACTACGCTCGTCGGCACGGTGCGCGGCGAGCGGTTTGACCCGGCGCGTCATCAGCAGGGACGAGAAGTCAAAGCGATCACGCGCCACCAGCTCGAGATTCGCCAGACCCCATCCGGGTGGCACGCGCAGGTCATTGTGGACATCTGATCATGAGACCAGGGACCACCTCAGCAGCCAACAGTATCAGGCTTGAGCGGCTGGACACCAACCGCTGGCACATCCCGCCAACCGGTGGTATGCGAGTGCCTGGAGTCATCTTTGCCAACGAGCGGTTGATGCGCGATCTGCAGGCCGATCCGGCGCTGCAGCAGGTGGCAAATGTCGCGCACTTGCCAGGGATCGTCAAGGCCTCATTTGCGATGCCGGACATTCACTGGGGCTATGGATTCGCGATTGGCGGTGTGGCCGCGGTCGATGCCAGCGACGGGGCGATCTCTCCTGGGGGCGTGGGCTACGATATCAATTGTGGCGTGCGGCTTGTGCGCACCGGGCTGTACGTCGATGAGGTTCAGCCGAAGTTGAAGACGCTGGTCGCGTCGCTGTTCAACGATGTCCCCTGCGGCGTCGGGATGAGCGGCGAGATCCGTCTGGGCCATCGCGACGCAGAACGCGTGATGATCCAGGGGTCGCGGTGGGTGATTGGCAAGGGGTATGGTACCGCCGAAGATGTGGCGCACACCGAGTCTGAGGGATGCTTGCCAGACGCGGATCCGTCGCAGGTGTCTGAGCGCGCGCGCCGACGCGGCAGCGACCAGCTCGGGACCCTGGGCTCTGGCAACCATTTTCTTGAAGTACAAGCGGTCGAGACGGTCTATGATCCACGCGCCGCCGCGCTAGGGTTGCAACAGGGACAGGTTGCGGTCATGATCCACTCTGGTTCTCGCGGGTTCGGCTATCAGATTTGCGACGATTACCTTGAGGTGACCGCGCAGGCGATGGCCGAATACGGGATCCAGGTGCCGGATCCGCAGCTGGCGTGTGCGCCGCTGCGCTCTGAGGCTGGACGCGCCTATCTTGGCGCGATGCGGTGCGCGGCCAATTATGCGTGGGCCAACCGGCAATGCTTGATGCATCTGGCCCGGGTCACATTCGAACGCGTCTTTGGACGCAGTTGGGAATCGCTGGAGATGGCGCTGGTCTATGATGTCGCGCACAACATCGCGAAATTTGAGCGCCACCGGGTCGATGGCCGCGAGCAATTGGTGTGTGTGCATCGTAAGGGTGCCACGCGGTCATTCCCGCCAGGCCACCCAGAGGTGCCGGCCGATTACCAAGCCATCGGCCAGCCGGTGATCGTCCCGGGCGACATGGGGCGGTACTCGTTTGTGCTGGTGGGCACCGAGACAGCGATGACCGAATCGTTCGGTAGTTGTTGTCACGGCGCTGGGCGGGTGATGTCTCGCGCGCAGGCGGTCAGGCACGCGGCCGGCCGATCCATCGAACACGAGCTGGAACAGCAGGGAATCATCGTGATGGGCCGGGGCCGAACAGGAATCGCCGAAGAGCAGCCGAGCGCGTACAAGGACGTCAATGACGTGGTGCAGGTGGTGCACGAGGCTGGGCTGGCCACACGGGTGGCTCGGCTGCGGCCGTTGGGCGTCATCAAAGGATAGCGCGATTATGCGGCGGTCGGATGCTTGATCTGAAATTGTTGCGCGAACAACCTGACCTGATCCGAGACGCGCTGAAACGGCGCGGCAGCCCTTTGACGATCGACGGATTAGTGCAACTGGACCAGCATCGGCGCGAGCTCATCGCTGGGATCGAGCAGGATCGCAATCGGCTGAAAACAGCGTCGGACGCATTCGCCCGGCAGAAAACCGCCGGCCCGCGCACGCCGCCGGCTGACCTGAAACAGTTGTCCGATTCGATCGCGCAGCGCGAGCAGCAGCTCAAGCCATTGGAGTCGCGGATCGAGTCCGAGTTAGCCTATGTGCCGAACATTCCCCACGCATCGATCCCGGTGGGCGATGCCTCGGCGAACGAGCTCGTGCGCACCAGTGGGCAGCTACCGACGTTTGCGTTTACGCCGCAGACCCACCTGCAGCTTGGGGAGTCGCGAGGATTCATCGATCTGGAGCGGGCCGCGAAGATGAGCGGCTCTCATTTTCCGCTGTTCATCGGCCAGGGCGCTCGGCTAGAGCGGGCGCTGATTCATTGGATGCTGGACGTGCACACCAAGGAACACGGCTATACGGAGGTGTCGCCGCCGGCTCTGGTCAACCGAGCGTCGATGTTTGCGACCGGGCAGCTACCGAAATTCGAAGAGGACATGTACCGGCTACGAGACGAAGACCTGTTTCTGATTCCGACCGCTGAAGTGCCGGTCACAAATCTGCACCGCGACGAAATCCTCGACGAGGCCACGCTGCCGCGGCAGTACGCGGCCGCTACCGCCTGCTTTCGCCGAGAGGCCGGATCGTATGGCAAAGACACTCGTGGCCTGGTGCGCGTCCATCAGTTCGACAAGGTGGAGCTGGTTAAGTTTGTCACGCCGGAGAGTTCGTACGATGAGCTGGAGCGACTAGTCCAGAACGCGGAAACAATCCTGCGGCGGTTGGGGCTGCACTATCGGGTTGTCTGTCTGGCGACAGGGGATCTGAGCTTTGCCGCGGCCAAATGTTATGACCTCGAAGTGTGGGCGCCTGGGCTCAACCAGTTTCTGGAGGTCTCCAGTTGCAGCAACTTCGAATCGTTCCAAGCCCGGCGCGCTGGAATCCGGTATCGCCAGACGTTGACGAAGAAGACCGCGTATGTCCATACGCTCAATGGCTCAGGGGTGGCGCTCGCCAGGACATTCATTTGTCTCTTGGAGACGCATCAACGAGCGGACGGGCGGATCACCGTGCCTGAACCGCTGAGACCATATCTCGATGGCCAAGCGATCCTCTAGCGGCAGGCATTCGGGTCTGAGCACGTTGGTGCGGCGGCTGGTGATCGCCGTGATGGTGGTCTTGCTGGTGCCGTTTGCGATCGGCCTACTGACAGCGGTGGTGGAACGTCTGGATGGTCTTGAGCTATACGGCGGCACGGCGGGGGAATGGGCGGGTTGGGGGTTTGCCACCTACCTCGGACTCCACCTGCTGCTGTATCGGGCGGTCGGGTGGTTTCGAGCCAGCCATCGGGTGTTTTCCACGCTGGCCCAGTGGCTGTTTGGCAGCCAGGTGACCAGCGTCGAGCAGGCTGGTGGGGGCGGCGGGAAAACAAAGAGTCGGGGGTCGAAGGGCGGTGAGGCGGCCGGATCAGAAGGCTCAACGCTCGTGGCCTTCAGCCCGTATGTCATCCCGGTGTACGCCGTGCTGACCTGCGTGATCGGATCGGTGTTGCAACGATGGTGGAACCACTCGTGGATCCCAGGTGCGGTCATGTTTTTCGTCGGGTTGACGATGGGGTTTCACTGGCTGATGACGGCCGATGAGCTGCAGCAGCAGCGGGAACGCTGGTATATCGAAACCTATTTACTGGCCATCGGGATCGTGTTCATGCTGACGGTGCTGGTGGTGTCCGCCTGCCTGCCGCTGACCGTCCCGGCGTTTTCGTTTGCCGCCGCGCTCTCCGAGGGCATGGCCCGGGCCCAGGCGATCTATACCGCACTCGTGAATCAATTGTTCTTTTAACGTACCCCTCGGCACATACCGTGTGCCTCGGGGCGAATGGCCACTGGTATCTGAGGGCCAATCGGAGGAGTGGCTGAGTGGTTGAAAGCGCCTGTCTTGAAAACAGGTAGAGCCGCAAGGCTCTCAGAGGTTCGAATCCTCTCTCCTCCGTGTTTCAGTTCATTGATGCTGGAGAGGTGGCTGAGTGGTTGAAAGCGCTGGTCTCGAAAACCGGTAGGGCCGCAAGGCCCTCGAGAGTTCGAATCTCTCCCTCTCCGTTTTCACGGAATGTTCCGACGCTGGAAGGGCCATTTCTCTCTTTGCAGAGGGCTTGTTCCGCTTTACACTGTCTCATACTTGGGGGACCGTTCAGGAGAGGTGCGAGAGCGGTTGAATCGGCACGCTTGGAAAGCGTGAAGCTGCCGCAAGGTGGCTCCCGGGTTCGAATCCCGGCCTCTCCGTTGGTTGCATCTGTGCGCTCGTAGCTCAACTGGATAGAGCATCAGCTTGCGGAGCTGAGGGTTCCGAGTTCAAATCTCGGCGAGCGCGTTTTCTTTGAGGTAGGGGAACAGCTTGCATGATGAAACCGGATGAGCAGTATATGCGCGAAGCGCTCAAAGAGGCCGAACAAGCGCTCGTGTCGAAGGATCGGCCGATCGGCACCGTGATTGTCCAGGATGGGCAGGTGATCGCTCGCGCGCACCACCAGGTCAAGCTGCTGCGCGATCCGACCGCGCACGCGACGATTATCGCCATTACGCAGGGGGCGAACGCGGTACAGTCGGATCAGTTGCCAGAGGTGTCGGTGTATGTCACGCAGGAGCCGTGCGCGATGTGCATGGGGGCGCTGCTGTTGTGTGGCGCGGCACGAGTGGTGTATGGCGCGGCCGATACCAAACGCGGGGCGTGCGGATCGGTCATTGATCTGACGAATAATGAGCGGCTCAATCGCCGGCTCATCGTCGTCCGGGATGTGCTGGCCGGTGAGTGCTCGGCGCTGCTGCGCAAATCGGCGGCGAGTTTGCGGGCTGGGAGCTAACGGATTTCTCTTCTGTGGAATTGGAGAGGTCGCATAGGCCGGTCGAGTGCGGCGGTTTGCTAAACCGTTGTACGGGGGAAACCCCGTACCGAGGGTTCGAATCCCTCCCTCTCCGGTTTTTCACATGACTCGGCGGCATGACGGTGTGATCGCGTTTGCGATTTTTGGGATCGTGTTCGGGCTGATTGGGCTCGCGGTGAACACGCGCACGTTGCTGGCGGTGCTCCATTTCAAAGCCAATCCGTCGGCGCTTGGTGAATCAGGACAGCACGTGCTGAACGAATTTGGCATCGTGGCGATGAGTTCCATCGCGACGAACGTGGTGACTGGCGTACTGCTCATCGTGGCCGGGATTGCCTTGTTCATTGGCGCCGGATGGGGGCGCACGCTGTATGTGACCGCCGCAATCATTACCATCGTCAATCGAGGGCTGACGTTTCCGCTGCATTTTCTCGACGTCGGGACCGCCACCGAGACCGTGCAGCAATTCGGCGCGCACGTCGGCAGCGTCATCGGCGATCTGTGCGTTATCGCGTTTAATATCGCCGCCATCTGGTTCTTCAGCCGCGCCGCCATCAAGCGCGTGTGTGCTCCAAGCGAACCGACGACCCCCGCCGTAAGATGACCTATATCGCCTTGGCCCGCAAGTACCGCCCGCAGCGATTCGACGACCTACTCGGACAGCCACATGTCACGCAGACGCTCACCAAAGCGCTCGAGAGTCAGCGCATTGGACAGGCCTATCTGTTTACCGGCCAGCGTGGCGTCGGAAAAACGTCAGCGGCTCGGATCCTCGCCAAATGTCTGAACTGCGCCCACGGGCCAACCCCGACGCCGTGCGACACGTGCCCAAGCTGCACGCAGATCGCGCAGGGCCGCAGCCTGGATGTCGTCGAGATCGATGGTGCGTCAAACCGGGGAATCGATGAGATCCGGCAGTTGCGAGAGACCGTCCCGTATTCACCGACGACCGGCGCCTTTCGGGTCTATATTATCGACGAAGTCCATATGCTCACGACCGAGGCGTTCAACGCACTGCTCAAGACGCTGGAAGAACCCCCCGCGCATGTGAAGTTCATCTTCGCCACGACCGCGGCGAACAAAGTGCCGCCGACGATCCTGTCAAGGTGCCAGCGGTTTGATTTCCGCCGAATTGAATCCGGCCTGATGGTCGATGCGCTGCGGCGATTGGCAGCGGCTGAACAACTCACGGTCGAGGACGCCGCGCTGTACGCGGTCGCCCGGGCGGCGGACGGCAGTCTACGCGACGCAGAGGTCGTCCTCGAACAGTTGGCCAGTTTTGCCGATGGTACGATCACAGAGCCCACCGTCACCGCGCTGTTAGGCGCGGTGGAATCAGACGCCTTGGTGCGCTGGACCCAGGCGATCCTTGATCGACAAGCGCCGCAGGCGCTGGCCTTGGTGCTCGAACCGTTGGAGCGCGGCAAGGACGAGGTGCAACTCTTGACCGGGTTGTTGCGCCAGTTGCGCAACGTGCTGTTGGTGCGGACGCTTGCCGACGCGCCAGCCCGCGACATGCTGCTGAGCCGATTGGTCGACGAGGCGCCCGAGCGATTGCAACAGCTCCAGGTCCAGGCCGCGCCATGGAGCGTCCAGGAATTGCTGGTGCTGTTGCAGATGGCGACCAGCGTGTATGAGCTGATCCGTCGCAGCCCGGTGGCCCAAACCTTGCTGGAGCTGTTGGTGATCAAGCTGGCGACACGAGACGCGTGGCAATCACTGGACGAGCTGGCTCGTCGACTGGAACACCTGTCGACACGCCACGATGCCGGCGAGGCGATCGCCTCCACGTCAACCGCCTCGCACCTGACGGCGGTCGAGCCAACCGCTCGCCTGATCACCCGGCCACCGGAATCACAGACCGCGACGACCAACCCTGCCCCATCGCCGCTGCCATCAGCAGAATCGGTCGGCGGATCCTCGTCAGTCGCGGCACCCGCAGCCGGACAGTTGCCAGGGTCAGTGCATGCGGTGTGGACGACATTTCTCGAACGGTTGGGATCGCAGAAGATGTCACTCGCCGCGTATCTGATGGATGCGCAGCCGTTGGGGTGCGAACAGGGCCTGTTGACCGTTGGGTTGCCAGGGTATGCGCTCCATTACGAAGTCCTGTCGTTGCCCGATAATCGCCGATTGATTGATCGGCTACTCACCGAACTGTCCGGGACCAGCATCTCGGTGCAGTACACGACCGTGCAGACCGTCCCGGCGCCAGGCGCTGACGCAGCGACGACAGCGCCCAGGCCGCCAGGGTCAGACTCCCCGGTCATTCAGGATATTGTGAACTTGTTCAACGCCACGATCGTCGATCGCCCGCAGACCTCGTCACCCTAATCGGGTGCACGGAATGGATTCGTGATGGCCATGACCTATGCCAAGCCGTTTGTCCGGTTGCTCGAAGCGCTCGAGCGCTTACCAGGGATTGGGCCGCGTTCGGCCGAACGGATCGCGTTTCATCTCCTGCGGATGCCGGTGGAACAGGCCAGCCAGCTGAGCCGCGCCATTGTCGAGGTGAAAGAGCAGCTCCGGTTCTGCGACATCTGCTTCAATGTCAGCGAGGCAGCTCGGTGCCAGATCTGCCAGGATTCTGCGCGCGACCCAGGGATCCTCTGCGTGGTCGAGGAGCCGAAGGACGTGCTCGCAATCGAAAAAACCGGCACGTATCACGGGTTGTACCACGTCTTACTGGGGGCGATCGCGCCGCTGGATGGGATCGGGCCAGAGCGGCTGAAGATCGACGAGCTCGTCCATCGACTCAGCGAAGGGCTGGTACAGGAAATCATTCTGGCGACTGACGCGGACAAAGACGGCGAGACAACGGCGGCGTACCTCTCGAAGGTGCTGCGACCGTCAGGGATTCGGCTCACCCGGATCGCCTCCGGGATCCCGGTTGGCAGCCATCTAGAATATGCTGACCAAGCGACGCTCACGCGGGCGCTTGAGGGCAGGCGGGAACTGCATTGAGGGGCAGTGGACAGGAGGAGCGGCATGGCTGGAATTGATGACATTACACACGCACTGGGCAGTGATGCTGACACGCTGCTCAGGTACACAACGCCGAAGATCCGAAAAGAGCAACTGCATCTGCCTGGGCCGGATTGGGTGGATCGGATCTTCGCGCCCACCGACCGGCCGACACCAGTCTTGCGCAGTCTCCAGGCGCTCTTCAGCCATGGTCGGCTCGGGGGGACCGGGTATGTGTCCATTTTGCCAGTCGACCAAGGAATCGAACATGCGGCTGGCGCCTCGTTTGCGCCACATCCGGAGTACTTTGATCCGGAACAGATCGTCCGCTTGGCGGTGGAGGGGAACTGTAACGCGGTCGCGTCGACGCTGGGAGTGCTGGGCGCGGTCGCCAGAAAGTACGCGCACAAGATTCCGTTCATTGTGAAGCTCAACCACAATGAGCTACTCACCTATCCGAACAAGTTTGACCAGATCATGTTCGGCAACGCCAAGCAGGCCCAGGAGATGGGCGCGGTGGCGGTCGGCGCGACCATCTACTTCGGGTCGCCGGAGAGCACGCGACAAATCCAAGAAGTCAGCCAGGCGTTTCACATCGCCCATCAATTGGGCCTGGCGACAATCCTGTGGTGCTACCTGCGTTCGAGCGGGTTTAAGAAGGACAAGGACTACCATCTTGCTGCGGATCTGACCGGGCAGGCCAACCATCTGGGCGTGACGATCGAAGCGGACATCATCAAACAGAAGCTGCCGGAGAACAACGGCGGGTTCTTGGCGCTCAACACCGAGTCGAGCTACGGCAAGACGGACAAACGGATCTACACCGAGCTGTCGAGCGATCACCCCATCGACCTGTGCCGGTATCAGGTGCTGAACTGTTATGCTGGGCGGATGGGGTTGATCAATTCCGGCGGGGCGTCAGGCAAGAACGACTTCAGCGAAGCGGTCCGGACGGCGGTCATCAACAAGCGGGCCGGCGGAATGGGCCTGATCAGCGGCCGCAAGGCGTTCCAGCGTCCCATGAAAGACGGCGTCAAACTCCTGAGCGCGATTCAGGATGTCTACCTCGCGCGCGAGGTGACCGTCGCGTAGCCTGTTGTCAATCGGGGACAGCCACTGATTGCCTCCCACCGTTCAGATGGAAATCAGTGGCTGTCCCCGATCCTATCCGTCACCGACTGATCAGCGGGACTGAGACACCGATTCGGCCAGCTGTTTTGCCTCTCCTGGAGTGTACGAACGAACCAGTGTGCCATCAGCATTGGTGATCAGCACGCCAGCATCCGGCAAGGTCTGCGCACGGAACAGCACATGACCTTGCGCATCTGAGGCGACCGTCATGCCGCCGGCCTGGGCGATCGAGAGTGTCCCGGCTGGCCGGCCGTGTTCGTATTGCTCAATCAGCAACTGTTCTCCTTCAGCGTCTCGACGATGGGTGAGGATCGCCTCGGCGTCGCCGCGGACAATCCGCTTTGTCGTCATCCGGTCCGCGTTGACGGTGAGCGGGTTGCGTCCGGTCCAGAATTCCATCGAGTTGAACACAATGGCGTCGGCTAACGTGGCGATCGAATAGATCGGCAGCCAGGCCATGACGAGGAACCCCATTTCGTTGATCCACTTATCGCCGAGCGTGCCGTTCCACGCATGGAGCTTTCGCGTCAGCAGAAACGGCCCATAACATCCCGCACTCGATACCAACAAGATCGCGAGCGCGCCCGCGCTCCATGGATTCGTACGTTTCATGACTCCTCCTTTATGCTGGGATGACCTGACGAGCGCATCCCGGTTTCAAGCAACGATTACCCCTGGACGATGGCTCATGCGAGGCCGAACTTCCCGGCGCAGAAATACCCGAAAGCCAGGATCGCGAGCGCGACGCCGTAAGGAATCGGCCACGCCTCACGCGACGACGTACGGCTCGTTCCACTTATAGGCGATTCCATCCGCAGGTGCCCCGCACGGGTCAGGGACGACCGACTCACCGAAAATAGGCGCGCAGGACGTAGTCGTGGAGCATGCGATGGGTGTTGAAGTGCGATCCATTGAAGGCAATCGCCTGGCGCATGATCTGCGTCAACGCGGTGGGATTCTGATAGTAGAGCGGCAGGACGACCTGTTGAAGTTTGTCGTACAGCGATGCCGAGTCGGTGAGCCGCTGTTGCGCGTCGTCGCGGACCGGAGCCGAGTCGCCAATCGACCAGCCGGTGACCCCTTCCACATGACCCTCCACCCACCAGCCATCCAGAATGCTGAGGCTGGGCACGCCGTTGACGGCGGCCTTCATGCCGCTGGTGCCTGAGGCCTCCAGCGGTCGTAACGGAGTATTCAGCCACACATCACAGCCGGCGGTCAGCAGCTGCGCAACGGTCCACTCGTAGTTTGCGAGGTACACGACACGGATCGCAGGCTTCAGGGTGTCGATCGCCTGGAAGATGTGTTGGATCAGTTGCTTCGCCCCGGGATCATTCGGATGCGCCTTGCCGGCATAGATCACCTGAAATGGGCCGGCGGTTCGAGCGATGCCTGTCAGGCGATCGAGGTCCTGAAACAGCAGCGTCGCACGCTTGTAGGCTGCCACGCGACGAGCAAACCCAATGGTCAACACGCTCGGATCCATGACCACCCCGGTCTGCCGGAGCACAACGTCGAGCAGTTGTTGCTTGGCCTCTCCATGGGCCTGGCGGATGTCTGTGAGAGGAATCGCCATCGCGTGACGCAGCGCGCTGTTGTCCTGGCGCCATCCAGGGATGAATTGATCGTACAACGTTTGAAATGCGGGGCAGGTCCACGTGGCGGCGTGGATTCCGTTAGTGACCGCGTCGATCGTATGAGAGTTGAGCAGGCTCCGAGAGGTCTCCCCATGACGTCGAGCCACCGCATTGACATAACAGCTCAGGTTCAACCCCACGGTCGTGAGATTCAGCTGGCCGTTGGCGCAGAACACCTGGGGCATGGCCGCGATCTCCGGTCGGCCGAGGACTTGCGTGACCAGGGACATCGAAAACTCATCATGACCAGCCGGGACCGGGGTGTGGGTGGTGAACACGCATTGTTGGCGGACGCGCGCGACTTCCTCGTCGCCGATGATCCATCGCCCAGTGCGTTCGGCTTGTTCATCGAGCAACGCCAACGTCAGCAGGCTGGCATGGCCTTCATTCATGTGGAATCGACGGATGTGGCGATAACCAAGCGCGCGCAACATCAGCACCCCGCCCATTCCCAACACGATTTCCTGTGCGAGCCGACAGCGCGCATCGCCGCCGTACAACGCGGCGGTGAGCCCTCGATCCGGCCGCGCATTGTCCGGCAGATCCGAGTCGAGCAGATAGACCTGCACCGCACCACCGCCAACGCCGGTGACCGTGTACCGCCAGGCCCGTAAGGCCACGCGGCGTCCTTCGATGGTGACAGCCACCCGGGCTGGTAGCTCGTGGGTGAACCGATCGACCGGCCAGGTGGTCGGCTCTTCATGCTGCAGACCGGTGTGATCTAGCTGTTGAGAAAAGTAGCCCTGGCGGTAGAGCAACGACACGCCAACCAGTGGAACGCGCAGATCTGCGGCGGCCCGGATCGTGTCGCCGGCGAGCACGCCCAGTCCCCCAGCATAGGTTGGCATGCGAGGATCCAGGGCAATCTCCATGGAGAAATACGCGATCACGCGATCGGTGGCGAGGGAGGCGGTAGTCATTCGGGTAGCTTAACATCAGCGTCGATCATTCGCAAGAGAGGCCGTGGTACATCGGGGACAGCCACTGATCTCCTATCGGTACACTGAGAGATCAGTGGCTGTCCCCGATGTACAACCGACGCCCGTAGATAATCGTGTCATGCGGCTGATAGGTTGCGCCTTCCGGGAAGATGACCAGGCGACGACCAAGCTCCACGAACCCCATGCGCTCAAAAAACCGGCATGACCCAGGATTGTCGCTGCGCACCGCCGCATGCACCCCTGGATGGTGTGCCGTCTGGGCTTGGCCCAAGAACCGCTCGACGAGCTGCTGCCCGAGGTGTTGGCCGCGGAAGACGTGACGCAGATTCACGTGCAGATGAGCTGGGTACTGGTCGAGCGATAAGGCCCGAGTCGGGATCAAGGACGTTCGGATCCCAGCCAGCGCCAATCGCCACGTTGGTCTGGCCCACAGCGCCCCCCGCCGAACCGCTTTCACGACTGCACGCGGAATCATCTGCCACGTCATCAGGCGATGGTACCGATCGGTGTCCAAGCAGCCGGTGAGATACCCAACGATCTCCGCCTGGTGTTCAGCCACCCAGACCGCGCCTGGCTCGTAGGCCAGGTAATAGTCTACCAAGAGGTCGGCGAACACCTCCCGATCGTGAAAGAAATGGTCGACCGGCTCTCCCCGGTCAGCCGTCTCGCAGGCGATTGTGCGGATAGCCTCGCGGTCAGATGGCTGAAAGAGGCGAATAGTCGAGGCGGTCATTCAGGCGGTTCCACGTCGAAAGCACACCACCCCCTGTCGTCGAGGAGCCTGACGGCAGGGGGTGGTGCAACGACGACCTATTTCGCAGGGGCTGGGGCGAGTGCCGGAGATTTTGGCGCGGGCGATGAGCCGACCGTCGAGGCTCCAGGTTCTGACACGATATGGATCGCGCTGGCCACATCCTGCGCTGCGTTGATGCTGTGATTGATGTTCACCCGTTGGCCCACCTTGAGGTGGTTCCATGGCACGACGTCGCCGTGCTCCCAGACGGTCGTAGTCTTCGAGGCGAGCTGGATGGGGATGGGTTTTCCTCCATCGACCGCCACCTCGATCTGCGGCGCGTGTGCGTGCACATTCACCGCGGTGATCGTTCCTTCACTGAGCGAAGTGTGAGAAGCGGCTGGTGGGGAGTTGGTCGTAGCAGGCGACGGATCGGCTGCTTGTGCCCACGAGCCACCCAAGGCAACGATTAACACGCCAACCCGCAGACCAGTTCGAAGTAGGTCTTCATACAAGCGCTCCTTGTTGGGCAAACCTATCGCGTGTCCCGCACGATGAACGTCCACGGTTAGGCGCACCGTGGTGGAGCGCGGGGATATTCGACGCGCGCCACCATCCGGTGGAACAGCGGTCGGGCGCATGGATGTTCGTAGCGCGCCGCTGATGGCGGCGCGATAACGAGGCGATTGACCAGTGGCAAGGCCGGCGAAAGGCCATCGATCGGCGGAAGATCGTCAGAGGAATCGGTCCAGCCAGGGTTTGTACCGGCCGGGTCAGCTGCGTCACCACTGCTGCGCAGCACGATGGTCGTGGCGACCAAGATCAGGGCCACACCACTCGACAGGAGCCGAACGAGAAGAGAGACGCGCAAGTCAGGCATGATGGCGTTGATCCGAAGTCTACACCCTGGTCAGCGCATCGTCAACGTGCCGGCAGTTGCAAGGCACGCCAGGCGGCCCAGTCGAGCGGCACGTCACCGAGGTAGGTGCGCGCTTCGGTGAGGAGTTTGTCCGGCGAACCCAGGACCGCCAGCGGGACCCGGATCAGTAATCGGCGCGCGCCGCGCTCGATGTGCACGCTGGTATCCGGCAACCGATAGGCCTGATCGTACACCGCATAATGAAATTGACTGAAGTGGACATGCAGCTTTGGCATCTGCGCGAACGCTCGATCGTGTCGGTAGCCGAAGAGAAAGACCGAAGCCTCCACGGCCCGGCCCAGCGGCCGGGACAGGGTGATGGTGAGCACGAGGTCCTGGCCATCCAGCCACATGGTGCGGCGTTCAACGCCGACAAACGCGGCGCGTTCCTCATCGGTCAACTGCTCCGGCGGAGCTGGGGTGTCTGGTCCGCGCTCCGTCGGCAATCCGATGGGCGAGGTGGGCGCGCTCAGCGCGATGATCGGGAAATCGCCGAACAGTTCATTCGAGCGAATGAAGGAGAGCAGATAGCGCGCACTCGCTAGAAATTGGGTTCGGTGCACGGCGATCGCGACGTGCTTGCGCTCCACCTGATCGACGGTCAGCCGGTTCCCCTGCCACACGATGTGATCGGCGAGCGAGGCCGGCGGCTGCAGCTCCTCTGCCGGTCGGTATCCACGGCGCCGCGGCCAGTGTTTGAAGTGGATCAGGTACGGATACACGTCTGGCTGCAGGTGTGGTTCAAGGTCCCAGAGCGCCACGCGCATGAACAGGTAGAGCGCTCGATGGTCTGGCATGTGATCGGCCGGGTGCGAGACAAAAATCTTCGTCGGGCGGAATTCGCGGATCACCTCGGTCAGATCCTGCAGGATTTGCTCGCCCTTATACGGGGCTTCTGGTCGTCGCGCGTTGGCATACGGCACTGCGGTGACATGCGTGAGCATGCTTTGGAATGCCGGTGCCTGCCCCCAATGCGAAGTCCAGATTCTCAGCGTGCCAAAATCCGGATAGCCGAGGAACGTCAGCGACGACGGGGGGATTCCAATCAGACGTGCGGCGGCCACCGCCTCGTCATGACGGACCAACCCCATTTGCATGACCGCCAGAGGTCGGAGCACCGGATGCCGCCGGTACAAGGCGAACGACCATTCGTTATTGTCGCCGTACGTCAAAAACACGATCCGGATCGGTACGCCTTGTTGCTGGGCCGTCTGCAGCAGGCCGCCACAACACAGGATTTCGTCGTCTGGATGAGGCGCCAAAATCAGTAGGCGATCATTCGCGGTGAGCGCAATCGGGGGCCATTCCACGCTCGGATGTGGCGGGCGCTGTCGCCAAAACGAGAGCGCTGCGAGACCGAGCAGGACCGCCAGCCCGCCGCCAGCCCAAAGAGCCCAGTGACGCCTAGGCCTGCGACCCAATCGGTGATGCGTGGGACGACGTGACCCCATAGAACTGGTCAGTAGCCGTTCGAATCGTTCAGTGGTGAAAGGGGTCAGCTATTGAGCGATTGAGCCAATGAGCCATGGAGCAAGACTGGGTCATCCAGTGGTCCCGGCGTGTCGTCGCTGGCCGTTCGCGAGCAACACGCCGGCTCGCTGTACCCACAGGCCGGCAAATCCGCCCCAGTTGATCAAGATGCGGAGCAGCCGCTTCGGGTCTTCCTGGGGACACTGAATCGCGAGCTCCTGGAGCAACACATCTTTGGTCAGGCCGTCTTGACTGTGCTCCAACATCTCGCGCAGCCGACGGATGAGCGGGCGCTGGAGCAGACGGGTCTGGAACAGGTGCTTGCGCACGCGGGGAACCGCGGCCACAAATTGCCGGCCCAGCTCAGTGAGCACCAGACGGTCTTGCGGGGTTTCCAGAAACCCCAACAACTCACCGGCTTTGGCCGCGAGCAGAATACGCGTGAAGGTGCGACCCAGCTCTTCGGTTAATCCAAACAGCTCCACATCGCTGCCACGGTTACCGACCGCTTGCAGCAGACCAACGATATCCCGCACTTCAACCAGCGGGATCGGCGAAATCGCGCGCGGTCCGGTCACGGTGTCGCTCGTGGGTGAGGCTGGCGTTGCAGCCGAGACGGTGGTCGGCAGCTCTGGAACCGGCTGCTCAGGCAAATACAGCCCGGTGATAATCCCGTGCAATCGATCGACCAACGCCTGGTAGGCAGGTGCGTGCGGGTCTCGCGGATAGGGCAATGGGTTTTCGATGATGGTTTTGATTCGCCCGGGGTGGGCGGACATGATCAAGATCCGGCTGGCCATCAGGGCGACCTCGTGGATGTCATGGCTGACGAGCAGAATCGATTGCGGATACCGTTCGCGATCTCGCCACAGGCCGACCACCTCGTTGCGCAACGTCTCCGCGGTGAGCGCATCGACTTGGCTGAACGGTTCATCCATGCACAACAGCTCTGGGCGCACCACCAAGGCGCGAGCAATCCCCACCCGCTGTTTCATGCCACCAGAGATCTCGCGCGGGTAGGCCTCTTCAAACCCATCCAGACCGATCAGGGTAATCACCTCGGCGACGCGCTGACGGCGTTCAGCGGTGTCCAGGCCGAGCGGGATCAACGCCTGCTCGATATTCTGCGACACCGTCATCCAGGGAAAGAGGGCGAATTGTTGAAAGACCAGGGCGGCGCGCGGATTCGGCTCAACAACCGGCTGCCCGCGATACGTGACCTGGCCCTGCGAGGGTCGCAGCAACCCCACCGCAATCCGGATCAGCGTCGATTTCCCGCAGCCCGACGGGCCCAGGATCGCCACCAGCTCATCGGTATGCAGCGTCATGGAGATATCGGCCAGCACCGGGACGGTTTTGCCGGATGGTAAGGTGAACACATGGTGCACATTCTCGAGCGCCACCAGCAGCTCGCGGCCGGCTGGCGCGGTAGCAGAACGTTCAGTAGGCATAGCGGGTTTCAGCGAGTCGGTACAACGGTCTCCACAGAATCCGGTTGACCACGACCACCACTAACGCCATGGCGAGCACGCCGGCTGCCAACAGGTCATAACTCGCATGATCAGCGGCCGTCGAAATCAGCGACCCTAGGCCAGGGGCGGTCTGCACCTGGCCACTGAGCGCGACATATTCAGCCACGATACTCGCGTTCCAGGCCCCACCGGCCGCCGCGATCCACCCGGTGATCACATATGGGAATGTCGCCGGCCACCAGACCGACCAGCGCCGTTGCGTTGGAGTGAATCGATAGGCGCGCGCGACCTCGCGAAAATCGGCCGACAGGGTCGAGGCGCCGGCGATGACATTAAAGAGAATATACCATTGCGTGCCCAGCATCATCAGGATCACGGCGGTGACATTCAGCTCCCAGCCGAGGCGACGCAGACCGAACAGAATGAGCGGATACAGCATCGGGGCGGGAAACGAGGCGGCGATTTGGACCAGCGGCTGGAGCAGGTTGCGCCGACGATCTGATTGGCCGATCCAGATTCCGACCGGCACCGCCCAGAGGCTGCCCAACAGCACCGCGGCCATGACCCGCGCCAGGGTCAGGCCAGCGCTGCCGATAATCTGGAGCCACACCTCCAAAGGCAACCGGCCGAGCAGCCGAACCAACCGTAGCGCGGCCCACCCGACGAGCACAGCCGTGGCGAGTTGAACGAACAGGCTCACCAGCCAGGCCATCCAGGGCAGTCGCCAAGGGCGTAGTGGCGGTGGCGTCGCATCTGCCGGTACGCGCTGAGCCGACAGCCACTCGCTGATCGGATGGGCGACCCGGGCCATGGCGTTCTGGATGAGCCACGACCGTTGGAACCATCGCAAGACCGCCGAGGCCTGCACATCGCTGGTCGCGGTGTCCTCGATGCGGAACTTTTGCACCCAGACTAATACCGGGCGCCACACCAGCGTATCGACCAGCACGATCATGGTGACCATGGCGATGATCCCGGCCAGGATCGCTGGCGTTTGGTGTCGAGCGATCGCCACGCTCATGTACGCGCCAAGACCTGGCAATCGAAAATCTCGGCTGCCCAAGTGGAACGCTTCACACACCATGAGAAAAAACCAGCCACCAGCCATGGCCATCATGCTGTTCCAGGCTAACCCGACCGCGGCGGCTGGCAGCTCGACACGCCGAAACCGCTGCCACCAATTGAACTGATACAGCGATGAGGCTTCCCCGAGCTCGCGCGGCAGGCTCCGGAGCGATTGATAGAAACTGAACGTCATGTTCCAGACCTGGCCGGTGAAGATCATGAGAATCGACGCCAGTTCAAGTCCCATGTTGGTCGATGGAAACAGGGCAACCAAGGCAAGGACCGCCCCTGGCAGGAATCCAAGCACCGGAATCGATTGCAGGACATCGAGCAGCGGCACCAGGATCCGCTCGGCCCGCGGCCGATGCGCGGCCAGATAGCCGTAGACGAGCGTAAATCCGAGCGACAGACCATACGCGGCAAAGCCGCGCAACAGGGACAAAAGCGTATAGCCGGGCAACGCCCACACGCTGAGATCGATCTCGACCTGCGATTGGAGCGGGGATTCCCAATGTTTCGCCACCCGCACCAACCCGTACAGGACCGCGGCCAACAGCGACAACACGCCGATATCAGCGACGATGGAGTTGGATTGGCGCAGGCTTGATCGCGTAATCATGAGAAAAACCTCATTGTACCATCGCCCATCCGTCGCGCGAGCAGAATCACTCAGTCACTGAGGAGCCCGTGTTGGGATGGCGCTCGTGCCGTTCCAACTGTTGCGCCACGCGTCAACCGTTCGGTTGGGCAGGAGCGGTTGGTTGTTGCTCAAACGGATCGTGAGGTGCATCCAGTTGGAACGGTACTAATGGGGATTCACGCGTTGCGGCTGGCGAGCCTGTAGCGCTGCAAGCACAGGCTGCAACTGGTCTCGAACTGCCGGCTCGGCCAAATCCACAGCCCGTTGTAAATCGGCAATCGCGCCGGAGAGATCGCCGTGCCGCTCTCGGGCCGCGGCTCGGTGTTGGAACGCGGCCGCATGATCTGGATCGAGCGCGATGGATTCGCTGAAGTCGGCAATCGCCCCGTCGACATCGTCTTGCTGTAAGCGAATAAGCCCTCGAGCGAACCAGGCATCGACCGCATCCGGATGGAGCTTCACTACCTGAGAGTAATCCGCCAGGGCAGCCTCGCGATGATGTTGGGCCAGATGCAGCGCGGCCAGGCGCTCGTAGATGACCCGGGTCGTATCGTCGGCCGTTCCGTGTTGAAGCGCGAGCGCTGCCGCATAATCAGCGACCGCGCGCGCCGGATCGTCGTTGCGTTCCTCCAGGCTTGCGCGGTGGAGGGAGGTGTCCACATCCGGCGCGAGGGCGAGCGCAAGGGTGTCATCCTCAAGCGCTCCAGTGACGTCGCCGCGCTTCGTTCGGACGCCGGCGCGCTGTCGATATCCGTTGGCGGCTGTGGGGTCGAGCGTAATCGCCTGTGTACAGTGCTCGAGCGCCTCCTCGACAGCTCCGCGCCGCTCGGCGATCGCCCCAAGCGCCCGATGCGCCGCTGCCGGCCGGGTGTGCAGCCGCAGTTGCTCGGAGAAATCAGCGGTCGCGCCATCCAGATCGTCTTGCGCCAGTCGGGCCAGCCCGCGCCCAGCGTACGCCTCGCCGAGGTAGGGATCGCGCTCGAGCGCTCGCGTATAGTCCGCGATGGCGGACGTCTGATCATGCGCCCGACGATAGGCATCGCCTCTGGCGACATAACCGCTCGGTTCTTTGGGGTCCTGTGTGATGGCGTTCGTCAAGTCGGCAATGGCTTGGTCCGGCTGCCCCTGGTCCAACCAGGCCAACCCCCGATTCAGGTAGGCTTTTGTCAGCGACGGATCGAGCTCGATCGCCTTCGTGAGATCGGTCAGCGCTCCGGCCACGTCCCCAGATTGGGCCCGAGCCACTCCACGTCCTTGATAGGCCTTGGCGAATCGTGGATCTAGCTGGATCGCTTTCGTATAGTTGGTAATGGCCTGGGGCAGGTCGTCGATATCGTGGTAGCCGACCGCGAATCCATAATAGTCTGCCGCGGTGTCCACCGTCCGGAGCGCATTGGCTGTGGCAGGGGCCCACAGCCACAGAGAGAGCCCGAAGACCGCGAGTATTCGTACGGACATGACGAGTCTTAATGGGCGCGCTGACCCCATGTCTGTTCCAGGTAGGCGGCACGGCCTGAGCCGATCCGGTAGAGCTGATACCGGATCGCGTTCTTCTTGTAGTAGTGCTGGTGGTACTCCTCGGCCGGATAGAACCGTGTCGCAGGCATCATCTCTGTCACGATTGGCTCCTGGAATTTTCCGGATTGGGCGAGCCGGTCCCTCGAAGCCTTGGCCAGCCGCTGCTGCTCGTCATCATGAGAAAAGATCGCGGTCCGGTATTGCCGGCCCACATCGGCGAACTGCCGGTTGGATGTTGTGGGGTTCACGTTGTGCCAGAACACGTCGAGCAGCCGCTCGTAGGTGATGACGCTCGGGTCGTACACGACCTCGATCGATTCGGCATGTCCAGTATGGCCGGAGGACACCTGCTCATAGGTCGGATTCAGCTCGGTCCCGCCGGCATATCCGACGGTGGTTGACACCACACCGTTGAGGTCATCAAATGCCGGTTGCATGCACCAGAAGCAGCCACCGGCAAACGTCGCGGTCTGAGTCTGTATGGTGGTCGGGTGTTGTGCGGTCATGGTGTCCTCTGCCAGCGCTGGAATCGTCCCGGCAACCAACGCGGTGCACAGCCAGAGCAGTACGTTGCGCATCTTATTCTATGCCGATGTTACGCCTGCATAAATAGGCATTTGAGGTAGGCCCCCTCGGGAAATTGGATCGGGTGATCCAGCGGCTGCAGGGTCTGTTCAAGGATCCGCACCGGGCGATGGCTCTGGGCTGCGGCTCGGTGCACCTGGTGAATCAGCATCGGGGCGGTGATCTGACTGGAGCAGCAGGCCAGGACCACGTATCCGCGAGGTTGTAAGATTCGTAGCGCCAGTCGAGTCAGTTGATGATAGGCGGCTAGCGCTGCCGGCCGCTCGGCCGGCGTTTTGGCAAACGCTGGCGGGTCCAGGACAATGAGCTCAAATCGTCGGCCAGATCGTCTCCACTGCTCGAGTTGTTCAAACACGTTCGCTTCAACCAGTTCGTGTCGTGCCGCGGCGACAGCCGGATGGTGGCGATTGAGCCGCATGTTGCGCGCGGCAGCGTTCAAGGCTGGTCGGCTCGCGTCCAGCGTGGTCACGACGCACGCGCCGCCGCGCGCCGCGTAGACCGAAAAGGCGCCGGTGTAGCCGAAACCATCCAGCACGGTCCGCCCGGCCGACAACCGTTCCACCCGCAACCGGTTCTCTCGCTGGTCAAGAAAGAATCCTGTTTTCTGGCCATGCGCCGGATCTACCGTGAACTGCACTCCGTATTCCAAAAACACCAACGAGCTGTTCAGCGGGGCCCCGAACACCACATCCCCATCGCTGAGGTTGTCGAGTGCGGTCGTGTTGCGTTGCACCGAGCGGCTGAGTCGCAAGACGGCTCGCTGGGCAGGACATGTCTGCCGCAGGGCTGCGAGGACCATCCGCAGATGCGGAGCCCAGGCTGGTGTGTACAATTTGACGACCAAGGTCTGGTCGTATCGGTCAACGACCAGACCTGGGAGCCCATCATTTTCTCCATGGATCATTCGATAGCCGCTCGTATGAGCGGCTACGGGAACCCGCACCTGGGCTGCCGTGGCCATCCGCTGACACAACCACGCATGATCAATGAGGGCTGGCCGGCGATGTTGCAAGATCCGAACTCGAATCGGCGAGGTGGGATCGTACAGACCGATGGCGAGGAATCGATCGCGACGATCGTAGAGCACCGCCCAATCGCCAGCCCGGCCCTCGCAGCTCTGACGGCGGATCGCCTGATCATACAGCCATGGATGGCCGCCACGCACGCGTCGTTCTGCGTCAGGAGTAATCCGCAGGGCTATCCGCATACGACGTTCATGCGAGTGCCGTTCCAACTTGATGCACCGCACGATCCGTTTGGGCAACGGCCAACCGCTCCTGCTGAACCGCACCGTTGATACGTGGCGTAAGAAGTTGGAACGGCACGAGCACACCCATCGGATGACGGTCCCCTACACCAGTTGGATGTCGACGATCAGCCCTAGGCGAATCCAGTTCGCGAACCATTTGGTGACCGGGAGCTCATCGCCGAACTGCACAGCGAGACGTTCGCAGGATACGCCAAGCGAGTCCCCGGCTTGTAAGGACTGCAGTAGCAGAGTCTGAGCCGGCTCGAGCAGCGCGCATCGGACGCGCACATCGTCACGGTAGACGAGCACGCGTTGCGGACGATCCGCTAACTCAAGGGCGATCGTCTCCCGAGGTTGGTGTCGGGTCGACCAAATGTCGACAACCGGCCAGGCGGATTCCACTATCCCGACGGAAGGCTGAAGCAGCAACCCGATCCTCGACCAGGTCTCTAGCGTCGGGGGCATCAGTCGCTCAGGGTTCAGCGGCGGCCGGTCAAATGCATGAAACGCCTCGCAGACGCGCCACTCCAGTCTGGCCAGATCAGGGAGAAACGGCAGCGACGAGCCCAGCGGCACCTGCGCGAGCAGTGCAGGCAAGAACCGTCCGGCCATCGTCAGGTTGTACTCCTGCGAGGGATAGCGGCGCGCGTAGGTATCCGCTAATTCGGCAAACGCCTCGGCGCCGATCACATGGCACACCGATTCATAGACCTCGGCCAAGGCCTGGCGGATCCGCTCCAGATATCCCTGCGCATAGATCGCCAACCGGTCAACCCCAGGCGTGCCGCGCTGCGGACAGAGGTTCGAGTCGCCTGGGGGATTTTTGTTCGGTTCGGTGGATATGCGGATCTGCGCGGCGATAAAGCGCTGGAGCTCACGCAGTGATGGCGGGGTTGGCATCAGGGAGAGGAGAGCCGAATTGCGCGTAGATGGCCCGGGCCTTGTCCGCTTCTTCCGCCAGCCGAGCAAACGGCGGGATTTGCTCATCCCACTCAATGAGCGTCGCAATGGGTCCCCACCGGCCGAGTGCGGCCCGATACATTTCCCACACGTCCGGACCGACCGGCCGGCTATGGGTGTCAAACAGGTAACTGCCGAGGTCGGTGTGGCCAGCCAGATGAAACTGTCCAACGACGTGGGCCGGGATCCCGTCGAGATATTCGTACGGATCAAACTGGTGATTGTAGGCGTTCACGTAAACGTTGTTCAGGTCCAGCAAGATCCCGCACCCAGATCGCCGAGCCACCTCAGCGAGGAACTCCCACTCTGGCATGGTCGAGTGCTGATAGGTGACGTACGCGGAGACGTTTTCAAGTAAGAGGCATCGACCAAGCACTTCCTGCACCTGCTGGATGCGTTCGACCACATGCGCCACCGCTTCTTCGGTGAACGGCAAGGGCAGCAGATCATGCAGGTTACGCCCTTCGACACCGGTCCAGCACAGGTGGTCCGAGACGATCGCTGGCTGGATTCGCTGCACGAGCGTTTTGAGTCGTTGAAGATAGATCGGGTTGATCGGGTCGGTGGAGCCGATGGACAGCGACACGCCATGCAGCGCGATCGGATACCGATCGCGGATCATCTCCAGTACGCGCAGCGGGCGTCCGCCAGAGTCCAAGAAGTTCTCCGAGATCGCCTCGAACCAGTCTACCCGAGGCCACTCGCGGAGGATCACATCGTAGTGCTCGGTGCGGAGTCCCACGCCGCACCCGAGTGGAGGCCAGGAACGTGCTGTCATCGAAGACGTGCTCAATCGGGGACAGCCACTGATAGATGCCCGCTCACAGGAAATCAGTGGCTGTCCCCGATTGAGCTGCTAGCTTGATTTCTGCTCTGGTTCAGCCGTGAGCCGGCCGCCCTGAATCTTCAGACACGTCTCCTTGTCTAATTTCAGGTAGCTCTGCCCGCTGCAGCCATTCATCCCGGCGCATGTATGGCCTTTGCCTGCGCACTCGCCGACCCCTTTACACTTGTTGATTCCGTAGCACGGGACCTTTGTGTCCTCGGCAGCTTGCGCTGACGGGTTCGGCATCATGGTGCCAACCGCTGCCAAGAGTCCAGCCACCGATGCAGCCAACAAGGCTCGGTGCGATCCAGAATCCATCCCAGACCTCCTTTGTGCTGTGACGACACACGACTTCCAACCCGCAGCGCTGCGCTACGGGGCCGAGAGATTATCGCGTCGCGTCGACCTGCAACTGCTCGATGAGCCCGGCGATCTGGGATCGCTCGGTCAGCAGCGCGGCCGGGTCTGTGTTGAATTGGCTCATCGATGTGACCAGCGGGATCGTCAAATGCTGGTCAGCTTGCACGACCCTGGCTTGCACAGCCGGGTCTGCCATGGCCGTGGGATTGGCCCTGACCTGGGCGGTCACATTGCTGAGGATCACGAGATACTCGTAGTCGTCCACGCTATCCCGCACGACTTCCACACGGATCGAGCTCACCGGGCCGTTGGCTCCAGGATAGTACAGCGATCCGTTGCCGTTCTGTCCCCACGGCGTGTTCATCGGATTCTGATACGGGTTGGTCGTCCAGTAGTCCACGCTCCAGTACAGCAGCCCTTTGAGATTGAACTTCCAGCACATCCAGGGCAGGATGCGGTAATCCATCGACGGGTAGTCGATGACCAGCGTCGGGTACGGCGGAATCGGGCCTGAGACATAGGTCCACAACTCTTTCCCTTGCTGGCGGAGCTGATCGGCCCGGGTTGGCGTATAGTCAGCGTTGCGAATACTCACGATGTCCATATCTTGGAACCAGGTCCCAAGTGTCGCCACGTCGAACGTGCCGCCGATCGTCACCAGATTGCGCAGCTGTGGGTCAGCCCGGTGCACCATGTTGCAGACATCTTTGACCGGTTGCGAACCAGGGGTCGGCTCGTCCCAGGTATAGAGGTAGTGTCGGTTGATCCATCCGTTTGTTCGCAACGCCTGCGCATACTGCTGGTAGGTTGGGATCAACGCATCCAGTTGGGGCTGGGTTGTTGGCCATCGATTCCCCAGGCCGCCCGCATACTGACCAATGCTCAAACCGGACAAGCCGCGATCCAGCATCCCTTGCAATCCGGGGGCGGGCAGCGTCAGCGTCGTCGGCACGGTCGCGTTCTCGAGATAGTTGATGACGCGGGGATTGTCCGGTTCGATGTTCAATATCGGGGCGATCCGATTCTTGATCATGTGGTCATAGTACAGCTGCACCAGTTGCGCAAACTGGGTTTGCCACGTCGACCACCACTGCGGGAAAAAGGTGCTGTAGCCGCTTTTAAGTCGGTTGACATACAGATCGAATGCGGTCCGAAACGTCGGAGTGACCGGTAAATCAACGTTCCAGACGGTGACCTGCAACGTGGTCTGCACCGCCGCCGCATTCGTCGGGGTGACGGTGATCGTCCCTGTATAGGTGCCGGCTGGGGTGCCGGTGGGCACCGTCACCGTGATCCAGATCGGCTGCAGCCAGTTTTGGGCCACGTCAAACGGCGCCGCCGCCGGCAACGGATCTGGCCAATATCCAACATGCGACACCGGATAGCTCGGGGTCTGTGTGTGCACAAATCCCACCGGCGACCAGCTCACCGCGGTCTGCGGGATGATCCCTGGGCCGTCGGTCTGCTGCAGATCACTGATCGTCACGTTGACCTGCTGCAGCGCCTGGCCTGTGTTGCGCAGCACCAGTTGAACCGACTCGGCCTCATTGCGCGCCACGCCCAGCGTTGCGGGTGGGGCTGTGGCGGTGGTTGGCAGTCCAACCTCAGGCAGCACCTTGTCCGTCGAGGGCACCACGAACAGGTCGGTTGGCGTCTGGAGGGTCTGGAACGTTTGGTCAGTAGACATCGTCGCATTGCCGGCCGGATCATTCGACAGCGCACGGACGTGGTACACCGTTTGAGCCGAGAGCCCGGTGAGGGGCACGCTGTGCTGCGTCACTACGGTCGAATCAAGCGGTGAGGACTGCCCGTACGATGTGGTCAGCCCGTACTGCGCCTGTGAGGTGCTGGGCTCATCGGTGGTCCAGGTGATTTGCGCGCTGCTCCCAGTCACCGCGGTGGCGGTGACGGCACTGATTACCGGAGCTTGTGCGTCGACGAGGATTCCGTCCGAATCCCCGGTCGCTGAGAACAGGCCGACGCCATTTTTGGCGCGCACGCTGAAGTAATAGGTGGCCCCATGTTGGAGCATCAAGCCGGTGGCCGTCACCTGCTGGTTGAGGCCTGTGGAGGTCCAGTCACGGATCACCGCGAGCGTCACCCCTTCAATCATGCGGTACTGATACTCGATGACCCCGGATTCCGGATCTTGTGAGGCGGTCCAGGACGCGGTGAGTTGTGTCGTCGAGTTGGTCACGCTGCCGCTATCGGTGACAGACGGTGTAGAGGGCGGAGTCACGTCTGATGTCACACGCGGACTCTCAGCCGGGCCGGTGCCGGATGGCGCGGTGGCCGAGCTATTGGTGCGCAGCAGCAATCGATCTACTCTCACGCCGTCCTCGCGCATCCACAGATGGATCGTGTGAATCCCGGGGGAGGAAATGACCAGCGTCGCCGGCGCCTGATCCAGCGTGTCTCGCTTCCACGTCCAGGATCGGAACCCGCTGATTCGATCCGCGGAACTGATAGCCGCGCCATCCAATCCGGCGTGAAGCGAATCGTCGTTGCCATTGGCCGCCGACCCCCGGATCCAGACGTAATAGGTGCCGGTCGTGGTGAACTGAACGTTGAAACTGATCTCAGGGCTGGTGGTGGTATAGCCGGTATCAATCGTGACGCCGGTATTGGGCAGCGCCTGAAGGTAGCCGGTGCCGGCAGAGCCGCTCACGCTGGTCTGCAGCGACCAGTCTTTGCCACCCCGCGGAACCTTGGCGTCGTAATGTTCCGATTCTATGACCACCTGACCGGCCGACTCTTGAAACACGGTCATGGCCCAGACGGCTGGTGTCGCCATCAGCGCGAGGGTCGTCGTCAGTGTCAAGCGTTGAACGACCGCCCAACCCTGGACCCGAGCAAACGGCATCGCAACTCCTCCTCGTGGATTCTGGTGCGCCATAACGGTCGCGCAGGATCACTCGACGCCAATCGCAAACTCAATCGGGACGATCACCGCTTTTGATGAGTCAGTGAACGACGGGGGAAATGGCAAAAACGGTCCGGCGGCATTGACGATCTGCACCGCAACCCCCTGCAACGCCGGCGGCGCGCTCGAGCGGCCTGGCAAGATCCCGGCCGATTCAATGGTCCCGGTCTGATTCAAGATGAATCCGACATACGCCACGCCAGTTGAGCCTGCGCCGGCGGGCAGCCAGACCTGTTCGTTCGCGGTGCGTTGAATATGTTCGCGCAGCGCATCCAAATAGCTGTGGAGAATCGGATTGCCCGCAGACGCCAGCCCCACATTGGTCAAGTCGATCGCGCCGCCCCAGTCTCCACGAACGGTCGGCACCGTCGACGAGCCTTCCATCCCGAACCCCCGACCCACGCCTAAACTGGCCAGGCCGCCCCGCATGCGAAGACCGATCGCTCCGGCGCCACGATCCCCGGCCAGCGCGTTCATCGAGCTGGCAGACGGCGCCGGGAGTTTCCGTAATTGGACCCGAACACGACTGACCGGCGTGTCGATCGCTTGTTGGTAGCTCGCCGCTGGTTCATAAATCAGCTTGGTCGCTTTGACCGGATGGAAGAATCCATGCCACCCACCAGTCGCGACCAGGACCAAGATGAGCAAAAGATGCGCGGCCAATGAGACGCCGATCGCCAAGGCCAAGAGCCGATCCGATGCGTCTGGCGCAGGGGCCGGGATGGGGTTAGGTGATCGATTCGGAATTGATTGGACTCGAGAGAGTTGGCTTCCCGCAGCCTGAGAGGTCGCGATGGCCATCAGGGTCATGAGTGAATCAGCGTGAGCAGCCACATCAGGCCGATCCCGGCTCCGATGGCCAGCAATTGGACCACCGATTTGGCGGCGTCGCGTTCTTTGTGGAGTTCAGGCACAAGGTCTGAGCCAGCAATGTAGATAAACCCACCAGCGGTCAGCGGCAGAATCGCCTCGGGAACTGTTTTCACGATTTCGCCGGTGATCAGCGCGGTCAGCGCTCCGACAATCGCGAGCAAGGCGGACAGGAAATTCAACCAGATGGCTTGCGTCGGAGGAAAGCCGGCATGCAACAGCACACCGAAGTCGCCGATCTCTTGCGGGATTTCGTGCAGCAACACCGCTAGCGTGGTCGCCAGCCCAACGGGGAGGCTCACCAGGTAGCTGCTGCCGATCAGCAGCCCATCGATAAAGTTGTGCAGCCCGTCAGCCACCAGGTTCATATACCCGACCGGATGGACGCAGTTCCCATAGTGCGGGATATGCTCGTGCCGCCAGAGCAGAAATTTTTCCAGTAGGAAGAAGATGAGGATTCCGGCCAGGATGTAGAACGGCGTGAGGGAACTGGCAGATCGAAACGATTCCGGCAGCAAGTGAATGAAAGTGTCGCCGAACATGGCGCCGACGGCCAGGCTGACCATGATGAACACGAACTGTTGAACCCGTGTGCGATTCGATGAGATGAGGGTGATTCCGATGAGCGAGACGCCGCTGAGCCCGATCACGCTCGCCAGGGCATAGGACCACGCCGGGGTCATGAGGAGCGGTCGTCGACTCCGGCGCGCGTGGCGATATGGATCTCTTGAAAACCAAGATCGCGGCACAGATCCCAGAGTTGGACCAGTCGGCTGACATAGGCATCGGAATCGGCTTGGATCAACACCGGTTGTTCGTGGGCGGATCCAGTCAGCTGGTGACGCAGATCACCGAGCGTGACCACCTCTTGGTTCAGATAGATCAGGTGCTCCCGCGTCAGGGTGATCGTCAATCCGGATCCGGTTAGTCGCTGGCTGGTGCCGGCCTTGGGCAAGGCGACCGCGATCCCTCGACTCAGCAACGGCGCGCTGATCATGAAGATGATGAGCAGGACCAGCATGACATCCACCAGCGGAGTCACATTAATCTCCGCCAACGGCGCTCGGGTGGCTGACGCGTTCATGCGACGGTGGCCGACAACAAATGCTGGAACGCGTCGAGAGCAGCCTCGGTGGCCGCCGTCAGCTTGCGAACCCAATTAATGAACGCGT
>JAHFGT010000057.1 GCA_023247275.1 Candidatus Omnitrophota bacterium
GGGGCGGCGGGGGCGGGTCGTGGTGATTGCAAAGTGACAGTCACTTCCGGTCCGGGATCCGGAAGTGACTGTCACTTTGTGCCAAAACCGCGCACAGCGACGAACCGTTATGCTACAATTCACCCCATGAGTCTACGCTCGCCAGTGACGGTGACCGATCTGCCGGTGTCCGAGCGGCCGCGAGAGCGGCTGACCCGGCTTGGCGCTGAAGCGCTCTCCGAGCAAGAGCTGCTCGCGTGTGTGCTGGGTCGTGGGGTGGCTGGAGAGTCGGTGCTGACCAGCGCTGGCCGATTGTTGGCCAGATTCGGCACGCTGCGCGGGATTACCAGCGCGTCGGTGGAAGAGCTGTCCGGCGTCCATGGAATCGGACCGGCCAAGGCGGTGCAGCTCAAAGCGTCGGCAGAGATTGCCCGGCGTACGACGATCTCGTCAGTGCCGAGACCCTTGGTCACCACCGCTGATGAAGCCGCGCTCATCCTGCGTCCTCATTTGCAGGGTCGGGCAAAAGAGCACGTCGTCGCGCTGTTAGTGGACAGCAGGAACCGGTTGATTCGCTTGGCCCCGATTGCGATCGGCAGCCTCTCAGCCAGCCTGGTCCATCCGCGTGAACTGTTTAAGGAAGCGATCGCCGCCTCGGCTGCAGCGGTCATTGTGGCGCATAACCACCCCTCGGGTGATCCGAATCCCTCTGAGCATGATCTGACGTTGACCACCAGGCTGGTCGACGCCGGAGCGCTCCTTGGGATCGAAGTGTTGGATCATCTGATTATCGCTGGCGACACGGTCACAAGCCTGCGGGCGGCCGGGGCCATCAGGACTGGCCCGGCTGATCGACCACGGCGCAGCCGTCACCAGGGGAGCCGTCGAAATCCACCAACAGGGAGGGAGTGACATGTGGCATCGCACACGGTGGTTGGTCAGCGTCGCGCTGGTTGTGGGGATGGGGGGTCTTTCTGGAGCGGCCGAATCGACGGCACCTGCTCCGGACTCAGCGGCCGACTCGTCGATCGCCGCCCCGCCTCCGGCGCATGATCCGATCGATTCGATGATGACGCACAATCGCCTGCATCTGATGATGGGCAAGCTCGGCCGGGGCCTGTCCAACACGCTCGCCGGCTGGCTGGAGATTCCCTTCGCGGTGACACGAGGAGCTCATCAACCTGACTGGTTCACCGGCGTGTTGACCGGGCTGTTCACCGGCACGTTTCGCGGCGTCGCACGCACTGGGGTGGGCGTGTATGAGACCGTGACCTTTTTCTGTCCATGTCCGCCTGGGTACCGACCCATCCTCCCGCAGCTCGGCTATTTCGATCCGCAACCCACCTTCCCCAACGACTAAGCGGTTGACCGTGTCATGATCCCATCCCCTGCTGGTGATCGCCTCTGGCGGTCAGGAACGTTTCACGGAGATCGATGAGCAGATTAAGACCCACGCACCACGCTAAATATTGCACGTTCCCGGCGCGCGACCCCGTCGTTGCGCTGCGGGCGCGCCGCCAGTAGGGGGTGGGATGAAGCATGTCTTGATTATGGGTCGGCCAGGAATCGGCAAGACCGTCCTGCTCAAACGGTTGGCCCAGATCTTACGCCACGGTCCGATTGACGGGTTCCTGACGGAGGAGTGTCGTGAGGGCGCTGAGCGGGTCGGGTTCTGGCTCAGTCCGCTCGATGGCCGTCAAATCCTGTTAGCCCACCGTCGGATGGCAGAGGGATCGCGTATTGGGTTGTACCGGGTGAATCCGAGCGTGCTCGACGAGGTGGCGCTGGGCGTCATCCGACGAGGCGTGATCCGCGCGCGGGTGTTGTTCCTCGATGAGCTCAACCGGATGGCGCTGTCATCTGCGGCGCTGACGCGCGCGGTGCAAGACGCGTTCGACCGCGGCCCCACCGTGGTGGCCACGGCCGGGGTCGCCCCATTGGCGTTTCTTACCGCGCTCAAGCAACGCAGGGATGTGGAGCTGATTCCACTCTCCAGCGCGAACCGTGAGGCGGTGGCCGAAGAGTTGACCGCCCGGTTACGCGCCGTGTGCGCGGATGACGAGGCGGTGCAGTCGGTCCAGCGACAGGCGGATCGGATTTGCGAGATGATCGTGTCCGGTGAGGTCCCGCAACTGGATATTGAAATCCAACAAGCCGCGCTGCGCGATCAGATCGTGTCCTTGTTGCCAGACCAGCCCGCGCTGTACCAGCTGGTCTATGAGACCCGGTTCCGTCGGCTGTGGCAGCAATTCAGAACCGTTCATTAGTTGGATGACGCCATTTCTCTGGGCCCTGGTGGCCGCCTGTATTTGGGGGGTGGCGCCGCTGGTTGAGAAGGCCGGCCTAGCCGGCGCGCCGGCCGGCGCCGGAGTCGTCGCACGCAGTCTGGGCGTGATGGTGGGTCTGGGGGTGTTGAGCTGTGTCTGGTCTCCGTGGACCGTGCTCAAGCAGATCCCCTGGACCTCGGCGGTGTTGTTAGCGCTCGGTGGACTGCTCGCCAGCATCGTCGGACAGCTGGCCTTTTACCAGGCGCTCAAATATGGCGCGGTCTCCCAAGTCACCCCGGTTGCTGCAACCTACCCACTGGTGGCCGCCATCCTGGGGTGGGTGCTGCTGCGAGAGCCGATGACGATCAGTCGGCTGCTCGGCGCGGTGTGTGTGGTGACTGGAGCCTTATTATTGCGGCGGTGAACCGCGCGGGCGTCATTCGAGATCCTCTGCATCCCTGACCGTTCCTCAGCATCCTCAACGAGCCTCCCATGGCAACGACACTCGGACTCGTCGGCCTGCCCAATGCCGGCAAGTCCACGCTGTTTAACGCGCTGACCGCCGGGCATGCCGCGGTCGCCCCGTATCCGTTCACGACGACCGATCGCAACATCGGCGTCGCGTCGGTGGATGATCCCCGATTGGCGGCCTTGGCCCAGTGCGTCGCGCCGGAACGGATGGTGCCCGCGACCATCGAATTCGTCGACATCGCCGGACTGGTCCGCGGCGCGCATCACGGCGAAGGGCTGGGCAACCAGTTCCTCAGCCAGGTGCTGAGCGTGGAGGCGTTGGCCCATGTCGTGCGCGGGTTCGACGAGCCAGACGTCGCGCACACGTTGCACACCGTTGATCCGGTGCGCGATCTCGAGGTCATTACCACCGAGCTGCTGTTGAAGGACTTGGACATCCTGGAGCGTCGACGGCAGAAAGAACAGAAAGCCGCCAAAGGCGGGGACCAGCACGCGATCGCGCTGTTGACCCGGCTGGATCAGTGGACCAGCGCGGTCGCGGCTGGCACGCCGATCCGGCAGCTCGGGCTGTCAGCCGACGCCCAGCCGCGCGCGTGTGGGATCGACCTGTTGACCGCGAAGCCACTGATGGTTGTGGTGAATGTGAGCGAGTCTGACCTGACACACCCCCTGCCGGCCGTCGAGCAGGTCCAGGCCCTCGCGGCGCGTGAGGGCTCGCAGGTCGTGGTGGTGTGCGCCAAGCTGGAATCTGAGTTAGCCGAGTTGGAGCTGGCGGATCGCGAGGTGATGATGCGCGAGCTGTCCGTCGCTGAGTCGGCGCTGCCCAAGCTGGTGCGGGCTGGGTATGCGTTGCTGCAGTTGGTGACGTTTTATACGACCGCGTCAAAGATCTTGCAGGCCTGGACCGTGCCGCAGGGCTTCACCGCGCCACAGGCAGCCGGCACGATCCATACCGATTTCGCGCAGCAGTTTATCCGCGCGGAAGTGATCCAAGCCGATGTGTTGATTCGCTGCGGCGGTGAATCGCAAGCGCGCAGCCAAGGGCTGTTACGATTGGAAGGCAAGGCCTACGTGGTGCAGGATGGGGATGTGATTCATTTCAAGGTGGGCGCATGAGCACGCGATGACGCGGTCAACGCTGCTCTTGACCGAATCGGCGGTGCAGCAGCTATTGGACATTCGGGCGACGATCGCGGTTGTTCGACGCGCGTTCATCGCTGCAGCGCGCGGCCAGACGGTGATGCCACCCAAGGTGTATCTGTCGCTACCAGGCGGCAGCGATTTCCGGGCGATGCCAGCCTCTCTGCAGCATCCAGCCGCGTGTGGCATCAAGTGGGTCAACGTGCATCCGCGCAATCGTCGTCGCGGGCTGCCGACCGTGATGGCCTTGATTCTCCTCAACGATCCGGCGACCGGGTATCCGTTGGCGGTCATGGACGGGCGGCTCATCACCAAACTCCGCACCGCGGCTGCCGCGGCGAAAACGCTGGCTCGGCCAGACAGTCATGTCGTCGGGTTGATCGGCTGCGGCGCGCAGGCGGATGCGCAACTCGCCGCGTTGGCGATCGAATTTCGTCTGACGGCTGTGCGCGCGTGGGGCGCTCGGCGCGGGGAAGCGGCGGCATGGTGTCGACGGATGCGCCGCCAGTGGCCGGCGATTCGATTTCAGCCCAGCCCCACGATCCAGGCCTGCGTTCGCGATGTAGATCTGCTGGTGACCGTGACCCCGTCGCGCCGGCCGCTGGTCCGCCGCGCCTGGGTCTCGCCAGGCACGCATCTCAACGCGGTTGGCGCGGATGCGCCTGGCAAGCAAGAGCTCGACCCGGCGATCTTGCGCGACGCGGTCGTCGTGGTCGACGAGCGCCGCCAGGCGATGCATGGTGGCGAGCTCAACGTGCCGATCCACCGACGACAATTTCACCCCAGCCAGATCCGCGGCGAGCTCGGCGAGGTGTTGATCGGCCGGGTCCGCGGTCGTCAAACCGCCAGCGAGCTGACGGTGTTTGACTCCACCGGGGTCGCGATCCATGACATCGCGGTCGCGGCGCAGGTGTGGCGACAGGCACAACGCCAGGGGGTTGGCCAGCGGATCACCTGGTTCAACACCCTCGCCCGCTGATGGCCGATTCCGTGTTCAGCCGATCCTGGTGGCAGCGGTGGGGCGGCTGGCTCATCCTCGTCGCTGGCCTCTTGGCGTATCAGACCAGCTTGCGGGCAGGCTTTGTGCTCGACGACGAGCCCGCTATCCTGCGCAATCCACACATTCGTACGTTGTGGCCACCGTCCTATTTCTCTGCACTAGAACTTGGCGCGGCCGGACGACCGCTGGTCAGCCTGTCGCTGGCGATCAATCATGCGCTCGGGGGCGAATCCCCCTGGGGCTATCATCTCGTGAATATCGTGCTGCATCTGTGCGCGGCGCTCTTGGTCTGGGGGGTGGTGCGACGCACGTTGCGCGCGGCGGCGGTGGAGTCGGCCGAGGGCATTGCGCTGAGCGCGGCATTGTTGTGGACGGTGCATCCGCTGTTGACGCAAAGCGTCACCTATGTGATCCAGCGCGCAGAGGTGCTGATGGCACTCGGCTATCTTTTGAGCGTGTACAGCCTCCTGCGCGCGCACTCAGCGCACCGGCCGATGGGGTGGTCTCTGCTGGTCGTGCTCGGTGGGTGGATCGGTGCTGCCAGCAAAGCGGCGATCATCAGCCTGCCGTATGTGCTGCTGATGGTCGACGGGCTTGTCACGCGCGCGCCGGTCGTCTCTAGGCTGCGGCAGCGCGCGTGGATGTACCTGGCCATCGTCGCCAGTTGGGCATGGCTGGTCTTCCTGCAGCTACCGACGCTGCGCGTTGCACGACCCACCGTCGGGTTTGGGCTACCGGATGTGTCGCCGTGGCGGTTTGCGTTGACCCAGCCTGGTGTGTGGTTGCACTATGTGCGGTTGGTGGTCTGGCCGCATCGATTGTGCCTGGACTATGCCTGGCCGCTGGTGACCTCTATTCGTCACGTCATCATCCCCCTGCTTGTGTTTCTCGTGTTGGTCGTGATGACGGCGCGGGTGTGGCCGGCTCGATCCGCCTGGCGGTTCTGGATCGGCTGGGTGGTCTGGACGCTGGTGCCGACATCGAGTGTGATCCCGATCGCAGATGTCGCGGCTGAGCATCGGATGTACCTGCCATCCCTCGGTGTTGTGGTCCTCCTGGTCGGCGCGGTCTGGCAGGCAGTCATCCGGATTGTTCCGGCGGCGCAGCGACGTCCGCCACTGGTCGCCGGTGTGGTGGCGATCGCGGTGCTCAGCCTCACGATCCTCACGCGACAGCGGAGTCTGGTCTATGCTGACCAACTCACGATGTGGGCTGACACGACGGCGGCTCGACCCAGCAATCCGCGCGCGCAACACAACCTGGGCTATGCGTTAGCGCAACAGGGTCGGTGGGACGAGGCGATCCCGCACTACCAGGAGGCGATCCGGCTTAAACCCTCGTATGCCGAGGCGCATGTGGACCTGGGCGTGGCGCTGGCCGGACGCGGTGGCTTGCCGACGGCGATCACACATTTTGAGCGAGCGGTACAGCTGAAGCCGAATGATCCCATCGCGCACGCGAGTCTTGGCTTCGCCCTCGCGCAACAAGGCCGGCTGGACGAAGCGATCACCCATGATCATATCGCCTTGCGGCTGCGCCCTGATGATGCGCAGACCTGGGTGCATCTGGGCGGGGCGCTGGCGCAGCAAGCCCGGTGGGCTGAGGCGGTGGCCGCGTACGCGCGCGCGATCGCGCTGCGGCCTGATTCAATTGAAGCGCGCGTCAGTTTGGGCTCGGTGTTCGCCAAGCAAGGCCGGTATGCGCAAGCCCGGCAACAACTGGAGCAAGCGCTGCGGGGACAACCCGCCTCAGCGCCGGCGCATTATAACCTGGGCGTGGTGCAGGCCGCGACCGGAGATTTGAATGGGGCGCTGGCGTCCTACCGTCGAGCCATCGAGCTGGACCCACCGTATGTGCCGGCGCATGTGAACCTCGGCTCGGTACTGCGCCGGCTGCACCAGCTCGATGAGGCGATCGCTGAATATCAGACCGCGATTCGACTCAGCCCTGACATGGCGGTGGCCCATTATGCCCTGGCGGATGCGCTACTCGAGCAGGACCGATTTGACTGGGCGGCCGATTCAGCAAAGCAGGCGCTGCGGCTGCAGCAGGATCTGACCGCTGCGCAGACGTTGTTGGACACGATCCGGCTGCGCCAGCAAAAGGCTGCGACCGCGGCCGCACCCGAGCCAGCCACGCCACACACGCCAAGCGCTGCTGCGCCACCATGACCCAGCCGCACACAATCGAGGTGAATCACCCCGACGCGGGTATGGGGATCGGCCCAACGCATCGCGCAGCCGCTGGGGTCGCGACCGCGCGCGTCGCCGTCATCCTGGTCTACTATCATCAAACCACCGCCGCCGACTTGGCTGGCTGTTATGCCAGCCTCCGGGCGCAAACCTATCCGCAGGCGCTGACCGAGCTGTTCATCGTCGACAATCAATCCACGCCACACAGCCAGGCGTGGATTGAGCAGGCCGCGCCAGCTGCTCGTCGGCTGGCCAGCCCCGACAACCTGGGCTGGGGCGCAGGCAACAACTTGGCGATCCACGTCGCGCTTGAACAGCGGGTGGACTATTTCGTGTTCGTCAATGTGGACACGGTATTAGACCCGGATTGGTTGGCGCGACTGGTGGATGCCGCGGATCGCAATCCAGCGCTGGATATTCTGCAATCAAAGATCGTCCTGCACGGCCAGCACCGGATCCATTCGCTGGGCAATCGAATCCATTTTCTCGGCTATGGCTATTGCCTGGGGTATGGGCAGCCAGACTATGAAGTGACTGTCACTTCATATGCTGTTCCCGGAAAGATCGACTTTGCCAGCGGGGCAGCGATGCTGGTGCGCCGCGAACTGTTCGAGCGGGTTGGCCTGTTTTGCGAGGACTATTTCTTGTACTACGACGACTTGGAGTTTTGCTGGCGGGCCAGGCTGGCTGGCGCCCGGCTCGGGTTGGTGCCAGACTCGATTTGCGCGCACCGGTATGCGTTCGCCCAGACGCTGCAGTTTCTGTACTATCTGGATCGCAACCGGCTGCTCACACTCTTGACGTTGCCCCGCAAGCGCAGCGTGCTGGTCATCGCCCCGTGTCTGGCCATCGCTGAGCTGGCACTGACGGTGTACTATGCGCGGCGCGGCTGGGGCAGGGTGCGGTGGGATGTGGTGCGGTATTTTTTGCGCGCGTCAACCTGGCGATGGATCGCGCAACGTCGGCGTCACATCGCTCGCCTGCGCGCGGTCGACGACGCTGGCATCGTCGCCCAGTTCGCCGGCCAGATCCAGTTTGCCGAAATCGACAACCGGCTATTTCGCCGGCTGCTCAACCCGATGCTCTGGCTCTACTGGTCGCTCGCCCGCCACCTGATTCGTTGGTAAGAATCAACAGGGACACGATCCTGAATTTATAGCAGCAAATCGAACGTTATCTGCGTGGGCCCCGAGCCCCGCCGCCTCCACGGGGTCCTGCATCTGCGCCCGGTCCACCACCAGGCTTGCCATGAGCGCCCATTTGGCCGCCGCCAGCAGGCGGCTGGCGATGTTCAGCGTCTTGGCCAACCCTGCCACGACCCTGTCCTCTGCCATGATCGCGCACGCCCTGGTCGTTCTGGCCTGGACCCATTCCGCGACCCTGACCGTCGAACCGGTCGCGGCGATCTTCTCGCACATCGCGGCGGTCCTCACGATAGTCGCGTCGATCTTCGCGCCGGTCTTGCACATCTTCCATGCGATCCCGCGGTCCGCCATCATGACGCCGGTCCTGCACATCTTCCCGATAGTCTCTGACATCCTCACGCCGGTCTCTCACGTTCTCGCGCCGGTCGCGCACGTCTTCTCGCCGGTCCTGGCGGTCTTCGATCCTATCGCGCACGCCAGGGCGCTCTTGCAAAAACTCCTGTCGTTGCTCAGGCGACGCCTGTTGCCACCGCTCCTGGGCGGCGCGGAATTTCTCCCGAGCCTCTGGATGGTTCTGCAGGTAGGCGGCAGCCTGCGGATGGTTTTCCGCCCACCGGGCCGCGTTCGGATGCTCGGCAATGCGGTCTGCCAACTGCGGATTCTCGCCCAACAGTTGTGCGAAGTCTGAATGCTGGGCCAATTGTTCGGCCGCTCCAGGATGCTCGGCTAGCCGCTCCGCGACGCCTGGGTGGTTGCGCAGGTATTGCTCGGCTTGCGGGTGTTTGGCGAGAAACTCGGCCGCGTTCGGATGGTCAGCCGCCCAGTCGGCCACCTCAGGGTGCTGCTCGAGGTAAGCCGGGCTCATAGCCTCATCCAGCGTGGGCGGCACGTCGTTTCCAAACTGTTGGACCAGCTCGTCGCGGACGTCCTGCTTGGCCTGGTCTTGCAGCTCATCGGCATCTGCAGACGCCTGCCCACGTTGCGCCTCAACTTCGCTGAGTGAGAGCAGGCCGTCGCCATTGGAATCAGCGTGCTGAAACCATTGCGTGGTCCACCCGGCGTTGTTTGAGCCAGTCGCAGTGTCGTGCATCGTCCATGAGCTGCTCTGATTGGAGTCGATGTTCCCGAAGGTGTGCTCCGGCTGAGCAGGATCATCGGGCCGGACCCCTGGCCTCAACGGCTTGGTATCCCGCAGCCGTTCCCGGCCAGCCGCCGATGGCCCATCCTCAGCCCGGACGACGCCAGGCGTCGACAGACCGAGTACCACCACCAACGCCCACCAGTTTCTGCCCTGCACCCTGCGCCCCATTTCCATGCGCCCCCTCCTGTGTGCTTGTTGGCAACTTGCTCAAGCTTACCTGCTCAGCCGCTCCAGCAGCAAGCCTACCGAGCCACCAGGCAATACCCGGGCCATTCTGCAGCGCTCTCACTGAAGACGGGCAGGCAAGCTCACTGAGCGGGAACGAGAGTGGCTGATTCGAGGCCTTCAGTCACTTTCGACCGGCGAGTCCGCTGACAGGGGATCGTGGGTAACTCGAAGTGTGTTGACAACAAAATAGTATTGTGGCACCAGAATTCAGAATTCCTGATGGGATGAATTTGGTAGAATGTTTTGTCAAAGGGGGTAATCTCATGCGCCTTTTGATAGGGTTGCCCAAAACACCCCATTGCGGGGATAACCACAACTCCTGGGCTAAAGACACCAAGCAGGGTGTCGAAGGAGTGGAAGTAGCTGTGGGATTGCGGTAAGGCAAGGGGATGGCCTCTGGTTGCTGCTTCGACCGGGGGTTTATTTTTAATCAAACTGAGACACTACCCGCTCGTCACGTTGTTTGACACCCTTCGCGGTTTCCAGTATCATAAAACTTTTACCGACGATGAGTTGTGATGCAGCGATCCCGTCCCGCCACCGTCCCTGACCGCTTCGGCCATTTCGGACCGTTCGGAGGCAAATTTGTTCCCGAAACGGTCATGGCCGCGCTAACCGAGCTTGAGCAGGCCGCTGCCCAGGCCCGGCGCGATCCTGGATTCGGTCGAGCACTTCGCGATCTGTTGCACTCCTACGCTGGCCGACCCACGCCGCTGTACAAGGCCACCCGGCTCAGCCAGGCGCTTGGTCGTCGGGTCCACATCTATCTCAAGCGGGAAGATTTGCTGCACACCGGCGCGCACAAGATCAACAATGCACTGGGCCAGGCGCTGTTGGCGGTCCGGATGGGCAAGCAGCGGCTCATTGCCGAGACCGGGGCTGGCCAGCACGGGGTGGCGACGGCGACCGCGGCCGCGCTATGCGGGCTGGCGTGCGAAGTGTTCATGGGCGAACAGGACATGCGCCGGCAAGCGCTCAACGTGGTGCGCATGCGCCTCTTGGGCGCGACGGTGACCCCAGTGGGCACCGGGACGCGGACGCTGAAAGACGCGTGCAGCGAGGCGATCCGCAACTGGGTGACCACCGTCGGCACCACCCACTACTGCATCGGCTCGGTCGTCGGGCCGCATCCGTATCCGCGGTTGGTGC
>JAHFGT010000058.1:0-8249 GCA_023247275.1 Candidatus Omnitrophota bacterium
CAGGGCTTAGGACGCCCCCGCTCTATCCAGTTTGAGCTACAGGCGCAGATATTCATGGTACAAATGGTGAACCGTTGGTTGGAGGAGGCCGGTCGGCGCAGCTAGCGCCTAACTTTTGCTGATCGACGCGGATGGGCGTGGGTGGATGTGCGGGTCGCAGGGCGCCGGGCAGGCCCGACGGCGGGTGGCGCTGGTGGTTGGGGCGAGTCGGTCAGCACCATATCAGGTTCTTCTGTGGAGATGAGTGCCCGCAATTTGCGAATGGCCACCACTTCAATTTGCCGCACGCGCTCGCGAGTGATGCCGAAAAATTTCGCGGTCTCACCCAAGGTTCGGCTAATCCCATCATCAAGCCCGTAGCGCAACGTGAGGACCCGACATTCCCGATCGCTCATCTTATGGAGCAGCGCGCTGATTCGCTCGTGCTGCAGGAATCGGGTGATATCCTCATGGGGCGAGGGGGCGGACTCATCTTGGAGCAGGTCGATCATTTCGGTCTCCCCTTCTTCGCCGACCGGTGTTTCCAATGAGGTGGCTTGCGAGGAGGTGACCAGTTCCTGTAATCGCTCAATGCGTTCGACCGGTAAACGCATGCGTCGGGCAATTTCCATGGCGGTCGGTTTGCGGCCTAGCTTCTGCGACAGCTCCTCGGTGATTCGCTTGAACTTCGACAACAACTCGGTCATGTACACCGGAATCCGCACCGTCTTGCCCTGGTTCGCGATGGCTCGGGTAATATGTTGGCGGATCCACCATGCGCCATACGTCGAAAATCGGTAGCCCTTGCGCGGGTTGTACTTGGTCACCGCCTTCATGAGCCCGATGTTGCCTTCCTCAATCAGGTCTAAGAGTGGGACCCCAAGATGCGAATAGCGTTTGGCGATGTTGATCACCAGCCGGAGATTGGAGAGCGTCATCTGTCGTTTGGCCAGATGATCGCCTCGACGGATTTTCTTGGCGAGTTCAATCTCCTGCTTGGCGGTCAGCAACGGGATCGACTTGATGTCTTTCAGATAGGACCGAATCGGATCCATACAGGATTTACGGTTGACGCGTCTGGCGCAACACGGCTTGTGCCGCCGCGAGACGGGCGATGGGCACACGGTAGGGTGAGCACGACACATAGTCCATGCCGACTCGGTGGCAGAATTCCACCGATGACGGCTCACCGCCGTGCTCTCCGCAGATTCCAACTTTCAGCGCGCGACGGACCGACCGCCCTTGCTGGATTCCCAGCTTGACCAATTGACCGACCCCCTCTTGATCCAACTTCACGAACGGGTCTGCCGGCAGGATCTGTTGCTTTAAGTAGTACGGCAGGAATTTCCCGACATCATCACGTGAAAACCCGAACGTCATTTGGGTCAGGTCGTTCGTCCCGAAACTGAAGAACTCTGCGTCGTTGGCGATGGCGGCTGCGACGACCGCGGCGCGCGGCACTTCAATCATCGTCCCGACAAGATAGGTCAGTTTGACCTTGGAGCGTGTCATCACCTGTTGCGCCACCTGGTCGACCGTCTGCTTAGCGACGCGAAACTCATTCGGATGGCCGACCAAGGGGATCATGACTTCTGGCACCACCCGCACGCCATCGCGAATCAGCTCGCCAGCGGCCTCAAAAATCGCCTGGGCCTGCATCTCGTTGATCTCCGGATAGGTAATGCCCAGTCGGCACCCACGATGACCGAGCATCGGGTTCACCTCGTGCAGGCTCTGGACCGTGTCCCGCAGCTTGCGCAGATCGATCCCGAGCTGGTGAGCCACCCGTTCTTGATCGTCCGGGGTGTTGGGTAAGAACTCGTGCAGCGGTGGATCCAAAAGCCGGATGGTGACCGGCAATCCCTGCATCTCCTGGAAAATCCCGATGAAATCCGCTTTCTGAAACGGCAGCAGTTTGGCGAGCGCGGCCCGTCGGGCGCCCGAGTCCTGCGCCAGGATCATCTCCCGGACCACCGGCAGCCGCTCGTCGCCGAAGAACATGTGTTCGGTGCGGCAGAGCCCGATCCCTTCGGCGCCGAATTGTCGCGCGACCCGAGCATCATGTGGGGTGTCCGCGTTGGCCCGAACCTTGAGCCGACGGGTTTGGTCGGCCCAGCTCAACAGTTGCTTGAAGCTCCCGGTCAGCTGCGGCTCGACCAGCGGGACTTCCCCAAGCATGACCTCGCCGGTTGACCCGTTGAGGGTGATGACGTCCCCTTCTTTGATGACGAGATCGCCGACCTTCACGAGGCCTTCCTCCTCGCGCACGACGATCTCATTGCACCCAACCACACAGCATTTGCCCATGCCGCGACCGACGACCGCGGCATGGCTGGTCATCCCACCGCGCGCGGTGAGGATTCCCTGGGCCGCGGCCATCCCCTCGATGTCTTCTGGGGAAGTTTCCTCGCGAACCAAAATGACCCGCTGGGATTCTTCTTCGCTGAGCGCAACGGCTTTGTGCGCGTGAAAGACGACTCGACCCACGGCAGCCCCTGGGGAGGCGGGCAACCCTTTCGCAATCACTGTTGGCTTGGCGGTGGGATCAATGGTAGGGTGGAGCAACTGGTCAATCTGCGCCGGGTCGATTTTCAAGAGCGCTGTGTTCTTGGTGAGCACCCTGTCTTTCACGAAGTCGGTGACAATGCGCACAGCTGCCGGGGCGGTCCGCTTGCCGTTGCGCGCCTGCAGCATATACAGCGTGCTTTCTTCAACGGTGAACTCTAAATCCTGCACATCCGTAAAGTACTTCTCCAGTTGCTTCCCGATCTTGAACAACTGCGCATAGATCTTTGGGAATTCAACCTGCAGTTCCGCAATCGGCTTCGGGGTTCGGATTCCAGCGACCACGTCTTCGCCTTGCGCGTTCACCAGGTATTCGCCGTAGAACACGTTGTCACCGGTAGATGGATCACGGGTAAAACAGACCCCGGTCAGTGACGTGTTGCCCATGTTGCCGAAGACCATCGATTGCACCGTCACCGCGGTGCCCAAGGTGTGCGGAATGTTGTTTAGTCGCCGGTACACGGTGGCCCGCTCGTTGTTCCAAGACTTGAATACCGCCGTGATCGCGAGTCGCAGTTGCAGGCGAGGATCGTCCGGGAACGGCTGCTCGGTCTGCTGGTGGACAAACTGCTTGTACTCGGTGACCAGTTGCTGCAACGCGTCGGCCGGCAGTTCAGCATCGATCGTGACCTTGAACTGCCGTTTCTTCTTCCCCAGGATCTCTTCGAAATGTTTATGGTCCACCCCGAGCACCACATTGCCGAACATCTGAATGAACCGACGATAGGCGTCATACGCGAACCGCGGGTTGTCCGTCTTGGTGATCAATCCGCGCACGGTATCCGGGTTCAGGCCCAGGTTTAAGATCGTATCCATCATGCCTGGCATGGAGAAGGCCGCTCCTGAGCGCACCGAGACCAGTAAGGGGTTGTTCGGATCGCCGAATCGTTTCTTGGCGATTCCTTCCAGCCACTTCACCTTGTGCTGGAGCTCTGTCTCCAACCCGTCCGGCCAGCGCTGACCAAGCTCGTTGAACGTCCGGCAGACCGCGGTGGTGATGGTCAGTCCTGGCGGGACCGGGATGCCTAGATGGGTCATCTCAGCCAGGTTAGCCCCTTTGCCCCCGAGCTCGTACTTCATATCCGCCCGGCCATCCGCCTTGCCGTTGCCGAATATATAGATGTGGCGTGTTGTGGGTTTGGCCTGGGCGCGTGTTGGCGCGGCAGCGATGGATCTCTTGCGCTTGGTTTTTAGGACAAGGGCCCCCCTTCTCATGCAGACTCCTCGTGTTGGACCAGCGTCAGCTTCGACAGATCAGCAATGCGATCAGTATACAATGTATTGATCGCGCGCATCAAGGCAAGCCGGTTTTGCCGCACCGGCTCGTCCGGAACATTGACCAGCACGCGGTCAAAAAACTCATGTAGGGGTGTATAGAACGCTTCCCCATACGTGGTGGTCGCCTCGGCATACGCTTTCTGCTCGGTCAGCTGGAGGACGCGGTCCCGATGGGCGGTGTAAACCTCCCAGAGGTGCCGCTCGAGCGGTTCTTGCAAACGCGCCGGGTCGACATCAAGCTGGCGGATCGGTGCGCCTTTGAGGATATTACGCGTCCGTTCGATCACCTTCGCCGCTTTGAGCAATTCGGTCTGGCCGGAGAGCCGCTGGAGGTTGACGATCCGGTCCATGGTATCGACCAGATCGTTGCACGGACTCGCTAAGACCGCGTCGATACAATCCTGCGATGGCGCAGGCGTTGGCCAGGCGAAGGTATACAGCCGCTCAAACAGGTATTTCTTAAGGTGCTTCGCGGCGACGGTCAGATCGTCTGGCGCTGTGCGACCCGCCGATGCGGTTGGCGACGGTTGCCGATGCGCCGACGATTTATGAGTCAGTAGCAACCGCTCCACCGGCAGCGACCGATGCATCTGCCAGGCGACTTCAACGATTCCTTGCGCGGCGCGGCGCAGCCCGAACGGATCCTGATCGCCGGTGGGTTCGATTCCGACGCTGAAATAGCTGGCCAGCGTATCGAACTTGTCAATAATGGCCAGTGCTGCGCCGATCACCGTCGTCGGCAAGCGGGCGCCCGCCGGCAAGTACTGCTCTTCAAGTGCCTCAGCGACTGGCTCAGGCTCGTGCGAATCCCTGGCATAGTACTTCCCGATGACGCCTTGCAGCGTCGGAAACTCTCTGACCATCGCGCTGACCAAATCGGCCTTCGCCAATTGGCAGGCTCGGCGCACCTGTTGGCGCTCTTCATCCGCCAGTCCCCACGCCTCGGCGATCGGCTCAGCCAATGCCCGCAGACGCACCGTCTTATCGTCCATCGAACCGAGTCGCGCATGGAACGTCACACCGGCGAGCTGCTCGGCCATCTGGTGCAGCGGCAGCCGACGATGATCTTCGTTCCAAAACAGCAGGCTGTCGGCCAGCCGCGCGTTTAAGATTCGCTCGATGACAGCTCGGACTGTGGCCGGACGAGTTGGGGTCCCTTCGAGGATGGCGACGCAGGCTGGGACCAGCCGGCCATTTGATTCCACAGCGAACACGCGCTGGTGTTTGGCCATGCTGGCGAGCAGCACTTCGCGCGGCAGCGCTAGGTAACTCGGATCAAACGTGCCAGCCATCGGAACCGGTTCTTCCACCAGATGGGTCACTTCATCCAGCAGACCGTGGGTCAGCATTTCGGTGACTGGTTCGCCGCGGTGCCTCGTTGCTAACCGGCGCACCGCCTGCTCGATGACCGCTCGTCGTTGCGGGTGATCCAGGATGATCCGAGCGGTCTTCAGCGTCCGGAGGTACGTCTGCAGTGATCGTACCGCCGCCGCGCGAGGACGTTTCGGCAGGCCGACCCAGGTACGAGGCTCGCTGACCAGCCGGCCGAACGTGCACCGGATCGGCGTCGTGCCATAGAGGGCGACGAGCCATCGGATCGGCCGGGCGAATCTGACCCCGGTGGCATCCCACCGCATCGTCTTGGGCGCGCGCAACCGTGTGATCAGTTCTGCGAGCAGTGCAGGCAGTATCTTGGTCGTTGGGCCGGCGACGGGACGCTTCACCAGGTACGCGTAGTCACCTTTGTCCGAACTGATGATCTTCACATCAGCGAGCGACCCGCCACGAGAACGCAAGAATCCTAACAACGCTGGCGTGGGTTTGCCCTGCGGATCATAGCAAGCCTGCTTGGCTGGGCCGCGGATTTCCTCGGCCGGCTGGCGTTGCGTGGCGTCCAGGCCGCGAATGATGAGCGCCAACCGTCGAGGCGTCCCGTAACTTTCAACGCCGGCTGCGGTCAGATGATGACTGTGCACCAGTGCGGTGGATTCACGAGCGAGCTGATCAATCAGCGATGGCAGGTAGGCCGCCGGCAGCTCTTCGGTGCCGATTTCAAACAACAGATCCGCCACACGAGGGGTTTGGGGCGCGGGGCGCAGAGCGCGGGTGAGGCGGGAACGTTTGGTTGGCATGGACGCTTATTCGCCTGACTGTGGTTCGACCGCCAGCGTACCTTGCAGAAACCTGGGTTGGAGTCGCAGACCCTGCGAATCAGAGAGCTGGCCGGTTGGCTCGCCAAGCTGAATCGTGGCCACGGATGGCGTGATCTCCCAGTATCGGCTGCGAAGGTGATGGCCAGTATCGGAATGTGTCGTCTGATCAGCCAATGAGATCTCACCGGCTGCGACGACCTGGGACGCGCATGTGATCATCAGGCAGGTCAGAAGCAGAAATAGCCAAGGACGTTCAGTCTGACTGGACAAGAATGTTGTGCGGGTCATGTGGCAACAACCCATGCGGTTTGTTGTTTGCCCTGCCCTTTGTTGTTTGGTTCTTGGCCCTGGCGTTCCAGGTACAGTTCAGCGCACCGTTTGGCCAGGGTGCGGATGCGTAACACAAACCGCGGCCGGTCAGATTGGCTGATCGCGCCGCGCGCATCCAGCAGATTAAAAGTATGGCTGCACTTCAATAATTGCTCATAAGCTGGGAGCAGCGCCTGCGCATCCAAGAGTCGGTGCGCGTCCTGCTCATACAGCGTGAACAACTGTTGATGTAGCGCCACATCGGCCAGCTCGAAGTTGTACCGGGACGATTCGCGTTCGTTCGCCAAGTGCAGGTCACCGTACGAGACGCCAGGGCCATACGCCAGCTGATACACACCGGTCGTGGCCTGCGCGAACATGGTGATTCGTTCAAGCCCATAGGTAATTTCACAAGAGATGTGCTCTAGGTCCAATCCACCCACCTGCTGGAAATAGGTAAACTGCGTGGCTTCTAAGCTATCAATCCACACTTCCCAGCCAAGTCCCCAGGCGCCCAGCGTGGGCGATTCCCAATCATCTTGGACGAACCGCACGTCGTGCTCCTCGAGTTGTAGCCCGCACGCGCGCAGGCTGTCAAGATACAGATGCTGCACATCATCTGGGGTGGGCTTGAGTAGGACCTGGTACTGGTAATACCGCTGCATGCGCAGCGGGTTGTCCCCATACCGGCCATCAGTTGGGCGACGCGACGGCTGGACATACGCGGCTCTCGACGGTGTCAGACCCAGCGCGCCGAAGAAGGTGGCCGGGTGAAACGTGCCAGCGCCCATTTCCAGCTCATACGGTTGGACAAGATGGCAGCCCTGTCGCTCCCAGAACGTATCGAGTATGCGGATGAGCTGTTGGAACTGCATCAGGCGATAGGTTCCATGACATGGGACTCTGCAAAATAGTTCATCGTCTTGAGAGGTCGATCCAGCCGCCAATGGAGAAACTCGGTCAAGCGTCGGCGCAGCAACGAGACCATGGACGGCTCCAGCGGTGGCAGAGCCTTGGATTCTGACAAGGCGGCTAATGCCGTCAGCATGCCCGCATCAGCAGCCTCGGCCGAGGGGTCTTCATGCCGACACGATCCGCACAGCAGACCACCCTGCTTGGCGCTCCACCAGGCGGTCTGCTCGACGAACGCATGGCAGGCGGTGCAGTGGTCCAGTTGCGGTTGGAACCCGGCGAGCCGCAGCGCGCGAGCGATACAGGACATATGGAGGAGCGCTGGAGCAGCTCCCAGCGCCAGCCGCTCCAAGGTTTCTTTTAAGAGGTGGTACAGCGCTGGCTGGGGTTCTTCCAGCGGCACGATGGCCTCCAGCAATTCGACGCAAGCTGATGCCGTCCACACGGTATCCAGATCCTGCTGCAGGGTTGATAGCGGCGCAATGAGCTCACATTGGCTGATCAGATGGATCTGGCTGTCGCGCGTGTCATAGAACACCAGGCGATTGATCGTCAGCGGCTCCATCGCGCTGCGATGGCGATTCGGGTACATGCGTAGCCCTTTCACCAGGCCACGGAATTTGCCATACCGTTCGCTGAGGCAACTGACGATGACGCTGGTTTCGCGATACAAGTATCGCCGCAGGACAATGACATCCGTGGTATGGATTCCCATGTTACCAAGGTCGATTCCGTCGACTCATCGGGAGTGCGCCTGCTCATGGGCGTCGAATTTTATCGTGAGCTGATCGAGGCGGGTGTCTAACTGCTGAAGTATTTCACCGTGTTTTTGCAAGGTCTGCTGTTGATGCCGCAACAGTTGCCCGTGCTCCTGCAGCATCTGCCCGTGCTCCTGTAGCCTCTGCCCGTGCTCCTGCAGCCTCTGCCCGTGCTCCTGCAGCCTCTGGCCATGTCCCTGCAGCATCTGCCCGTGCTCCTGCAGCATCTGCCCGTGCTCGCGACGGGTCTCTTGGCTCTCGTCACTATTTCGCTGGATCGCTTGCCAGACTTTGC
>JAHFGT010000058.1:8259-10627 GCA_023247275.1 Candidatus Omnitrophota bacterium
GGCTTGCAATTCGCGAAACAGCGCGGTGTGTCCCTCGGCGATCGTGCGCACGTCCGACTGGATCTGCTCCAGCAACACGACAAATCGACGTTCTCCTCCTGATTCTTTCACCATCGAATGCTCCGAGCTGGACCGGTCATGCCTTGTCCAACTGTTCGTCTACGCTCTGACAGAGCAGAGCCCCTACCCGCTCCGTCCGCCGCTCGCCGTTCGCGGCAAACCCAGAGCAAATCATCTTCTTTCTTTCGCATTCGGCGCCGCTGGGCCTGACTTTTGTCGTCTAGTCCGGTCCAATGCAAGATCCCGTGCACAACGTAACGGAGCAACTCCTGCTGGTACGACACCCTGTGTGTGTGCGCGTAGCGACGCGCTGCGCTCGGCGCGATAAGCACCTCGCCCACGATCGGCTCTCCGTCGTACCGGAAACTGAGCACATCGGTTGGACGATCCTGTCGGAGGAACTGTTGATTCAGTCGACGCAGGCGTCTCGCGTCAAGAAAGGTGATCACCAGCAGGCCCGGGACTCGGATTCCAAGCTGTTGGACGGTGCAGCGCGCCAGCCGGGCCACGGTCGTCGTCGCCACGCGGCATTGGCGTTGGGCATTGGTGACCTGCACGGTCATCCAGCCGCTGTCTTCTGTCGGTCATAGGCCTGGATGATGGCTTGAACCAGCTCATGCCGCACCACATCCTGCCCGCTGAACCCGATGAATTGAATACCCTCAATGCCCGCCAAGAGGCTCTGAACCTGGATGAGTCCTGAGGTTTTGTCCGATGGCAGGTCGACCTGAGTGACATCGCCAGTCACCACGGCTTTCGAGTCGAAACCCAGTCGAGTCAAAAACATCTTCATCTGCTCAGTCGTGGTGTTCTGCGCTTCATCCAGGATGATGAACGAGTCGTTCAGGGTTCGGCCCCGCATATACGCCAGCGGGGCGACTTCGATGATTCCTCGGTCCAGGTAGCGCTGGATCATATCGCCTTCCATCATTTCATACAGCGCGTCGTACAGCGGCCGCAGGTACGGATTGATTTTCTCCGAGAGATCACCAGGCAAATAGCCCAGCCGTTCGCCAGCCTCAACGGCTGGCCGAGTTAAGATAATCCGTGAGACGTCGCCCTTGGTCAGTGTCTCGACCGCCATCGCCATCGCCAGGTAGGTCTTCCCGGTGCCGGCCGGCCCGATGCCGAAGACGATATCGTGATTCCGCATCGCCTCCACATAGGCTTTTTGACCTGGCGTGCGGGGAATAATAAACCGGCGACGGGAGGGAACTTCGATGCGTTCCTGGTAGATCTCACATAGCTGGATCAGCCGAGAATCCTTTGCGGCGCGCAACGCATAATCGACGTCATCCTTATGGAGTGGCGCACCATTGCGGATGACGACCGCCAGATCATCAAACAGTTTGCTGGCTTTGGCCACCGCGTCCGACGGCCCACTGATCTTCGCCTCAGTGCCGCGCAGGACGACGGACACACCGAGCGCTTGCTCGATGCGTCGTAAGTGCTGATCGTGTTTGCCGAAGATCGCCTGCGCTTCTTGGTCGTTGCGCAAGGCAAAGGCGTAGTCTGCCATCCCGTTATTTGGTGAAGGTGACCCCTTCATCGTCATACGTTGTGGAGGAAGTGGCTTGTTCCCCGCGCGGAATCTTCAGGCTCATCCCGACGCGGACGCGATTCGGATTGTCATGGAGCCGTTCCCGGTTCGCGTCAAAAATCCTGCGCCATCGCCCGGCTTTGCCGTACATCTCCGGCTTAGCCGCGATACTCCAGAGTGACTCTCCTTTTTGGACCACATAGGTATCGTACGCGACGGGGGGAGCGGCTTGGGTCTGCTCCTCTTCAGCGGTCCAGGTGGATGCGGCTGGCGCTGCCGGGCTGGCTGGTGGGATAGATTCCGGTCCGGCGGCTTGCGGGCCGGTCAAACTGGCGGTGGGTCTGTAGAAACTGGGGATCTCAATCGTGGTCCCGATCATTTCTCGAGTCGATTTCCTCGTCGAAGTTGCTGGCGGTGTGCCGACCAGGTATCCCCGGTTGCCACCTTCGGGGAGCTCCAAATCGACCCGTGGCACCTGGGTCACTTTGGTGGCGGTTCGACACCCGCTCATACCGGCGATGCCGAGAACCATTCCAAGGAGTACCCGCGCTGCGCGTCTCATCTACCTGCCTCCTGTTGACCGCTGCTCACCGTACTGGCTGCTGTGGTGCAAGGATCGCGATCCCAAGCTCCTTCAGTTGCGCCTCGGTGACCGAGGCCGGTGCATCCGTGACCGGATCGATCGCCTTCTGCGTTTTCGGAAAGGCGATGACGTCCCGAATTGATTGGGCATGCGTCACCAAGGACACGAGTCGATCCAGGCCTAAG